>DASTZI010000001.1:0-9209 GCA_035764385.1 Vicinamibacterales bacterium
TCGGATGCCATACTCGGTCGGGATCGAGACGACACACATCTTCCCGACGAGCGAAATGCTGACGCGCCTGACCGGGCAGGCGGTCCAGGTGAACAAGGCGATTGTCGGACGCAATGCCTTTGCACACGAAGCCGGCATCCATCAGGACGGCATCCTGAAGGACCGCCGCACCTACGAAATCATGCGCGCCGAAGACGTGGGCGCCCCGTGGAACCCGCTCGTGCTTGGGAAGCACTCGGGGCGGCACGCCGTCCAACGCCGCTGCAGCGAGCTCGGTCTGACCGTCGAAGGCGGAGAGCTCGTCGAGGTGTATCGCGCGCTGATGGCGATCGCCGACGAGCGCAAGACGATCTCCGACAACGACGTCGTTGCAGTGGTCAGCTCGGTGAGGACCGGTTCGACGCGGCTCGACCACGTCGATCCATTCGATACGCCGTCAGGTGTCGCTGCCGCCCATCATCCGAGCGGATACGGGCACGGGGTGTAAATCCCAAAACCCAAATCCCAAAACCCAAATCCAAATCCCCTGATCACGTCGCTTGGGATTTGGGATTTGGGATTTGGGATTCGGGATTTCCTAAAGTCACGATCATTCGGCCAGTGGGCGGGGAGATTCCCCGCTCCTGGAACGTCTTCGCAAGACGCTTCCGCAGCTCACGCCCGACCATCCACTGCTTCAGCGGCACGGTCTTGATGCGTGCCTTCAGTACCAGCTGTGCATCTTGAAACGCATCGACGCCGTAAATCTCGAGCGGCGCGAGGATGTTCGGCCGGAACTCGGGATCGGCCTCGAGTGTGGCGGCCGCGTCGCGCATGGCCGACATCACGCGCTCGGGATCGTCGTCGTAGGCAACGCCGAAGGTAATCACGTAGTAGGAGAAGTCCTTCGACTTGTTCGCAAGGGTCTTCACTTCGCCGTTGGGGAAGACGTGCACCGTGCCTTCCTCATCCCTGAGGACGATCGTGCGCAGGTTCACCTCCTCGACGAGGCCGCCCTGTCCATTGACGACCGCGACGTCGCCGACGCGGCATTGATCTTCGAGGATGAGGAAGAAACCCGAGATGACGTCGCGGACGATCGTCTGCGCGCCGAACCCGATCGCGAGACCCGCGATGCCGGCACCGGTGAGCGCGGGCGTGATGTCGACGCTCAGCTCCCGCAGGATCATCAATCCGGCGATGCCGATGACGAGCACCGAGAGCGCCTTCTGCAGCAGCCGGCCCAGCGTTTGGGCACGTTTGGTCCGTTCGATGACGTTGAGCCCCGTGCCACGGCTCATCTCCCGCTCGAACCGCCGCGCGGCCGCCGATCCGATGCGGATGACGAAATACGCACCAATTGCGATGACGACGATGCGCAGGCCGGCGTCGAGAAACCAGCGAAGAAGGGCTTCGGGGTTGCCGCCGAAACGTGTCGGAACACCGGCGAGCTTGAGCGCCGGCGATGTCACCGCCGCCGCGATGACCAGAAAGACCAGGAGCCGAACGACGCGGCGCGGACGGTCGACGAATTGCGCCTGCGTCTCGCGGTCTTCGATGATCGCCCGCAGCACCGAATCGGCGACGCGGGCGACGACGTCGGCGATGACGTATGCGACAGCAATCGCGACCGCGATTGCTACGACGGCCATATCGTTCGGATCACTGTTCGGTCGCTCGAACGATCGGGATCTTGATCTGCATTCGGCGGCCGTCGCGAATCACATCGATGGTCGCCGTGCTGCCAATCGTCGAATCCTGGATCATCCGCTGAAGCGGCCCGCTGTCGGTGACGGCGTTTCCATTGAAGGCGACGATGATGTCTCCAGGTCGGAGGCCGGCGGAAAACGCCGCCGCATCACGACGCATCCGCTGCACGAGCACTCCTCGCGCACTCGGTGCCCCCAGTTCCTCCGCTGCCTGCGTCGTCAGCGGTGCGAATTCGACGTAGCCGATATCGCCGCGGCGGACCTCGCCGTACTTGAGGAAGTCGTTGACCACGCGCCGCGCGAGATTGCTGGGAATCGCGAACCCGATACCTTGATAACCGCCGCTCTGGCTGAAGATGGCGGTGTTGATGCCGATCAGGTCGCCGCGCGTGTTCACCAGTGCGCCCCCTGAGTTGCCGGGGTTGATCGCGGCGTCGGTCTGAATGAAGTCCTCGTAGCCGGAGATGCCGAGGCTGGTCCGGCCCAGCGCCGAGACGATGCCAAGCGTCACTGTCTCATTGAGCTGAAACGGATTGCCGATTGCCAACACCCACTGGGCAACCTTCAGTTGGGACGAGTCGCCCCACGGCATCGTGGGCAGATTCCGCGCGTTGATCTTGAGCAGCGCCAGGTCGACGGTGGGATCGACGCCCACAATCTGCGCGCGCATCTCGCGCTTGTCGCCGAGCGCGACCGTGATCGCGGGTAATTGCCGCAGCGAAATTCGGCCCTGTTCGCCGGCGACGACATGGTTATTTGTCAGAATGTAGCCATCCGAACTGACGATCACGCCGGAACCGAGGCTACGTTCGACATCACGCCGCGGGCCGTAGAGGTCGGCGTCGTCGCCGAAAAAATAGCGGAAGAACGGGTCGTTGGAAAACGGCGAGTTCTGGCGCTGGATGACCTGCGTGGATGAAATGTTTGCGACGACTGGAACCGTGCGGGCTGCAACCCCGCTGAAATCAGGGAGGGCCGACTGAGCGGGCAGCGGCAGCTGCGCCGCGGGACGCGGCGTTGCCGACTGCGGCGTCGCCGCCTGCGGCGCCTCCGGCGCGGCCTCCGTCGCCGTTGCGCGAATTCGTCCGGTCAGGAAAAGGCCGGCGAGAAAGCCGCACGTGAGAAGCAGAAGACCGACGATCAGTCTCCGTGTTCGCATGGTCACGACACGCGGATGCGACGCGGCGCGGCCTCCGTCGTTTTCGGACAGATGACCGTCAGCACGCCATCCCGAAGATCTGCCGTGACGCGCTCGGCGTCAACGGGAAGAGGAAGCTTAAATGTCCGGCTGAAGGTCCCGTGGCCACGCTCCACTCTGTGGTACTGCTCGTAGGGAACCTCAGGCTCCCGCCGCTGCCCGGAGAGCTGGACCTGCCCGTCGCTGACCTGAATGTGCACATCCTCGCGGCCGAGTCCCGGAAGCTCCGCCGTGATGACGTATTCGTCCACGGTTTCATGCACATCGATCGGGGGGATCCAACCCGTCGCGGCCGGTGCAAATCGATCGAGACGCTGCTGGATGGCCAGCAGATCGCGAAACGGATCCCACCGTGGAAAGGCCATATCGCTAAATCTAGCATAGCCATTCGGTATGATTGGTGGTTGGCGGTTGCTGGATCGCGGCCGGTAGTCACCAACCAACGACGAAACCACTAGCGACCCACCAAAAAAAGATGGCGACGATACAAGCGACGCGTTTGAAGAAGGGGATGCTCGTCAAGATGGACCAGGACCTGTTCAGGGTCCTCGAGTTGCAGCACGTCACGCCGGGCAACCTCCGTGGGTTCGTGCGCGTGAAGTTGCGGAACATCCGCAGCGGCACGTTATCGGATCAGAAATTGCGGTCGGAGGATTCAGTCGAGCGGGCGACGCTGGACGAGCGTGAGATGCAGTATCTCTACCAGGACGGGGACGACTACTACTTCATGGATACCTCGTCCTACGAGCAGATCCATATCTCGAGCGAGGCGCTGGGCGAATCGGTGAACTACCTGAAACCTGAGATGACGATTCAGGTGGAGTTCTACGGCACCGAGCCGGTCGGGATCGAGTTGCCGCAGACCGTGGACCTGAAGGTCCTCGAGACCGTGCCCGGCATTAAGGGTGCAACCGCCAGCAACCAGGTCAAGCCTGCAACGCTCGAAACTGGACTGGTCGTCAGTGTGCCGCCGTTCATCAACACGGGGGATGTGATTCGAGTCAGCACGGAAACCGGGGAGTATCTGGCCAGAGCGTGAGGCTTCAGCCCGAAGCCGGTAGCCGGACGTCGTGACGCCATGGACGTAGTTCGTCAACAGCCCAACCAGGGCTGGATTGAAGTCATCGTCGGCAGCATGTTCAGCGGCAAGAGCGAAGAGTTGATCCGTCGCCTTCGCCGCGCCCAGATTGCGCGGCAGCGAGTGCAAATCTTCAAGCCCGCGCTCGACACGCGGTACGCGGACGATGCGATTGTGTCGCACAGCGAGATGCGCATTTCCTCGCGCGCCGTTGCCAACTCGCGCGCGCTGCTGCAGCTCGTCGAGGACGACACTGAAGTCGTCGGCATCGATGAAGGACAGTTCTTCGACCAGGACCTGCCAACAGTCGTCAACGAACTGGCCGATCGCGGTAAGCGCGTGATCGTGGCCGGGCTCGACCAGGATTACCTCGGCAAGCCGTTCGAGCCGATGCCGCAACTGCTCGCCATCGCGGAATACATCACCAAGACGCTGGCGATCTGCATGGTGTGTGGCAATCCAGCCAACCACACGCAGCGCCTCGTCCCGAGCGGGGATCGCGTCCTGCTGGGGACGCAAGGCACCTACGAAGCGCGGTGCCGCGCGTGCTTCGATCCGAATCTCGAGCGTGTTGCCGCAGCCGGCGCCGAATCGCGAATCCCCAAGCGGTAAGTCCCGTGTCTCTCCAGGTTCTGCTGCAGCGAATTCTGTTTGCCTTCGGTATCGGGTTCCTGATTGCGAACATCCTGATCATCGTCGACCTCATTCGATTCAGCATTCGAAAGCGGTCGGCCTTGCTGGTGTGGCAGGGCGAGAAGCCACGGTTGTACGGATTCAGCCTTGCGCTGGGCGTGATGCTTGGCCTGCTGTTCGTCTTCAAGCTGTTTGTCCAGCACCGCCCCATTCAGACGCTGCTCGGCGAGTCGATGATGTTCGTGTACTACGGGTACGCGCTGCCGCTCAGCACGAAGATTGCGCGCGGCTTTTACCGCGACGGCATCTGGTCCGACTCGGGGTTCCTGCGATGGGCACAGATCTCCGCGGTCTCGTGGAAGGAAGAGGGGCAGATCACCCTCGTGCTGATTTCACACTTCAAGAACATCGCGCGTCGGCTCGAGGTTCCGGGAAATCTGTACGGGCAGGCTCGACGCCTGCTCCGCGACCAGATCAAGGCGCACGCTATTCACATCGGGGGAACCGGGCTGGATCTGGGGAGCCGCGACGAGGCCGACGCCGTCTAGCCGGACGGCAGCGGCGCCCACTGCTCAAATGGCGGTCTGGCGCGCACGACGGACAAACGCATCCAGGAACGGCCAGAGAAACTCCCGGATGTCGGGCGGAAGCACCGCATCGAGATATTCGAGCGCGGTCCCGCGCATCGTCGGATCTTCGGAACAGAGTCCCCGAAACGCCACCTGCAGCGACGCAGCAGGAACGACGAGCGAGAGCAGCGTAAACACATGCTCGAGACCGAGGCTGGTGCGTTCCTCAGAATCCGTGTCGCTTCGATCCACGAGTCGGCGACCTTCCCATGCCGAATCGCGGCGCGACACCTCGTTGCGGATGACCTCCGTCACGCGCGCGGCGTCGATCCGGATCGATTGGTTGCGTTGCGCGATGCCGGCAAGCGAACGCGCCGATTGATATCTCACCTCGAAGCGCAGGTCAGCGAGTGCGCCCATGAGCGCGTCGGCCGCTCGCTGCGAACGGCCGGCGCCCAGAACGCGCGCCAGACGTCGTCGAATCTTGAGAGGCTGGGATGCGTCGGTTAACGTGTCCGACATCGCGCCCGCATAACGATCGGCAACGTCTCGAAGTGCTCGCATAGTGTCGTCGGCGAGCGCATCCGTGGCGAGCAGGGCGATCACGTGTGGGACAAGATGTGCGGAGAGCTTGTTCTCTGAAAGCAGAACGGCGGCGATACGCTTGGGATCACCGGAGCGCAAGGCGACGATCGACTCGATGTCGTTGTTCTTCTTTGGATCGACGCGCAGCGGTGCAATCGTCTGCGTCCGGAACACTATCGTGCGCGTCGTCATGTCGATCGATTGCGCTGGATCGAGTTCGATGACGCGACTACGCAATCTCTGCTCGAGCGTATCGATATAGCCGCGGTGCAGACGCCGCGCGAGTGCCAGGCCGCCGGCACAACACGCCACCGTCAACAGGAGGGTGATTCGGTATTGGTTTGCGGGGTTCACATAGAGAACGAGCCGCAGCACGCCCGCGCCAACGGCATCACCGAGGCGATCGCAGCCGACATCGACGATGGATTTTGCGGCACGCTTTTCCGACGAAAGGAGCGGCGTGTAGAGGAGTTCGTAGGCGGCCCGGAATAACGACCCCCGCGCGACTGATTCGGCGCCCCGCGCGACGACGATCGCCGGGAACCCGGGCATGACGAGAGCGCCGGCGGAACCCGCGAGCAGACCGACCGAGGGACTGCTCGTCGCAATGCCGAGCCCGAATTTCTGGAGGACCACCCTTGTGGAGCTGGCCTGCACGAGGAACGCAAGCAGACTCGTTGCACCGTAATAGAAAGAAAAGAAACGCATCAGGGCGGCGCCCTGTCCGAGCACCGCGACGGCCTGGAGCTTGAACGCGTAGTCCGCCAATGTCGCGGACACCGTCCCGACCAGCACCATCATCGCCAGATCTCGCACGTAGGGTGACTGCGTGACGACGCGCAACGCCGACGGCGACGGCCGGTTCGTCGGCGTGTCATGTCGATCGTCTGCCCGCTGCCTGGAGCCTGCCTGCGTCATCTTCGCCAGTTGTCGAATCTGCCACCCGCAAAACGCGCTGAGCGCGGCAAGCACTGGCAGCATCGATACGACGCCGAACAGCGCGGCGATGCGCGCGCCAGCCAGCGCCGCCAGCATGCCGCTCAGCGTCCCGACCGCCGTGATTTGGCCGAACCGTTCCCTCGCCGTTCTCGGATCGAATCGCTCCGTCACAATCAGCCAGAATCCGGATCCGAGCATCGGACCCACGCCGGAAATCTGAAGGTAGACGGCGCGCGCGGCCCACAGCGGCGCCGAGGCGGCCAGACGCCACGCCGCCAGAAGGAGCACGGCGTTTGCCACGAAGATGACAGGAATGACGATCTCTGGCGCTCTTCGGCTCAGTGCCTTCGATAAGGCGGCGACGAGCAGCAGTGAGACGACCGCCGTGGCGATCACCATCGACGGCAGCGTGGTGATGTCGAGGTTCGCGAGGTACAACGCGTCGCGCGCGGCTTTTCCGGCGACGAACTGCGCGCCCACTCCAGCGGCGCATGCGAACGCTGCAGTCAGGCGTGCGTCAAATCGCGGCGGCGATTCCATCACTTGACGCGGGCGGACCGTTGTGGCGAGACGATGCGAGCGCTGCTCGAACGCCGCCGAAACGCGGCGCGTGTGGTCGTCGGCTCGATGATGGCGAAAGTAACAACAGTGCTGATTGATGCGACGACGAGTATCGTCCCCCACGCGGCCTGCGCCGAGCTGATCGCGAGACCGCCGATGAGCAGTGCCGCCGCGAAGCCGGCATCTGCGGCTCGTATCCAAGGTGTACTGCGCGCTAACTGTGTGGGTAACTCGGCTGGGTACACGCGGGAGGTGAACCGCAGGTTGAGGCGGAGAATCGTCGCTGCGGTCGCACACGTCAGGACCAAGGACGTGAACGCCGTTCCCCATGGTCGCGCGAGCAACGCGCCAACACGCCAGACCGGATACATCATTCCGATGTAGAGAATTGACATGGCGACCTGATGGAACTCCCACCACCAGCGCGACTTTGGCGTGCGGGGTCGCGGAGTGGCCGAGGCCGCAGGCCGCGTCCGGGCCGGGGGCTCACTATTGGTCTCAAGCTGGCGAGCGACACGATCCAGCTCCCCAGCGGTGAGCTCCGTCGAACGGTATCGCTCCGAGGGGCGCTTGCGCAGACACGTCTGAACGACCGTTTCCAGCGCCGGGGGCACGTTGGACACAGTTGACAGCGGAGGCGGTTCGTGCCGCAGGACCCGATCGATCGTCGCGGCCATGGTGGCCGCCTCGAAAGGATTGCTGCCCGATGCCATTTCGTAGACGACCACGCCGAGCGCAAACAGATCCGCACGAAAGTCGGCGCGTTCTCCGAGCAGCTGCTCGGGCGCCATGTAGGCCGGCGTTCCGACGACAGTACCCGTGCGCGTGAGCGGCACCGGTTGCATTCCTTCCGATCGCGCCAGCCCGAAATCGAGCAGCTTGACGACGCCAGTCGGCGTCAACATGACGTTGTCGGGTTTGAGATCCCGATGAACGATCCCCAGGGCGTGCGCCGCGGCCAGCACCCGCGCGATCTGCGTCGCGACATCAACGAGCAACGGGAGAGGGAGCGGCCCGTCCTGCAGCACCGCACGCATCGTCCGCCCAGGCACGAACTCGCTGGCGACGTACATCACGCCGTCGAATTCCTCCAGCGCATACACGGTTGCAATGCCGGAATGGGAGAGCGCAGCGGCGATCCGCGCTTCCTGCCGCAGGCGCTCACGCTGCTCCGCGCCAGAGGCGACATGCGGATGCAGCGCCTTCAGGGCGACGCGTCTACCCAGACGCGTGTCGTCGGCGAGGTATACGACGCCCATTCCGCCGTGGCCCAGTTCGTCGCGGACGATGTACGGCCCAATCTTCCGGCCGGAGAGCACGCGGTTATCACCATCAGGGGTAGCGGTCGAGTGGACGTCCGGCGATGTTTCCTCGAAGCGCTCTGAGGCGTCATTCCACGCCTCGGGCGTGAGGTGTCCTTTCACGCCGTCCGGTCTGTCATTTGCCGAGCGCATTTCGCGTGGTCGTCAGCGTGAATTCGAGCGACTCGCGAGGAATGCTCGTCACGAAGGGGCGGACCAGCCACGCGAACCCCAGTGGGATGTCGCGCGTGAGCGATATCGATTCGCACTGCACGTAGGTACCGCCGTCCCGTTCCAGCACGCGCCAGTATGAATAGAGCCGCCACAGGTAGCCGCCGTCATTGCCGACCGGTTTTTCGCGCTCCGACGGTGTGCCCGGCGCGTCGACTTCGGCGATACGCGTGCTGTAAATACGGCTCGACGCACGATTCGGCGCGTCCCTGGTGAACCGCGCGTCGTTTTCTGTGTTAACGACGACGGTGATGACTTTTTTCATCAGGAACCGCAGGTACACCCGAAAATTGTTGCCTTCGCGCGACAGCAGTTTGGACGCGGCAACGGCCGGAGCGTAGATTTGGGCGTGGTGGTCGTAATCCTGCAGCAGCGAGAGGGTCTTGTCCACGGTGGCGCCTGGAACGAAGACGACGCCAATCCAGT
>DASTZI010000002.1:0-10795 GCA_035764385.1 Vicinamibacterales bacterium
GAGGATGCCTTGATGTTGATGACGGGGTTCCCGCTGTCGAGACCTCGAATCGATCCGCCGGCCCGCAACGAGGTCTCCTCAGTCCGCAGCGACAGGTTCTCGATCGTGACGCTGTCTTCGTGGCGGCGAACGATACCCGACAGATCGTTGATCCCGAACGGAGGATTGCTCCCTCGCAGCGCGATATGATGGACGTCGACTTTCAGCTCATTCGCATCGCTCGACACGCCGACTGACGCATCGATCTTCTCGATCACTGTTGGAACGCTGACACCGGACGTGCCAATCGGTCCGCCGGGCTGCGATTCGAGATACAGAGTGCCTCCGCTGACGCCAATCTCCCCGATCTCGATCGGTTTCCGATTCCGTGGCTTCTCGGGCGTCTGCGCTTTGATCAACTCGACGAGGTTCCACCCCTTGCCGGTCTTCTCCAGACGCAGCGTCGGCTGGTTGAACCGGATGTGATCGAGCACCACGTGGTCACTGAGGAACGTGAGGAAGTTGTAATCGATACCGACGTCCTTGAACGCCACCACCTGTTCGCCGTTGACGGTGACGTCGACATCTTCCATCTCGACGCCAAAGAACAGGTTCCCGTCGAGGCGACCGATGCTGAGACGGCCGTTCACGTAATCGTCAGCCTGCCGGACGATGAAGCCGCGCAGCCACTCCTTGAACCAGGTCGTCTGGGAGACGATAAGCGCCATCGACGTCACGCCGATGATCAGCGTGCAGATAAACGCGACGACCTGCAGGAATGTTCGCGCGAGCGTCATGTCATCCCTTAGAACGCCTGACCGATGCTGAAGTGAACGCGCCACGCGCGCGCTTCCGGTTGGCCGTTCACCTTCAGATTCGGAATGCGATTGAGCTGATACCCGAAGTCGATGCGTGCCGGGCCCACCGGGGTGAGATACCGAAGTCCGGGCCCGGCGGCGTAGACGAGAGATGTCGGGATGTTGAGTGACCGATCCGACACGTTACCGAAATCGAAGAACGCGACGCCTCCGAGCTTGCCGAACAGCGGCTTCCGGATTTCCGTCGACCCCTCGAGCATCGAGAGCCCGCCGATCGGCAGGCCAAAACCACTGAGAGGGCTGACCTCGAATCGACCCCAAGCGCGGATGCTCGATGCGCCACCCAGGAAGTAGCGCTTGAAGAACGGCACACTCGCACTACCGCCGAGCGCGTCGATGGTTCCGATATGCACGCGGTTCGCCCAGACGAACGAGCGGGCGACGCGCGTGTATTGGCGTGCCTCGGCGGTCACCTCCCAATAGTTGAACGTGCCCCAGAGCCACTTGCCCGCCTGCTCGAGATGTCCGGACAGCACATAGCCCTGATTGGCGTCGAGCAGGTTGTTCGTCGTGTTGCGATTGACGTCGAACGCCACCGCCCCCGTCGTGCCGCGCGCCGTGCCCCGTGGATCCAGGCCGAGAGCAATCAGATTGTTTCGGATGCTGAAGTCGGTGAGCCCCGCGTTGGTAATGGAGCTCCGCTGAAACTCGTTAATCAGCGACACGCTCCAGTAGCTCTGGGAGTTCGCCTGGTGACGGAGCGACGCGCGCCCGCCGAGCGATCGCAGCGAATAGACCGGTTCGACGGCCTGCCACGCGCGCCCCTCGAAATTGAGCGAGTAATGGCCGCTCACGAAGTACGGCTCCGTGTAATCCAACTTGACGCCTCGATCGAGCGACGACCATTTCGTTTCGACGCCGGCGTGCCGGGCGCTGCCAAAGAAATTGAGATGATCCCAGCGCAGCGTCGCCCGCGCTTTCTCCTCCGACCCGTAACCGATTCCCATCGTCAGCCGCTGATGTTTGGCTTCCGCGACGGTGACGCGCGTCGGCACGTCTGGCGACTGTGCGGTCTTGTCCTCCTTCGACTCGATGTTCGCGAACTGAAACAGCTCCATCCGGTACAGCTTCCGCTGCGACTCGCGCATCTCGCGTCGAGAGAAGATGTCGCCTTCCCTGTACGTCAGCTGCCGGCCGATGATGTTTTCGCCGACGCTCTTCTGACCATCGATCTCGACGGGACCGAAGTGCGCCAGCGTGCCAGGCGTCGCAGCAAACGCGACGTTGACGGCTCTTACGTCATTGCCGATGACGCCTTGCTGAGAGATGTCAACCTCCGCGTACGGATAACCGTTGTCGCGCAGCGCGTTCAGCGCACGCTCGCGCGATGCCACCGCGAGCTGTCGATCCAGCGGTCTGTTCGGCTGCAGCGGCAATGAGTCACGCAGGCTTCGTTGCTCGCCCGGTGAGAGCACGTCAAAACCGGTGAGGTCGATGGCTGCGACGAGCGTCGGCGTCCCTTCCGAGATGCGGACAATGACGTCGACCTGATCCTGCTTGTCATTGAGCTTCACGTCGAAGGACGCGACGCGCGCGTCGGGAAAGCCGCGATCGCGGTAGAACGCCTGGATGCGTTCTAGATCGGCGTCAAACATTCGGCGATCGAAATAGGTTTTGTGCCCCCACGGCAGCCGCGATCCGCGTTTGGTCTGAAGCGCGTTGGCGAGCGCGGTCTTGTCAACCTGCTTGACGCCTTGGAAATCGAGCGTGTGAATCTGGATGTCACCCTCCTCGCGGCATCCCACGAGGAAGAGGGCAACGAGAGGGATCAAAAGGGTAAGCCGATGACTTGCGCGGGGCATGGCGACACGGCAAGTCCACACGCCGTGCCAGCCGAAGCCCGTCTATTCGCGTGTCGTGATTGCGGGTCGTCCTGAGCCCACGGCGAGCATGATTCCCAAGCCGATCGCGATGATCGCACCGATGGCAAGCCAGACGCCCGGTATCTGACGCAGGATGCCAGCCCGCCACAGCGCCAGACCGGCGCCAAGCAGCAGGATGAAATAGCCGATGAGGTAAATCTTCAGGAATCTCATGAAGCGATTCGCTGCACAAAAAATGCCCAGGAGTAGTTGCGCGGTTGGTGGTCGGTAGTTGGTAGTCGGTGGTTGGCGGTTCGCAATCACGAACCACAAACCACCAACCACCACCTAGAGCGAAGCTACTGTATCGTCATCTGCACGATGTGCGCGCGACGATTCATCGCGCGGCCCGCATCGGTGCCATTGTCAGCGACGGGACGCTCTTCCCCATAGCTGACGGTACGCATGCGCGCTTGAGCGATGCCGCGGTTGACGAGATAGTCGCGAACCGCATTCGCGCGTCGCTCGCCGAGTGACAGGTTGTACTCCGCGGTGCCGACGCTGTCGGTATGTCCTTCAATCGTGACCGTCAACATCGGATTGCCCTGCAGCGTCATCACCGCCCTGTCGAGGATCTGAATCGCATCGGGCCTCAACGTCGACATGTCGAAGTCGAAGTGCACGTCCTCGAACGTGATCGGCCGCGTGACAGGAATGGTGATCGAATTAGTCGCCGTGCCGCCGCGTCCGTCGTTCGCCGTAACGGTGAGCGGATAGTTGCCTTCCTGGTTCGGCGCGGTCCATGTCGTGTTTATCCCCGTTTGCTGGCTGAACGTTCCAGCCTGCGCACTCCAGGTGTAAACAATGACGTCGCCATCGGGATCGGTGGCGGGCGAGGTGAGGTTCGTCGACTGTCCAGGCTGAAGCGTTGGCGGATTCGCTTGGATCGGACCATTGAATGTGGGCGGCCGATTCGCCGGGGGTGGCGTCGGTGCCGCAGGCGGTGGCGGCGGCGGAGCTGGTGGCAGCGGCGCAGCCACGGGCGCTGGAGGAGGCGGCGGCACAAATGCCTTTACGCCAGGATGCCAGCCGATCCGCACATCCCATCCCCACGACTGGTTCGTCATCTCGCGGCCCGCGACTACGTGCGAGCCCGTGTCACCACTGAAGTTGGCACCGCCGTAGACGAACAAGCCCTTTGTCGTCTGGAATACCGCACCAAACTTCACATGCTGGTAATCGGGAATCTTGCTTTCGAGTGGCGCGATACTGCCGTCATCGCCGCGATACGGCGGCTGGCGCAGGACGACGTTGTCGTTGGACGACAGCTCACCCACCCACTCGGCAAGGCCACGGAGGCGTGAGCGGCTGCCGACGATGCCGCCGAGTCCCCACGTGAACCCGTTCGACAGATCGAACGGATCCGGATCGGCGCGGAAGACGCCGCCGACCGTCGCCGTTAACTCAACCTTCTTCCCGACCTCCTTGCTGGCGACGCCGTCGATGTGGAAGGCGAAGTCGCTCGTCGCACCCCACTGCGTCCCGCTTGGAAACTCGAGGACCGGGCGGATCGCGATGCTCGCTCCGTCCTCGCGCGATTCGGACAAGATGTTGAACTTCGCACCCGCGACTGGCGTGCTCCCGAGTGTCTTCGAGAAATTGCGACGCATGTACGGGTAGTTCTGATCGACGCCAGCGAAGACAGGATCGGTTGGCGAAAACACCGGATCCCGAACGCCACGTCGCAGCCGAACGACTTTGAACGAACCGAAGATTTCGATGCGATCAGTCAGACCGAAGGCTGCCGTCAGGCCGATGTTGTTCACATCGGTGAGGCCCTGCCGCTCGTCCCAATTGGCGCGGAACAGCTGGCCCGACACCTTGTGTCTGACGAGCGTCTCGGCCGTCGGCACGAACCAGAGACCCGTGTCGCCGAAGAACGTTGGCAACGCGGGTCTGGTATCGGTGGCTTCCTGGGAGCTGGTCGGAGCGGGCTGATTCGTCGAAGGGGACTGCGCCGCGGCGGGGGCCACGCCTACCGCGGCGAGGAGCAAACCGCAACACACAATGCGCACGTGCACACCTCAGATCGGCGAGTCGAGTCGAGTCGTGCCGCGCGGCGGTGTTGGTCAGTCCGCGCGGCGAGGCTCTGCGCCGGAAGCAGAAACCCCGCTCACAGTATTCACATCTCCTGCCGCGGGGACAACTAGGCGCCCTCGCCCGCCACGGCTGATCTGACCGCCCTTACGGCCTGCGTTGCGGGCTTCGTCAGGCGTCCATTCATGCGCGGTGCCTTTTTCATGCGCGGCGCGGCCGCCCTTGCTGGCAATCTCGCGCTGTTTCTCGGGTGACATCGAAGCAAAACCACGTCGTTCCTTGCGCACTGCGTCCACGGCTATCCTCCTCGGGGAAGCGTTTGATTTCCACAGCGACCGGTAGCCCGCGCCACCGCCACTGTGCGCGCGAGGTCTACAAGGCGGATGCCACCCCGGCAGAAAAGTGCACGTATCTAAGTGACTGATCGTCCACAGGTTACGTGCGCCCATGCCAAAGACCGTACGCGAATACTGACGCGGATCCCTACAGTTGAGGTTGCGATGCGTGAGGTTTCTATACGGAGTGCTGTCGAAGGGAACGGCAAACCGGCTTGATCTGACGGCAACTCTCCGCACGGACGCAGAGACGTTGTACGATGCCGGCGATGGCCGACTGTGATCCCACACCCGCTGCAAGCCAACCTCCCGCCGGCAACAAGAGCGGCCGGATCGTCCACTGTGTGAAGTTTCAAAAGGATCTCCCGGGACTGGACGCACCGCCCTGGCCAGGCGAGCTGGGGCAGCGGATCTACGAAAACGTCTCCGTGCAGGCGTGGAAGATGTGGGAGGACCGTATGAAGATGATTCTCAATGAGTACCGCCTCATGCCGTGGCAGAAGGAGGCGCAGGAACTCATCGCCCGCCACATGGAGGATTTCTTCTTCGGTCAGGGCGCGGCGCTCCCACCCGGGTACGTGCCACAGCAGACGAAGTGAAATCAGGTCCACCTAAAGGTGGACCGATTAGACCATCGCAATCTCGCGATCGATCTGAAAGCGCAGCTTCGCGTGCGCGGCCCGCAGTGCGTGTTCGACCGCGGCCGGCGTCAGCGCGTGAGCGAAGATGAATCCGAGGTAGCTTTTTCCTTCGGGCAGCGGAGTCAGCTTCGTGTCCGGTTTCGCGGTGATCGTCACACTGATGATGTCGGGAACGCTGCGTGCGTCGCGCTCGCCTTCGACGCCTTTGTAAATGCCGCGTCGGGGAATCGGGATCATCATCACGCCGGACGCGGCGCGCTCGCGCGAAAAGGACGACACGTCCTCGTGCAGGGCGTGGCGCAGCAGCACTTCTTCGAGCGAAGCCTCCCTGCCGGACGAGACGAACCGCAGCGCCTTCGAGCAGAGCCCTCCGATCGGACGCGCGGCGATTTCGAGCACGTAGACGCCACGCTCGTTGACGCGGCACTCGGCGTGAAGCGGACCGTGGCGCAAGCCGATCGCCGATGCGCCGGCGGCAACCGTCGACACGATCTGCGATTGCACGTCCTCCGATTCGCGTGACGGGGCCACATAAATGGTTTCCTCGAAGAAGGGGCCATCGAGCGGATCCGGCTTGTCGAAGATCGCAAACGACTGCAGCCGTCCATCCGTCAGCACTCCCTCGAGTGCGTACTCCCTCCCCGGGATGAACGATTCGATGAGCAGCGTACCGTGAGCGTGCTCGCGCTCCGCACGCACGTCCGCCTGCTCGAGCAGCGCGCGGAGGCGGTTGAAGGCGCTCACGAATTCGCAGGGGTTGTCGGCCCGGATGACGCCACGGCTGCCCGACATGGCCAGCGGCTTGAGCACGACCGGATATCCGACGCTCAGCGAAATCTCCGCCGGATCGTCATCGATTGAAACGGCACGAAACGCGGGAACCGGCAAGCCGGCGGCTTCGAGCATCCTCCGGCTCTCGAGCTTGTTGCGGCTCGCCAGCGCCGCCGCCGTTGTGTTCCGGGGAAGACCGAAAGCCTCGTGCACCCGCGCCGCAAGCGTGACCGGCCGGTCGCCGACGGCGATGACGCCGTCAGGAGGCGCCGGGGCCATCGCATCGACAATGCTGCGGAGCGACGCGTCCTCGTCATGAAATCGAATCGGGATCGCCTGGTCCCACCAGGGATCCTCGAGCTGATCGCAGCGGTCGCTGGCAAATACGAGACGAACGCCGAGCGTGCCGGCCGCCTTGCCGAACGATCGAATCTGATAACCCGTTGTCGTGGCGATGATGAGGACCCGCTTCACACCAGTCGCATGTCCTCGGGCGACGGTTCCGCGCAGCAGTACCAATTCTCGGAAAGTACCGGAACAGCTCGTTGCGGGGACAGAGTCAGGTGAGGACTCGACTCGCTCTGCGAACGCGCCACGTGAGTCGAGGCATCACCTCGCTCTGTCCCCTCGGAGAGACGGCGGATCGCCTCGAATATTTCGCCGCGTGACGCGCGCGGATTATTCCCTACGCGTCGCATGACCTGCTGCTGCAGCGCATCGACTCTGCGATCCGAATGCCGCCACGGCCACGTCAACGACGCCGGATCGAATTCCGTGATGACGGATTGAATGTCTGGCAGCTCCAATAATCGCGAGTTATTCGTAATCAACAGCCGAATGGCAAGCTGAATGGGCGCAACCTGCTCGACCAGCTCCAGGTCGTCGAGGGTATGCAACAGCTCCTGATAGCCTTCGAGCGTCGTCCACGGCGTGAACGCAACAAACGTCGGCGCGAGCGCAATGCCGGCGTCTCGACACAGGCCAACGGCGGCGACAAAATCCGCCCGAGTGTGGCCCTTGGCCAGATGCTGCAAGACCGTGTCGTCGATGGATTCGACCGCGCTCGTGATGAACAGGCAGCCGGTCCTGGCGAACACCGGAAGCAGCGATGCGTGTTTCAGAAGGTGTTCGATCTTGATCGTCGCGTCGTAGGTCACCCCGGGACATTCCACCGCAAGCCGTTCGACGATGCGTTGGGCGTGCGTGGGGCCATTGAGAAAATCCGGATCCCCGAAGCTGACATGCTGAGCGCCGCTGGCGACTTGTTGACGGATGTCCGCAAGCACCGCCTCGACAGGGATTGCGTGAAACCGTCCCTTGTAGACGGGCACGATCGGACAGTGTCGGCACAGGTGCTTGCAGCCGCGCGTCGAGTCGGTGCTGCCGACGACGCGCGTCGAGCCGTCGGGCATCTGCAACTGCGCGTACTTCGCGAGCGGTGGCAGATTGTCGCGATGCGGGATTACGAGCAGCCGCCTGTCCACGTGTGGCACGAGCCGCTGTGATTCGGGATTGGGCGAGCCATGCACCTTCGCTTCACGCGCGAGAGTCGTCAGTTCGAGCTCGCCTTCGGGTCCGAGCACGTGCTCGACGCCGTGCTCGCGCAGCCATGCCGCGTTGAGCGGCGCGTACAACCCGTAGGCTGCGAGGCGCGCTCCGGGGTTCACACGCCTGACACGGTCGATCAGCGGCGATGCCAGGCGTGTCGCCGTGTGCATCGGAAGATAGAAGGCGACGAGACGGGCGGCGGCGATCCGCTCGTCGGTCAACTTCTCCCGTGAGGCATCCGCACAGTCCACTTCGACACCGGCATCCTGCAGCCATGCGGCGGGCGACGCCAGGCCGAACGGCTGACGTCCCAGGTCGTAGGTGGAAACGAGCAGAACGCGCACGCCCTTATTTTAGTTATCCTTTGCGCATGGCGACGCGAGCGCTGCCACGGCTGGCCGGAGCGGACGCGGCAATCGACACGGGATTTTTCGGCCACCCCAGTGGCCTTTCCACGCTGTTTTTCACCGAGATGTGGGAGCGCTTCAGCTACTACGGCATGCGCGCCTTCCTCATCCTCTACATGACCGCACCGGTTGCCGCAGGCGGCCTCGGGTTTGCGGACCGGGACGCAGCCTCGATCTACGGTACTTACACAGGTACCGTCTGGGGATCTGCGATTGTCGGCGGCATCATTGCCGACAAGTGGCTCGGCCAATACCGCAGCGTGCTGCTCGGCGGGATCATCATCGCGCTCGGCCACTTCACGCTCGTCTTCAAGGAGCTGACGTTCTTCTACACAGGGCTCGCGCTCATCGTGATCGGCACAGGTCTGTTGAAGCCGAATGTCAGCACGCTCGTGGGCTCGTTGTACCACGAACGCGATCCACGCCGTGACGCCGGGTTCTCTCTCTTCTACATGGGGATCAACCTCGGGGCCCTGTTCGGTCCGCTCATCGCTGGATATCTCGCCCAGCGAGTCGATTGGCACATCGGGTTTGCGTGTGCGGGCGTCGGCATGACGCTCGGCCTCGTTCAGTACGTTGTCGGGCGCCATCGTCTGCGCCCCGCGACGCCGGCGCGCGCCGGGGCGCCGGTCGCCGCTGCAAACACGAAGGCCTCGGATACGTCCACAGAGTCGGTCGATACGCGACGCACGCTCGCAGGGTTCACGCCCATCGAATGGAAACGGATGAGCGCGATCGTCATCTTTTTCCTGGTGGCGATTCTGTTCTGGGGCGCGTATGAGCAGGCTGGTTCGACGCTCAATCTGTTTGCCGATCGCTACACGCGGCTGGAGGCGTTCGGCTTCTCGTTCCCCTCCTCGTGGTTTCAGTCAGTGCAGCCGATTTTCGTGATCACGCTTGCGCCGGTCTTCGCGTGGATGTGGGTGCGGATGGGCCGTTACGAGCCGTCGGTGCCGGCAAAGCTCGCGCTCGGCGTCCTGTTCATGGCCATCTCGTTCTTGATTCTGGTTCCCGCCGGCGCGATGGCGCAGAGCGGCGCAGGCGTGCGCGTCAGCCCCTGGTGGCTCGTGGTCTCGTATGGCGTCTCGGAACTGGGCGAGCTGTGCCTCTACCCGGTCGGCCTCAGCGCGGTCACCAAACTGTCGCCCCCGCGCATCGTCGGTCTGATGATGGGCGTCTGGCTGCTGTCGAATGCGTTCGGCAACAAGCTCGCAGGGTGGGCAGCCGGCTTCTTCAGCTCGATGCCGCTGAGAGACCTGTTCCTGTATGTCAGCCTGGTGCTGCTCGTCACCGCGACAATCATGTTTTGCCTCGTGAAGCCGATTCGCAGGCTGATGGGCGGAGTGCACTGACGTGGCGCTTGAAAAATATCGGGAGAAGCGCAACTTCAAGGAGAGCCCCGAGCCCGCTGGCGACACGAAGCTCGCCGCCGAGCGTGCGCGGAAAACAAAAGGCGTCAAGCCGCGTTTCTTCTGCGTGCAGAAGCATCTCGCGAGTCATCTGCATTACGACTTTCGCCTCGAGCACGAGGGCGTACTGCTCTCATGGGCGGTACCGAAAGGCCCTGCGCTCGATCCCGCGACCAAACGGCTCGCGATGATGGTCGAAGATCATCCAATCGAGTACGGCACGTTCGAAGGAGTGATCCCGTCCGGCTACGGCGCCGGCATCGTGATGCTCTGGGATCAAGGTACGTGGACGCCGGAAGTTGACGATGTCGACGCGGCGCTAAAGAAGGGCGACCTGAAGTTCACGTTGAACGGCTACAAGCTGAAAGGCTCATGGGTGCTCGTGCGCACGAAGGGCAAGTGGGCTGGCGGCAGCGACCGATCGTGGCTGCTGATCAAGCACCGTGACGACTGGGCTGGCGACGTCGACATCACGGAGTTCGCACCACTGAGCGTCAAGAGCAAGGGAGATTTCGCCGACATCCTGGCAGCTGACAATCCTGACATCTGGATCTCGCATCGACCTGCGTCGGGCGGTGAGGCGGGGGCGATGTTCGAGAAGATCATTCGACGCGCACTGGAAATGCGCCAGCGTTCAATGGGTGCAAAGGGTTCAATGGGTTCAGGAGGAAAACGTTCAGTAGGTTCTCGGGGTTCTGGGAAGGGTTCTAAGGGTTCGGTGATCGAGAAAACGAAAATTAGTACGAAGGGACCGGCGACCAGGAAAACTGTGAGAACCGCGAGAACGAACAGAACCGCGAGAGCCCGGAGGACGGCAAAGAACACATAGAACCCGTAGAACCCATTGAACGGGACCTAATGCACCTTCTGAACCTCCTGAACCTCGTGAACCCTACGGTGCAGCAACCGATCGCTGAGCACGCTCCAC
>DASTZI010000003.1:0-5177 GCA_035764385.1 Vicinamibacterales bacterium
ACGTTGTTGAAGTTGACGTGATTCAGGGCGTTGTAGACCTCCCAGAAGAATCCCGCGGTCCGCTGGTTCTGCAACCTGACGACGTACTGGAGCCGCAGGTCGAGGAGCGTCTTGTGCGAACCGGGAATACCGTTTCGGACGGCGACGCCATTCGCGTCAACCGGTGAAAGGATCGGTTTGGTCAGGTCGTTGATGCCTTTGATGGGACGATCCGTGTTGTCGCGGTCGCCGTTGGCATCAAGGCCGATCGTTTCATTGACCGGGTTGCCGGAATAGAACCGGAACGTCGCGCCGGTGCTGAGCCCTCGCCACGGGTCCCAGTTGCCGCCGGCGGTAAACGCGTGCCGGTTGTCAAAATCCGACAGGCCGTAGTCTGTCCGAGGATCGAGGTCGTTGACGACACGTGCCTCGCCACGAACGCCGGTGCCCACGTCACGCGCCTTTGACAGCGTGTAGGCGGCGCGTCCGGACCAGCGGTTGGCCATCCTCCTCACCAGGCTCACTTCGAGGGCCGTGGAATCGCTATTGAAGAAGGGAGCGCTCTGGTACTGCAACACGCGCTGGAAGGTGGCGTTGCGGGCGGAGGCCGGAATCAGCTTGCCATCAGGATCGAACACCGCGGGTCCGGGACGTCCGATGGTTCCATTGGCCAACCGGCGCGGTTCGTTGATGTCGATGCGTCCCAGCTGATCGTAGCCGCGCGTCGCGACCACATCGACCGTCACGGCCATTCCCCTGACGAGTTCGCGCTGAACGCCCACGTCGTAGGACCACAGATACGCCAGGCGGCGCCGGCCGTCGAGCACCGGCTCGGTGTTGACGAAGCCGGCGGTGCCGACCAAGCTTCGCTGCGCGTCCAGCTGCGCGCGGCACGCAGCGCTGATCTCGGCCTGTCCTCCGTTGTTGACCGGCAACAGGCAGACGTTGGTCGGGAACCTTCCCTGCGACGCACTGTTGTCTTGACCGGTATCGAACGTGAAGACCGGCGCGTTGACCGCGCCCGCGAACAGGTTCGCCGGAATCGCGGTGGACTGGTACTGGTAGAACTTCCCGGCACCGGCGCGAATCAGCAGCTTGTCGCTTGGCGCGAGCGCCATCCCGAGCCGCGGCGCATACGCGTTCTTCGTCTGCGGGACTTCATGCTGATAGTCGTAGCGAATGCCGAGCGTCAGCGTCAGCATGTTCGTCGCCTGCCATTTGTCCGACACGTAGTAATTCATGCGCCAGTCCTTCATCGGGCGGAACAGCTCGCCGAGTTGAATCGAAAAACGATTCGGATAGGTCGAGGGATTGGCCGGGTCGAACGCGGCGTTGCCTGCAAACGTGAACAAACCAATGTAGTTGGTCCCGACGACGTTGACGCCGCCGTTTTTGCTCCCCCCAACGCCGAACTTCAAGGTGTGCTTGGCCGGCGTAAACGTCAGCTGCTCCGTGAACAACGTGGTCGTGACATTCGCCCCGCCCGGGCTCGCATACGGCCCTGTCAGGTAGTCAGGGTGCATCTGCCCCGAGCCGAAGTCGAACTGATCGGTCTTCCCGAGTCCCAGGAACTGGTTGTCCCTGTAAATCGTGTTCGAGCCGACGTTGTCGAACATCCTCTGGTCGCCGACCTGAAGATTTTCGTTCACGCGGTGCGCCCGGAACTCGTTGACCAGCCGGTTGCCCATCACCCTGAGCCACTGCCCGTTGATGAACGTCTCCCCAGGGCTCGGCACACGCTCGATCCTCATCGCCTGGATTGTGCGCAACTGGACCACGTGGTCCTGGCCATTCACCCGGTTCACGTCGAAAACGGCGCGGACGCTCACGTTGTTCGACTGGTTGATCTGGTAGTCCAGGCGGCCGAAATAATTCTCCGAACCGACCGGGAGGAATGTCGAATACGACACCGCGAGGGGCGCGGCATTCGCAGGATAGAGCAGATCGGCAGCCTGTCGGATCCGCAGGCGCTCGACATTGCCGAAGAAGAACATCTTGTTCTTGATAATCGGCCCGCCGATGTTCGCGAGCATTGTCTTCACGCCGCTCTTGGCAGGCTCGCTGCCGGCCAGCTTCAGGAAATAGTTGGTGGCGTCCAGCTTACTGTCCTGCAGATAGTAAGCAGCCCGGCCGTGGAACTCGTTGCTGCCCCCCTTGGTTACGGCGTTGATGACGGCGCCGGCGGCACCGCCGTATTCCGCACCGAAATCGTGCACGAGCACCTGGTATTCGGCGGTGGTGTCGATCGTCATTCGGGTCTGCATGCCTGGCCCGGACTGCGTGCGATCGTCGTTGTTATACGCGCCGTCCACCATGAACACGTTGTTCGAGGTGCTCTGCCCGCCCGCGCTGTACTGTGCGCCCTCGAACGATCCCGCCGCGAGTGTGGGCGTGAGTCCGGGAACCAGTTGCAGGAGCGCGTACTGCTGTCGTCCCGCGGTCGGCAGCGCTTCGATGTTCTGCCCCGTAATGTTGGTTCCGACGTCGCTCCTGGTCACCTCTACCAGTGGCGCCTCGCCGGTCACCGTCACTTGATCCGTCAGCCCGCCGACCGGCAACGCGAGGTTGATCGTGATCGCCTGACCAACGTTGACGACGACGCCGGCCCGGTTTTGCGTCTGAAAGCCCGAGAGCTCCGCTTTAATCGTGTAGCGGCCTGGCTGCAGCGCGGGGAGCACCCAACGGCCTGCGTCGTTGGTCACGACGGTGCGAACGAGTCCGGTTGTTTCTTCGGTCAGCGTCACCGTGACGCCCGGAAGCACAGCGCCTGACTGATCGGTCGCGGTGCCGTTGATTTCGGAGAGGGCTCCCTGCGCGAACAGGGGAGCGACGGGAACGATGGAGAAAACCGTGGCGACGACGAGGGACACGACGATCCGCTGCATGCACGCCTCCGTTTCCGAAAGGACCGACGCTTACTCTAGATGGGTTCTGTTCAGGGCCGTAAGCAGACACCTATCCTGCACGAGTGTCAAGGGTGTGTTGACAGGAGTTTGCGCGCGTTCGGCCCCGCCCGTCACTGCTGGGGCGGGCGGGACCGGACGAAAAACGTCAGTTGGTGGCGTTTACGGACGCGAGGCGGCGTCCGGCAATCCAGACGGACTGAATCTGCCGGGTGTTGCGGATATCGGTCAACGGGTTGGCGTTGAGCACGAGCAGGTCGGCCTGCTTGCCGGCGGCAATCGTCCCGAGCTGCTGCTGAACGTTCGCCGCCTTCGCCGCGCCGCCCGTCGCGGCGACGAGCGCCTGCATCGGCGTGAGCCCGGACTTGACCATCTCCTCGAGCTCGACGTGCTCGAAGTACCCTTGCCATTGACCTTCGTTGGTGCCGGTGTCGGTGCCGAGTGCGATTGTGACGCCTGCGTCCGAGAGAGTCTTCAGATTCTTGCGGCCTTGCGCGAGCCACGTTTTGGTCGTTTGCGCCGTCTGGTCCTTCTTGATCTTCTCCTGGTTGGCCGGATCTTTCAGCTTTGCCATCTCGGCGCTGTAGTACGAGTTCGGGATGTGGCGCGTGAAGAACGCGTCGGCGAAGTAGGGTGGCGTGCCTTCGTAGATGAACTGGGCGATGTCACGCGTGAGCGTCGGGATGTATTCGACGTCGCGCGCCTTGATCGCGGCAATCGTCGCCTGATCCACCGGCTGATCGCGGATGCTGTGCGCGAGCACGTCGATGCCTTGGTCGAGCAGTCCCTTCGCGTCCTTCAGGTACAGCATGTGCGCGGCCGCGCGAATGCCGCGCTTGTGCGCCTGATCGATCAACGCCCCGTAGACCGCCGGCGTCATGTCCATCGGGCTGCCGGTGATGTGCATCTTGATGATGTCCACCTTCAAGTCGGCGTACTTGTTGGCCCAGTCGCGCGCTTCCTGTTCGGTCTTCAGGTTTCGCAGACTCGCTGCCGCAATCAGCACGCGCGCGCGGTCCAGTGAACCGCCGGCGCCTGGCCGTGATTCGTCGCGCAGCTTGATCCCGTCCGGAACATCATCCAGCGGGAGGCCCAGGACCTGCACCGTCGTGATGCCGTAGTCGGCGTACATCCGCAACTGCGCCGTGAGGCGGTCGCGCGCCGGCCGCTTCGACGAATCAGCCTGCAGGTGGCCGTGCGCGTTGACGAGGCCGGGCGTGACGAACTTGCCGGACAGATCAACGCGCGTCGCTCCGGCAGGGACGGTCACATTTCGCCCCACCGCCTGGATGCGGCCGTCGGATACAACGATCGTCGCACCTGCCATTGGGGCGGCGCCGGTGCCGTCAATCACCGTGGCGCCGGTGAATGCCACGACGTTTCCGGCCGGTGCCTGCGCCTGCGGCGTCTGCAGGGACAAGCCAGCCCACACCACTCCGATGCCGATGAGAATTCCCGCAAGCTGTGTTGATCTGCGCATCATGGCGACGGCTCCTTCGGGCGGTAAACTATCACAGGAATTTCACTGATGCTCAGAAAGGAACAGAACGATCTCCTCACGCAGACCGGGCCGGATGCCCCCTTTGGTCGGATGTTCCGGTGCTACTGGATTCCAGCGCTCCTAGCTGAAGAATTGCCGGAGAACGACTGTCCGCCAGTGCGCGTGAAGCTGCTCTCGGAACGACTGATTGCCTTTCGCGACAGCGACGGGCGCTTCGGCCTGATGGACGAGTTCTGCGCGCACCGCGGCATCTCGCTCTGGTTCGGCCGCAACGAGGAATGCGGCCTTCGTTGTCCGTACCACGGGTGGAAATACGACGTCACCGGCCAATGCGTCGATATGCCCAATGAGCCCGAGCACTCCGCGTTCGCGAAGAAGGTGAAGCTGAAATCGTACCCATTGGTCGAGCGCGGCGGCGTGCTGTGGACCTACATGGGACCGCCTGAACAACCGCCGCCGCTGCCGGAATACGAGTTTGCGACCGTGCCTGCCGCGCAGACCTACACGTCGAAGCGGTTGCAGGAGTGCAACTGGCTGCAGGCGATGGAAGGCGGCATCGACTCGAGCCACGTTTCCTTCCTTCATCGCGGCGACATCAACACCGATCCGCTGTTCAAAGGTGCGCGGGGCAATCAATACAACCTCGGCGATCTCCGGCCGGTCTTCGAGGTGGTGGAAAGCGCAGGCGGGCTGTTCATCGGCGCGCGCCGCAACGCCGAGAACGGCAATTACTACTGGCGCATCACACAGTGGGTGATGCCGTCGTACACGATGATTCCTCCGCGCGGGACCCA
>DASTZI010000004.1:0-6995 GCA_035764385.1 Vicinamibacterales bacterium
CCCTGGGCGACGCAGTTGAAGCTGGTGGGCGCCTATACGGTGCCGAAGGTCGACGCGCAGCTCAGCGCGACGTTCCAGAATCTTCCTGGCCCCGCCATCAGTGCCACTTACGTCGCATCGAACGCGATCATCACTCCTTCGCTCGGACGGCCGCTGTCGGGTGGCGCCGCCAACGCGACCGTCAACCTCATCGCGCCTGGCGCGACCTACGGCACGCGATTCAGCCAGCTCGATCTCCGTTTCGGAAAAACGGTCCGCATCGCGGGCTACAGGACGACCATCAATCTGGACATGTTCAACGCGCTGAACAGCAACGCCGTGCTGTCGCAGAACAACTCGTTCGGCGGCACCACCCTCTGGCTGACCCCACAGTCGATCATGCAGGCACGGCTGCTGAAGATCAGCGGTGTCTTTGATTTCTGAAGACCGCCATGGGCACACGATTCGTCTCGGGTTTGTTATTCGGGTTGCTCCTTTCGGCGAGCCCTGCCCATGCGCAGGTGAGCCTCGTCGGCGACTGGAGCAGTCGCATTCATGAAGATCCGACGCGCACGGATCCATCGATTGGCGATTTCGGCGGCCTGCCGATGACGCCGCAGGCGCTCGCGCACGCCGACACGTGGACCGAATCCCGCCTCACGCTGATCGAACGTCAATGCGTACCGAACGGGGCGTCCTGGGCATTCAGGGGACCGGCGCAAATCCGCATCTGGGAGGAGAAGGATCCGGTCACGCAGGATGTCGTGGCGATCAAGACGTTCATCTCCACGTTCTCGCAAACACGAACGATTTGGATGGATGGCCGGCCGCATCCGGGGAAGTACGCCGCGCACACCTGGCAGGGATTCTCGACAGGCAAGTGGGAAGGCAGCATGCTGACCGTCGAGACGACACATCTGAAGCGCTTCTTCCACCGCCGCAACGGCGTTCCGATGAGCGATCAAGCCGTGATGACCGAGCATTTCATCAGGCACGGTAACAATTACCTCACCCACGTGATGATGGTTGACGATCCGGTCTATCTGACCGAGCCCCTCGTGGAGAGTCAGAATTTCGTGCTCGTGTCGAACGTCACGCCCGCGACGTACCAGACCTGGACGGTGTGCATCGCGCAGGAGGAGATCGCCGGACGTGAGCGAGGGTACGTCCCACACTACCTGCCAGGTCAGAACCCGTATCTCACGGAGTACGCCACGAAATTTCACCTTCCGTTTGAGGCACCGCGGGCGGGAGCCGCGGCGATGTATCCGGAGTACCAAGCGAAGCTCAAACAGCTGCTGCAGGCGATGCCTCCGGCGGCGCCGTCGGTAAAGTGACAGGCAAAAGGTTCGAACGCATGCGCGAGACGTCTCACAGTGGGAGTGCCTGTTTTGCGCTCATCTGCCTGCTGGTGTGCACTCCCGTGGTTGGCGCGCAACCGCAGAACGGCGGCGCTGCTCGTCGGCCGGCACCGACGCCGAGCGCGCCGGTCGAGAATGTCGAAGTGGTGCAGGTCACGAGCGACGTCTACATGATCGGCGGCGGAGGCAGCAACGTGACCGTGAATGTCGGCGCGCAGGGGTTGTTCGTCGTCGACACCGGCGACGCCGCCGCGAGCGCGAAAGTGGTGGCCGCGATTCGCTCGATCTCGGACAAACCGATCCGTTACATCGCCAACACGAGCGCCGATCTGGATCACGTCGGTGGCAACATCGAGGTCAACAAGCTCGGACAAGCGATCAAGTCACGCGAGGTGATCGACGAGAACGCCACCATCGTCGCGTTCGAAACGGTTCTCAACCGCCTGAGCGCGCCGACGGGGCAACGGTCGCCGCTGCCAGCGGCCGCATGGCCAACCTCCACGTTCACGACACCGCAGCAGGACTACGCGTTCAACAACCAGGCGATTCAGCTTTTCCATCTCCCCGCCGCGCATAGCGACGGTGATACCGTCGTTGTCTTCCGGCGTTCCGATGTCGTCGCGACCGGCGATCTCTTCGACAAGACGCGTTATCCGGTCATCGATGTTGCCAAGGGCGGGAGTATCACGGGCGAGATCGACGCCATCAACTGGCTTCTCGACATCATCGTTCCTGGTGAAAAGGAAGAAGGCGGAACGATGGTCATTCCGGGGCATGGCCGGCTCTGCGACGAGAGTGAGGTCATGGAGTACCGCGACATGTTGACGATCGTCCGCGATCGTGTGAAAGCCATGGTGGAGAAGGGGATGACGCTCGAACAGGTCAAGGCCGCGAAGCCGACGTTCGAGTACGACCCTGAATACGGCGCGAGCGACGCGTTTGTCGAAGCCGTGTTCCGTGGCGTGCAGGTGAAGCGGTGAAGCCGCTGCTCCTGGCGCTGCTGCTGGCATCGCTGCCAGCGATTTCCCCGGACGCACAGCGTGGACGTGGCGCGGGAGGCGGCGCCCCCGCGTCACCGCAGCAGGCCGCGCCAGTGGATCTCACTGGCTATTGGGTGTCGGTCGTCTCTGAGGACTGGCGATATCGAATGCTCACTCCGCCAAAAGGCGACGTGGGCGGTGTGCCGCTGAATGCCGAAGGACGAAACATCGCCAACGCGTGGGACCCCGCAAAGGACGCAGGGTCCGGTGAGGCGTGCCGCGCGTATGGAGCAGCGGGCGTCATGCGCATTCCGGGACGATTGCATATCACCTGGCAGGACGAGCGCACGCTGAAGGTTGAAACCGACGCCGGCACGCAGACACGGGTGCTTCGATTTGGCGGGGGCGCGGCTGCGGCCGCCGAACGGACGTGGCAGGGCAATTCGGTTGCTGCCTGGGACGCGGTGCAGGGTGGCAATGGATCACCGCGCTGGGGCACGTTGCGTGTCGTCACAACGCAGCTCCGCTCAGGCTACCTCCGCAAGAACGGCGCTCCGTACAGCGAGAACACGGTGTTGACCGAGTACTTCGACCTGCAGTCCGGACCCAGGAACGCGACCTGGATCACGGTCACGACCATCGTGAACGACCCGAAGTACCTTACTCAGGAATTCATCACCAGCACCGATTTCCGCAAAGAACCCGACGGCTCGAAGTGGAAACCGACGCCTTGTGGCGTCGATTAGTTGGTGGTTGGTAGTTGGTCGTTCGTAGTGAACCGCCAGCAACTAACCAGTAACCGCCAACCACTAACCAAGGCGCCGATTCCGGCGTGATCTGATTCCGATCCGCCTGGAGCTCGGACGGCTGACGTTTGCGCAGCGCGGCCGCACAGCGGAGGCCGCAGCGTCCGGCGTTGCAATTGCACAAAAATCTGAATCGCGTTGTGACCGCTGCAGCAGAGGCTCGTTTCATGAGGAGTCACACCAACACGAGTTCAAGGCGACCACATCGTTCGCTGGACCGCGCCGGGGCCGTGTGGGGAACTCGTCATTTCGACGCCGAGAACCGCACCCGTGAAGAGCTCATCGCCCTGACGCACAGGCTCGAGGGCCGTCAGATCGAACTCGAACGCGAAAACACGGAGTTGCGCCACTCGGCGCAAGCCCTCTTTCACCGGCTGGAGCTCGACGAGCTGCTCTTCGATCTCTCGCGGACCTTCATCGGGCTGCCGGAGGAAGAGGTTGACGCCAACATCGAGCGCGGCCTCGCGCGCGTGGGCGAATTTCTCGAATTGGACCGCGTGACGCTCCTCGAGCTCTCTCACGACCACACGGAGATGACCGTCACGTACTCCTGGAATGTTCACGGCACGGCGACACCGCCCGCAGTCATCAGCAAACGCGCGCAGCCGTGGTGGGTGGGTCAGGTCTTGCGCGGCGAAGTGTCTCTTGCGTCGCACCCGGACGATTTGCCTGAGCAGGCAGCTGCTGAAAAGGAGTATCTCCGCCAGCGCGGCATCACATCCGCGGCATCGATTCCACTCAGGGTGAGCGGTGAGATTGCCGGGGCGATCTCGTTCGTTTCGCTACATCGTCACGTCGTCTGGACCGAGGAACTGGTAAATGAGCTGAGAGCCATTGGCGACATCCTGTGGAACGCGTTGACACGCCGTCGGTCAATGCAGGCGTTGATCAAGGCCCAGGGCTTCCTAGGTGACAGCGAGGAACGCTTTCGGTTGGCCATGAATAACGTCGCCGCGGGCGTCTACACCCTCAACCTGAACGGAATGGTCACCTACATCAACCCGGCGGCCGAGGCCATTCTCGGCTGGACCAACGCA
Organism: Vicinamibacterales bacterium; assembly: GCA_035764385.1. Classification (GTDB taxonomy): domain Bacteria; phylum Acidobacteriota; class Vicinamibacteria; order Vicinamibacterales; family UBA2999; genus Gp6-AA40. Next base: position 4,164 of record DASTZI010000004.1, read on the forward strand.
GAGCTCCTCGGCAAGAAGATGCACGATGTCACGCACTACAAGCATCCGGACGGCACCCCCTACCCAGCGAGCGAGTGTCCCGGCCTGAATGTTCTGCGAGAGGGAACCGAGCTTCGTGAGCACGAGGACACGTTCATTCGGAAAGATGGCAGTTTCGTTTCTGTGGTGTTCAGTGCGTCTCCCTTGAGGAAAGACCAGATGACAGTCGGGATCGTCATCGGATTTCGCGACGACACACCGAGGCGCGAAGCGGAACGTGCCGTGCGCGAGAGCGAAGAGCGCTTCCGCCTGATGGCCAACGCCGCCCCGGTACTGATCTGGATGGCCGACGTCGACAAGCGATGCACGTACTTCAATCAGGGATGGTTGGAGTTTACCGGACGCCTGTTGGAGGCGGAGCTCGGAAACGGCTGGGTGGAGGGAGTTCACCACGATGATGTCGAGAAATGCCTGGCTACGTACACGAAGGCATTTGATCGGCGCGAGCCATTCCAGATGGAATATCGGCTCAGACGGCATGACGGCGAATATCGATGGATTTACGACCAGGCAGTGCCGCGGTTCAACGCGGACATTTCCTTTGCTGGTTACATCGGTTCATGCATTGACGTAACCGAGAGCAAGCTGTCCGCGCAGGCGCTGTCCACGATGAATCAGAGGTTGATCGAAGCGCACGAGGAAGAGCGGGCGCGCCTTGCGCGAGAGCGTTCAGCGGCTGGCATTACTGAGTCTCAATCTCCAGCTCGTGAAGCACACTCCGTTGCCTGCTGAGGCCGATCAGAAGATTGGAGCGGCAGTGCGACGGATTGCGGATCTCGCGACCGATCTTCAGGCGTTGTCACATCGTCTTCACTCTTCGAAACTGGAATCATTGGGGCTCGCTGGCGCGGCGGCCGGGTTTTGCGAAGAGCTATCCGATCAACAGAGCATCGAAATCGACTGTCACTCCGAGAACATCTCGGAAACGTTGCCGATCGAGATCTCGCTGTGTCTCTTTCGTGTGTTGCAGGAAGCCTTGCTGAATGCGATCAAGCATAGCGGCTCACGGCGTTTCGAGGTCTTGCTGCGCGGGGAAGCAGACGCCGTCGAGCTCACGATCAAGGATTCCGGGAGCGGCTTCGAGCCTCAACAGGGCGTCAAAGGTCGCGGTCTGGGCCTGACCAGCATGAAGGAACGGTTAGCACTCGTGCACGGGCACCTTTCCATTCACTCTGAGCTGGGGCGAGGAACGACGGTTCACGCGCGTGTGCCTCTCAGGCTCAAACGCAGTCCGGAGGACAAGCCAAGGTAGTCTGCTGCGCTTACCCAATCCTGCGATCGGGCGTGATCTGATTTGGATCGACCCGCAGCTCCAGAACTGCCGAGCGTCCTGCAGCGATCGCGCGATCGAAGGCTAGCGCGAAAGCGTCTGACGTGTCGACGCATTCCGCATGTGCCCCGAACGACCGCGCCAACCCTACGAAATCCGGGGCGGCCAGATCGGTCGCCGACACGCGGCCTGGAAAGCGCCGCTCCTGATGCATGCGAATCGTGCCGTACATGCCGTTGTTGACGATGAGCACGAGCAGCCGCGCGCCGTACTGCGCGGCCGTGGCGAGCTCCTGCGGATACATCAGGAAGTCGCCGTCGCCCGCGACGCACACCGTCGTGCGATCGGGGTAGCGCAGTGCCGCTGCGATTGCCGCCGGAAACCCATAGCCCATCGAGCCGCTCGTAGGTGCCAGCTCGGTGTGCGGCGACTTGTAGGTGAAAAAGCGATGGACCCAAACCGTGAAGTTGCCGGCGCCGTTCGCGATGATGGCATTCGCAGGCAGGTGCGTTGCGAGATGTCGGATCACGACGGCCATGTCGACGCCGTGACGCGGACCTTTCTCCGGCACGGCAATGAAGTTCTCGTACTCGCGCCTGGCGGAGTCGGTCCAGTCGCGCCACGGTGGCGATTCGACAGGCGGGATCTCGACCAGGCATTCGGCCGCCGCGGACGGCGCGGCGACGACAGGCAAATCGGCCTGATACACACGGCCAAGTTCATTGGGATCGGGATGAATGTGGACGAGCCGCGCCGGGATTCGCGGCGGCTTAAGCACCGTGTACGTCATCGTCGTCACATCACCGAGGCGGGAACCGAGCGCGATGATCAGGTCCGCTGCTTTGACACGCTGCTGTAGGAACAGCGGCAACCCGAGGCTGAGATGGCCTGCGTAGCACCGATGTCTGTTGTCGAACAGATCCTGCCGCCGGAATGAGGCCAGCACGGGGAGCGCGTTTGCTTCCGCGAAGCGGGTTACTGCGGCGCATCCCGCGTCAGTCCACGAAGACCCGCCGACGATGAGGAGCGGTTTCGATGCCCGGCGGAGTTCGTCACGGATCGCGGACAAGTCAGCACCTTTGGGTACCGCCTGGACTCCCTGGTATGGCTGCGTGTCGCACGCGTCCGCCTGTTCGGCGAGCACGTCTTCCGGCAGCGCGAGTACCACCGGGCCAGGCCTGCCGGAGGTGGCCACCTGAAACGCACGCAGCACGTATTCAGGGATGCGATCCGCCGATTCGATTTCCGCGACCCACTTCGCCAGCGGCCCGAACATCTGGCGGAACTCGACCTCCTGAAACGCTTCGCGACCGCGCACGTCGCGCTGCACCTGGCCGATGAACAGGATCATCGGCGTCGAGTCGTGATAGGCCGTATGCACGCCAATGCTGGCGTGCGTCGCACCCGGTCCACGCGTCACGAAGCAGATGCCGGGACGCCCGGTCAGCTTGCCATCGGCTTCCGCCATGTTCGCCGCGGCTCCCTCATGCTTGGCCACGACGGTTGCAATCGACGGCGTGTCG
>DASTZI010000005.1:0-2342 GCA_035764385.1 Vicinamibacterales bacterium
ACGGCGTTCAACTTCTCATTCGCGCATCTCGGATCGCGCAGTCAGAGGCGCAGCAGGCCGCTCCTTTCGATCTCGGCGTCTCGGACGCAAAGAAGCGTCTGATGATCGTCGACAACATTTATGTAACCCGGCTCGTCCGCAGCGGCGGCCGCATCGTTCGGGTCGAGACGAACCAAGGCGGGATCGACGTGCCGCCCGGCGGCGCCGTCGTTCTCGGTATGGGGACCATCGAGAGCACGCGCATGGCCCTCAACACCGTTCCGGAGAAAAAGCTGATCGGCCGGAACCTGATGGCGCATCTGCGCTCGAACCTCACCTTTCGGGTCCCGCACAGCTCTTTCCAGAGTCTCAATTTGACCAAGGAACTTGCCGTCTCTGCGCTCTTCGTTAAGGGCATCCATATCCGGGACAATGGCGCGAAGGGGCATTTCCACGTCCAGATCACCGCTAGCGGTGTCGGCGAGCTCGGCATGAATTCTGAGGCTGAGCTCTTCAAAAAGATCCCAAACATCGACGAGCTCGATCAATTCCAGGATCTAAACGATAAATGGATCGTCGTGACACTGCGTGGCATCGGCGAGATGATCGGCGACAAGAGCTCACCAGATCCGCAAAACCGCATCACACTGGGAGCAGCCGACGGCAACGGCGTGCCACGCGCGGTTGTTCGGCTCGAGACCAATCCAAAGGACGGCAGCGATCCACGAGGCAACGAAGACAACAAGCTCTGGGATGTGATGGACGCCGCCTGCGACGAGATCTCCGCGATATTCGCCGGCAGCGGGCCGATCCAGTATCTGTCGCTGCCGAACGACCCGGGCAACGCCGTGTGGCAACCGGGCCCGCCCGCGCGCGACAACCGGCGCGACACGCTGAGCTCAACCCATCACGAAAGCGGCACACTGTGGATGGGAGAGAAGGTCGATACCTCCGTCACGGACGATGCCGGCCGCATCTGGGAACTCGACAACGTCTACGTCGTGGGCCCCGCGGTCCTGCCGACCATGGGCTCACCCAATCCGATGCTGTCAGGCGTCGCGCTCAGCCGACGCACGGCGGAGCGGTTGGTCTCGCCGCCCAGCGTCGCGAAAGTCGATGCCGGCTTCGAGTATTTGTTCGATGGTACCGAGAGGACGTTCCAACGCTGGCGGTCGGCCGGACCGGGAAGCTTTGCCCTTGTCGACGGGACGCTAATCGCGCAACCGGGTCGACCCAGCAAGGTCGATGGAGTGACTGTTCCGGTCGGAGCTCATTCCGTCTTCTATTACGCGGCCGAAGCCTTCAACGACTTCACGCTCCGACTGCAATTCCGCCTTTCCGGACCGATTGGAAGCACCGGCAAGCCGATCGACAATTCCGGAATTTTCCTTCGGTTCCATGCCCCGCATTCGAAAGGCCCGGACCTGCCCACCAACGGCGATTCAGCGCTGCAGCAGAATGTCGCTGACGATCCGGCGTGGGTTGCCGCCTACACCGGGTTCGAGATCCAGATCGACGAGAACGCCGCGCCCGACGGTGCCGACAAGCACCGAACCGGCGCTGTCTACAACGTGCCGACCGGCCCCGGTGGATTGCAGAGCTTCACCGCAGCCGCGCTCCTCAATGTAGGTGACTGGAACGATATGGAGATCACCGTGAAGAACCATCGCTACACGGTGTCGATCAACAACAGCCAGACGACGGACTTCATCAATCCGCGAAACGATATCGTAACGGACGCGCCAGGCCTGCCGCTGAGGTTGCGGGGCTCAGCCTTCAGCGAGGATCCACTCTCAGGCTATATCGGCGTCCAGGCACATACGGGCAACGTGGCGTTCAGGAACATTCGCATCAAGCGGCTGTAATTCATTCGATCACGTGGTCAGTGCGCAAGCGCAGCGCTCGCAGCACATCCTTTCGCTTTGCCCGCGCCATACATCTTGCCTGGGCCACAAGAGCTACGCGAGATAATCTAGCATCATGAACGCGTACACCTTGGCCGCATCGGCGGTGCGCTCGACCGAGGCCATGTCGTAATCGGTGTGGGCGTATTGGTGTTCGCCGGCGCCAAAATTCGCCGTCACGATGCCAACGTGGTTCAGGTAGCCCTGGTCGAAGGCGGACGGCGAGTAGTAAGTCTCGGCCGGCTTACCCAACATGACCTCGCTCGCGCGCAGGATCGCCTTGACGATAGGCGAGTCCGTCGTCACCAGCGACGGATACATGAACGGCCCGAGCCGCACCTCGACGCCATAGCTCTTGCCGCTGACGGGATCCTCGATCCGTTCAACCTCCTTGGCGATGCGCTCGATCTCGGCGAAGGCTTCGTTCGGGTCGTCTCCCGGCAGCAGGCGGCGGTCGAG
>DASTZI010000006.1:0-25860 GCA_035764385.1 Vicinamibacterales bacterium
GGAAGCCGCACGCGCTTCACGAAAGAGTCGATCGCCCCGCTCCGCATCGTCTGTGGCTTCCACCGCAACGAACTTGAGCGCAACCTTCCGGCCGAGGCGTGTGTCTTCCCCGAGGAACACTTCGCCCATTCCGCCGCGTCCGACTGCGGACAGAACGCGATAGGGGCCGATTGTGCGGCCGATCAGGTCTGACATGACGTGCGGATTATAGGTCTTGAAGTTGCGCGCGAATCGCCGCCGGCGGTAATCGTTCGGGCGGTTTCGGAACGCTGAGCAGTCCGCTACAATCGCGCCGACTTCCTGACAGCGAATGACGCTCGGACGCGGTACCCGTCTCGGACCGTACGAGATCCTCTCCGCCATCGGGGCAGGCGGCATGGGGGAGGTGTATCGAGCGCGCGATACACGCCTCGATCGCACCGTCGCGATCAAGGTGCTTCCTCATCATGTCAGCGGCGATCCCGCCTTGCATGAGCGCTTCGAACGCGAGGCACGGACAGTCGCCGCACTGAACCATCCGCACATCTGCACGCTCCACGACGTTGGTCGCCAGGACGGGACCGATTTCATCGTTCTCGAATACCTCGAGGGTGAGACGCTGGCGGCGCGGCTGGCCAAAGGTCCGATACCGCTCGACCAGGTGCTCGCGGTCGCCATTCAGATTGCCGACGCACTCAACAGAGCCCATCGTGCGGGCGTCATTCACCGCGATCTCAAGCCGGGAAACATCATGCTGACGAAGTCTGGCGCGAAGCTGCTCGACTTCGGGTTGGCAAAGGTGACGCAAGCCGTCGTTGCCGCGTCGGGCCTATCGATAGCGCCCACAGGTATCACACCGGTCACGATGCAGGGCACGATCCTGGGGACGCTGCAGTACATGGCGCCCGAACAGATCGAAGGGCAGGAGGCTGACGCTCGCACTGATCTCTTCGCGTTCGGCTGCGTCCTGTACGAGATGGTGGCGGGAACGCCCGCGTTCCATGGAAACACGCAAGCGAGCCTGATCGGCGCGATTCTGAAAGATACGCCGCCACCGATGGCCACCATTCCGCTGGCGCCGCCTGCGCTGGAACGTGTCGTGATGGCGTGTCTCGCCAAGAGCCCGGAGGACCGCTGGCAAAGCGCGCGAGACGTTCTGCGCGAATTGCAGTGGCTCGAGACCTCTGCGCGATCTCACGACGCTGCAGCGTCGTCGCGACGCTCGGCTGCATGGGTGCCGTGGTCGATCGCCGCCGCGTCATTGCTGCTCGCGGTCGCGGCCGTGGGTGTTGTCGCGTACGTGTCCCGAGGCGCCCCACCGTCGTCAGCCGAGATGCGCGTGCAGATTCTCGCCCCTTCGGGCCCCGTCACCTCCTTCGCCCTGTCGCCAGACGGGCAGAGTCTCGTGTTTTCGGCTGATGGTCAACTGTGGCTGCGTTCTCTCGGTTCCGAAACCGCGCATCCGCTCCCCGGCACTGAGGATGGTCTCCGTCCGTTCTGGTCGCCTGACGGCCGGTCGATCGCGTTCTTCTCAGACGATGCGCTAAAGCGCTTCGACATCGGAACCAATGCGGTGCAGGCGCTTGCAGGGTTGCCGCTCGCGGGAAGTGGGACGTGGGGCAGCGATGGGACGATTCTCTTCGAGGCCGGCTATACGCTTCATCGCGTGCGTGCGGGCGAGAAGCCTGCTGACGCGACCCATCTCAACGCGCCTGCGCAGGCAGCGCATGTGTTTCCACGATTTCTGCCCGACGGACGTCACTTTCTGTTCTACGTCATTGGCACGCCCGAAGGACGGGGTGTGTACGTCGGCACGTTGGACTCATTCGAGACCCATCGTCTGGTCGATGCCGACTCGACGGCTATCTTCGTTGCGCCCGACCATCTTCTGTTTTCGCGGCAGGGCATGCTCATGGCGCAGCGGTTCGACATCGCACGGCTGGAGGTTTTGGGAACGCCGTTTCTGGTCGCCGATCAGGTCGGCACCGACAATCTGGCGCCCGGCGACATCGCGTTGTCAGCGGCCGCCAATGGAACGTTCGCGTACCGCCCCATCGGTCTTGGTTCGAAATGGCAGCTCGCGGTCATCGACCGTACGGGCAAGCAGCTCAATGTGGTCGGTCAGCCTGAGCAGGGCGAGGCCGTGCAGGAGCGACTGTCGCCGGATGGTCGCACGGTCGCAGTCAGCCGAACGATCAATGCGAACCGGGATATCTGGCTGATGGATCTCTCGCGTGGCGTGTTGAGCCGCGCGACGTCCGATCCGGCGCGTGAGGGACAGCCTGTCTGGTCACCTGATAGCAAACGGCTGGTGTTTTTCTCCGACCGTTCGGGGACGTACGACCTATATCTGCAGGACGTCGGGGGCGTCGAGCAGCCGCTGTTGAAAACGGAATACAACAAGAATGTGTATGACTGGTCGCCCGACGGACGCTTCGTCCTGTATGCCGTGCAGAACCCGACTAGCCGTCGCGACCTCTGGGCGCTGCCGCTTGACGGGGACCGGCAGCCGGTCGCGGTCGCGCAAACCGCCTTCGAGGAATTGGAAGGCCGGTTTTCGCCCGATGGCCGCTGGATCGCCTACCAATCGAATGACACGGGCCGGAACGAGATCTACGTGCAGCCATTCCCCTTTGTGGCGGGTGGCAAGGTGCGTGTCTCGACGAGTGGCGGGACGCAACCGCGCTGGCGTGCGGATGGACGCGAGTTGTTCTACCGGTCCGGCACAGATGTGATGGGTGTCGCCGTTGCATCGTCACGGGGGGCGACGCTTGAAACGGCATCGCCCGCACGGCTCTTCTCCTTGCCGCAAACATCCGAATTCGCTCCGGTGGGCACGGATCGATTTCTGATTAATGCGCCCACGGATGTCCCGGTGGCACCAATCACGCTGATTTTGAACTGGAAAGGTGCGGCGAAATAGCTCGGCGCTGCCCTATAATCCGGCCGCTACAGGTTCGGCCCTCGTAACCAACCGGACCGCACTGAGAGAAGAAGCCATGCGCCATGTTCATCGCGTTGTGTGCATTTCATTGCTTACTGCGATCACCGTTCTCGTCACTTCCAGCAACCCGCGCGCACAGGCGATCACGGTCAACAAGGAAGTGCCGCCGATGTTGCCGCTGAAGCAGGTCGCGTATATCAAAGCGTCCAACGCTGAGGCGTTCGACCACTTCGCGTGCGGGGGCGGGAACCAGGGGCACACGGGAACATCGATTTCGCTCAGCGGCGATGCGAACACGATGGCGGTCGGCGCGCCGTTTGAGAGCGGCGGGTCACGAGGCGTCAACGGCAATCAGAACGACAACTCCATGTATGCCGCTGGAGCGGTGTACGTCTACACACGTCAGGGGCAGGCGTGGGCCCAGCAGGCGTACGTCAAGGCGTCAAACCCTGGACTGAACGATCATTTCGGATCGTCGGTCGCGTTAAGCCGCGACGGCAACACGATGGCGGTTGCGGCGCACTGGGAGGCCAGCGGCGCGACCGGCATCAACGGTAATCAGAACGACGATTCGGTCCCACAGGCAGGCGCCGTGTACGTCTTTACGCGCACTGGGGCGAACTGGACGCAGCAGGCCTACATCAAAGCGTCGAATACGGGCAACGCGATGGCGGGCGACGGCGATCAGTTTGGTTTCTCGCTCGCGATCAGCGGTGATGGCAACACGGTGGCGGTCGGTGCGATTACCGAGGACAGCAACGCGCGTGGCATCAACGGCAACCAGAATGACGACTCAGCGGCATCTGCCGGCGCGGTGTACGTCTTCTCGCGGACGGGCACGACGTGGACGCAGCAGGCCTACGTCAAGAGCGCCAACCAGGACGGCGGTGATCTTTTTGGCTTTTCGGTCGCACTCAGCTTCGACGGCAACACGCTGGGAGCAGCGGCGTTCAATGAATCCGGGGGAGGCAAGGGATTCAATCCGCCGGACGACAACAAGTCCCAGGGTTCCGGAGCACTCTATATATTCACGCGCCAGAATGGGGCCTGGAGCCAGCAGGGCTACATCAAAGCGTCCAGAGGCGAGACCAGTGACGGGTTTGGTTTCGCCACTTCAATCAGCGAGGACGGCAACACTGTCGCGGTGGGTTCCGGCGACGAGGCGTGTCTGACGCCGGGCATCGATCCTCCCGGATGCGACAATGATGCGCCCCCGGGGCGAGGTGCGAATATCTGGGTTGGCGCAGCGTACGTATTCGTCAGGACCGGCACCACGTGGAGTGAGCAGACGTTCATCAAAGCCCCAAATGCGCGGCCGTACAACTCGTTCGGCGTCAGGCTGGCGTTGAGCGGCGACGGCAACGCGCTCGCCGTCACGTCGTATCTCGAGGACCAAGCTGGCCACGGCGTCCGTCCGCCGCAGATCCAGCAGTTCCTCGTGCAGGAAATTCTGAACCCTTGGCGCGAGCACAAGAACGAGGCGGAGGAGTCGGGTGCGGCGTATCTCTACACGCGCAGCGGCACGAAGTGGACGGCGGGTGACTACATCAAAGCCGACAACACCGATGCCGGCGACGAGTTCGGCAGCGCCGTCGCGATCAGCGGCGACGGTCACACCTTGGTTGTTGGCGCTCATCAGGAAGACAGCGCCGCTCGCGGCGTCAACGGGAATCAAGCCGACAATTCGGCGTCCGATTCCGGCGCGGCGTACGTGTTCGCGTATTAGCGCACCCTGGGCCGGCTAAAGCCGGCCTCCACGAAACACGGGTTTGGGCCGGCTGAAGCCGGCCCCCAAGAAACCCTCTATGCTGCTCTGAGCGGCAGGTGAATCTTGATCGTCGTCTCACCTGCGGTGTCGGTATCCATCCAGAGATGACCGCCGCAGTGCCGGACCAGTCCATGAAGCGCGGAGAGATCCCCAATCGCGTTCCCGGCGACGGCCGATTCCGTTCCGTTTCCTTCCGCGGTTGATGACTGCGCTCCGTCCTGCGTGACAGTCAGGAGGACATGCGGTCCCTGCCGGACGCTCGGGTATTTCGCGACGAATTGTCCGTCCACGTTGGTGGAGTCGATGTCGAACACCATCCGCCCGCCTGACGGGATGCGTCCGCGGCTGTATCGAGCGAGGTTGATCAACATACGCTCGACACGCTGCGCGGTCACGTCGACGGTGTACGGCGGCACTTCGCGCGGTGGCCGCTCCGGCAGGACGACCTGGACATCATCGCCTGCGAGCTCCTGGAGGATCGGCTCCAGATCCCGCAAGGCCTTGTGCAAGTCAACTGGGTCGAGGCTCATGGCCTGTTCGTCCGCGTAGCGGGCAAGCTGTCGCAATGAGGTCGCGACCCGGTCGACCTCGCCAATCACGTGTTCGCCCGATCGGCGGACGTCACTACCGTTCTCCAGCTTGGCGATGAACCGGCGACCATGATCGGTCGCCTCTCGCAGCAAATTGACACAGGTCAGCGCGACTTCGGCAGTCATTCTGCCGACGGCTTCCATTTGCTGTGCGCGAGTGAGCTTCTCCTGCAGTACCCAGGTGGGTGTGAGGTCCTCGATCACGATGTTGATGACATCGCGAGCGGGCATCGCGCGCAACCGCAGCATCAGTCGCGACTCGTCGACCTTCCGACGGCTGCATTCCACAGACGCACCGTCTTCCGAGGAGGCGCAACGTTCAACGAGCCATGCCAGCTCCTTCGACGAGTCGAACGACTCGGATGCGAGATTCAGTCGTCGCTTCGTGCCCGCGGACGGGCAGCCGAGCAGGGTCCCGAACGCGCGGTTCGCATGCGTGACGACACCCTCGCGAGTCGCGCGGCATACCGGCAGCGGGAAATTGTCGAATTCCGAATCGACTTGCCGCACGGCTTCTTCGAGCTGTCTCTGTCGTTGCCGAGCCTCGTCAACATTGGCTCGCAACGTGTCACGTTCTGCGCGAGTGGACACGAGCTCGCGAGCCGCCGTGTCAAGTGCTCCCTCGAGCTCCGCGATGGTGCGATCGAATCCGCTTTGTGTCGATGCGAACGCGCGTTGCAGCGCCTCGCGCTCGATTTCGAGCTGGCGGATCCGTTCCTGCAGTGTGTTCAGCGAGGCATGGTAATCGCCGCGTTCCCGCGCGAACTGCGTCTGCTCGTTCAATGCCGCGGCACGCTGCTCACGTGCCCGTGCTTCGGCCTCGCGCAACGACGACTGGGTGGTTGCCAGCTGGTTGACAAGCGCATCACATGACGTCGTCGCATCGGCGAGGAGCGTCTCGAGCTCGCGTTCGCGTTGCCCGAGCCGTTCGAGTACGGCGCTCTTCGATTCGAGCTCCTGTCGAAGCGTCTCGGAAGCAGCGTGGTGTTCCGCCAATCGACGATCGAGGGTCTCCTTGACCTTGATGCTGTTCGACAGCTCGGCGATCAAACCGGCCTCTCGATCAGCGAACTTCGCGCGTTCCGCGGCGGTCGCTGATGCATGCCGTTTCTCGAGTTCCCGCCGCTCGACTTCGGCGGTCGCGAGACGGACGGTGCTCTGGACAAGCGCCGCCTCCGCCTGCGCGAGCTGCTCCTGCAACGTCGTCTGTGCCGCTCGGAGATCCCCAACCTCGATGCGCAGGTCGTGCTCCCTGTCGGTACGTTCGACGTGCCGATGCATATCGGCGACGTGGCGCGCGAGGACCTCGAATGCTGCTGACGGCCGGGCGCGATACACCGCTCGCCGGACCGCGCCCTCGAAGTCGGTGAGCAGCGACTCCTTCTGCACGATCCAGTCGTCGGCGCTCAAGCCAAGACTGTCCATCCAGCCATCGCGTTCCGGCGCCATCAAGATCAGAGGGACCGAAAGGCCACGACTGCGTAAGTTCTTGAGAAAAGAGGCGCATTGCGGTTGCCCGAACTCGCCGTCCAGGACGAGGGCCGCAACATCCAGATTGCTGAAAATCCAGTGCGCAGCCTCGCCAAGATGCGTCGTGCTACTCAGAACGACATCCGGACCGGCCATGCGCGCGGCTTGATTGACCGAGGGGTCGCTTTGCTCTGGTGAAACGTAAAGAATCTTCATGCTCCTCCGCGAAAGTTTGAGAAGCGCGTGCGACCACCACTATCGGCGCAATGCCCTAAGAACTGTAATTTCGATTACAAAGGCGTCGGGGGATGGGGTTGGATCGGCGGTGATTACTAATCGCGGCGGGTCTGAGCAGGCGGCGGCGGTCCGGCGACTATGGACTCGTATCGACGTCCATCACGAAGCGATAACGAACCGGGAAGCCGTCTCGGTGTGCGGGAACGAATTGGAGCATCTTCGCTCGACTCAGCAAGAGCGCGTCTTCCCAGTGAGCTGGCGTGGAATAGATCTTCGCGCGTTCGACGGTGCCGTCCTTCGAGACAACCAGCTCGATCGTGCTCGTTCGCACCCGTAACCCGCTGACGAACCGACGGACAAAGCCGAGCGATGTGAGCCTCGGCGCCACGACCCCGCCGCCTTCGCTCGAATAGACGTTGTCATCTTCGGGCACCGCCGGAATCGAGACTGCCACGATCGGATCGGAAGCGGCTTCGATCTGCGTTGTCGTCGTGTCGGCCAGATCTGCCGCCTGGCTGACCGGCGCGATGGCAGGCACCTCCGCTTGGGTCGAACTTTCACCGGATGCCGGCGGCGAGGCGGTCGCAGTCCCACTTTTCGAAACGCGGCGACTGGCAGGCTGCGATCGTGCTGAGCCTCGTTTCTCCGCCGGCGGCGGCACAGGTTGTGCCGCCTCGGGCGATGCATCCGCTGTCGCCTTGGTCTCGGTAGCCGGCGAAAACATCGCGGAATTCCGTAGTCCTAGCCACGCACCCGCACCGATGGCTGCGACGACGATGAGGACGGCGCTCCAGATGACCAGGGGGTGTATCCGATTGGGCTGCGATGCGTCGCGGGCCACCGTTGCTGTCCGCACGGGTGCCGTGGCGTCGCCTCGGATCACATTCTCAGCGACGGACGGTCGGGAAGCTGTCGGGCGCGGTTCCGAGGGGCGCTGCCCGATGTTGTCGAGGAAACCCATACGTCGCTACGGTGCGGTGGGCAACCTACGTGCCACGGCCGATTCCCAGCAAAGTAACGCGATACGCGTGAACGCGCAAGGATCATCTGACGCGAAGCAGACTTAAGGTTTAATAACCGCGTTCACAGCAACCTATCAGTGCCTGTTCCGACGCCGCGTACGAACGATCTCGTTGTCCTCGTCATTGTTGCAAGCCTCGCCATCCTTGCAGGACTCGGAAACGGAACGTTCTGGGAGCCTGACGAGCCCCGATTCGCGGAAGCGACGCGGCAGATGTTCGCGCGCGACGACTTCGTGACGCCTTACCTGAATGGCGTTCCACGGTTCGAAAAGCCAATCCTGTTCTACTGGACGCAGGCCGCGGCGTTTACCGCGTTCGGCGACAACGAGTTTGCCGCCCGTGTGCCCTCGGCAATCGCCGGCCTCGGCACCGTCCTCATCCTCTACCTGCTCGGCCTGGAGATCGCCTCCCGACGAACCGCGTTCGTGGCTGCGCTTGTGATGGCGACGATGTTCCGGTTTGTCACGTTCGCGCGAATTGGCCTCACCGATGTTCCGGTCATGTTTTTCGTGATCGCCGCGCTCTACGGCTTCATCCGCGCGGTGCAGCCTTTATCCGTCGGTGATCATCGGTGGGGTCCGGCTTCGGGTGGTCGTCGGTGGGGTCCGGCTTCAGCCGGACCATCAGCGGCGTGGGCGTTGTCGGCCTGGGCGTGCGTCGGCCTCGGAATGCTCACCAAAGGGCCAGTCGGTTTGCTGCCTGTTGCGATTTGGGCGATGTATGGGGCGTTCAGCCGCGACTGGTCACTGTTCGCGCGTACACGACCCCTCATCGGGATGACGCTCGCACTCGCGATTGCGCTGCCCTGGTATGTCGTGATGGCGGTCCAGCATGGACGTGCGTTTACGGACTTTGCGCTTGGCCATGAAATCGTGGAGCGAATGCTGTCGGAGGCGTCGTTCGGCGCGCCGGCTCGCGGGTTCTTCTACTACTTCAAGATCTGGCCGGGAGATGCCGCGCCCTGGTCTGCGGTGTTCGTGGCGAGCGTCGGATGGATCGCGTGGCGGTGGTCGTCACTCGACCGCGGGGCCCGACAAGCGGTCCTGTTCGCGGCAGCGTGGTTCATTTCTGTGTTCCTGATCTTTTCCGTGTCGCGATCGAAAGTGCCGCACTATGTGCTTCCCGCGTACCCAGCAGCGGCGCTTCTGATCGGAGTGTTCGTCGATCGTCTCGCGGACACGCATGACGATGCCCTCTGGTGGGGCGTGCCGATGGCCATCGTTGCTGTCGCGTCAATCCTCGCGGCTGCTGCGACGGCACTCTTCCTCGACGTCCTCGCCCCCGCCAGCACGATGGTGAAGTGGCTCGTGCCGAGTGTCTTCGCCATAGGCGCAGCGGCGATGGCTGCCTCGATATGGAAGCGCACGCTCGTGCCGGCGGTGTATGCGCTCACCGGCATGCTCGCGACAGTATTCGCGCTGATCGGCGTCTTCGTGGTGCCGCGCATCATCGAGCCGTTCAAGCCGATGCCGCTGCTCGCGCGGGAAGCGACGCAGTTTTCCCAGCGCGACGCGCCGATCGGGTTGTTGGGACGGTACGGCCTGTCGAGCCTCGTCTACTACTCGCGGCATCACGTGGTTGCGCTGGATGGGGACGACCAAACCGTGATGTTCTTGTCGACGCATCCCGGTGCCGTTTGCGTGATGCCGATGTCGGACTTCGAGCGGCTCGCGCCAAGGCTCCGCGGGGTCGACCGAATTGCCGTGGCGGAAGAATTCAACGTCCGCATCGAACGGCTGCTCGAGCGCCGAAGGACGCCGGGGCGTCTCTGGGTTCTCGTCGGGCACGCGGCGGTCGCGAGCACGCCAGCGCGGGGACCATCGAAGTCCTGATCCGCGTATACTCTGCCGCCATGCGGCAGACGATACTCGTCACAGTTCTTCTTGTCTGTGCGTACTCGTTGCACGCGCAGGTTCCCAAGCCACCTTTCACAGCACGGGACGCGGAGGCGGGAAAGAAGCTCGCCGCGACCTCCGTCGAAATCCGCGCCCAGATCAAGGAGCCGCAGTCGCGTGCGGAGCCGTTCAAGATACTCGGCAATCTCTACTTCGTAGGGACGCAGAACGGCGAGAGTTACCTGCTCACGTCGCCGCAGGGCCACATCCTGATGGGTGCAGGGTACGAAGCGTCGGTCGACGCGACGCAGAAGAACATCGAGGCGATGGGCTTCAAGATGACCGACATCAAGTTCATCCTGCTCAATCACAGCCACGTCGATCAATCAGGCGCGGCTGCGGAGTTGCGCAGGCGGACCGGTGCGCAGGTCATGGCGGGGTTCGCGGAAGTGCCGTACCTGGAACGCGGCATCCACGCGCAGAGTCCATTTCTCTCACCTGCCGGTCCAGGCCCTCGCTATCCGGCCGTGAGCGTCGATCGCGCGCTGTTTGACGGCGACGTCATTCAGGTCGGTCCGCTTCGCGTCACGGCGTTCCTCTCGCCCGGCCACAGCCCCTCATCGACAAGCTGGCTATATACGGTGCGCGACGGCGGCAGGGATTATCGCGTTCTCGAATTCTGCTGCTGGGAGTATCCCGACGACTTGAGCCGTGGCGCGTTCATTACCGAAGTGACGACACGACGAACAATCGATTGGTGGCGCAAGGTGCTGCCGATTGATGTCTATCTCGAGGTCGGCGCCTACGCCTGGTCGGGGGCACTCAATCAACCCTCAGGGACCTTCTTGGAGCGCGTCACGCGCGTGAGGGAGAACCCGCGGCTCATGATCAACCGCGACATCTTCCGGCAACTCTCCGCTGCGCGTGAAGTGGAGTTCGAGATGAAGTTGCCGACGCTGAAACTCTCGACGCCATCAGCGCCGACGCGCTAGATCGAAGTTACCGGCGTGTGCCCGTGTCGTCGCGATACCCCGCGTCGTAGCCCGCACGGAATCCAGCGCGATAGTTGTTCCTGTACGCCTCGAGCGTCCCGTAGCTGCGCGAAAACCCCTGATCGGCGTCGCGGTAGTCGCTGTGGCCGACCGGATCGTAGCGGCGGCGGTCCCGCCGGTCCTCCTGCGCATGCCTGAACCCGTCGGCATAGCCGCGTGCAAACGCCGGTTCCTCGTTGACGCGTCCGGCCAGAGGAGTGGCGTCGACGCGCTGCGCGCGGGCGCGGCCGCGCCCCTGGGCGCCGGCAGTCAATGGTGTGAGGAAGATGAGAACGGAAAGCGCGAACCCGATGAACCGAACCATCAATCCGCCCGGAGAAAAAGCAGGCAACCTCTTCAGTGCAAACGATACGCCACGAAAATTTGCGTTATTTATCAGTAAGGCGCGTCAATCGACGGCCGAGCGCCATCTACATCGGTCGGATCATTGTCCTTTACGCAGAGCATCACAGCCTTTTCTGAACCGAAGGAGGCGCATGCGTCAGTCCCTGAAAACCATCGATGCGCACGTGGCCGGCGAGCCGCTGCGGCTCATTGTTGAGGGTATGCCGCAGCCATCAGGAAAAACGATGGCGCAGAAGCGCGATTGGATGGAACGACACGCCGACGACCTCCGGCGTGCGCTCGTGCTCGAGCCGAGGGGACACCGCGACATGTGCGGCGCGATGTTCACCGAGCCCGTGTCGCCGGGATCCGATGCAGGCGTCATCTTTTTTCACAACGAAGGGTACCCCGCGATGTCTGGTCACGGCGCGATTGCGGCGGCCACCATTGCGCTCGAGCGGAATCTCCTGCCGGTCATTTCGTCTGACATTGGACGGCAGGAGGTCGCGGTCGTGTTCGATACGGTCGCCGGAACCGTGCACGTACGTCCGCGCCTGCAGACGCGTGGCGACAGCTACACGGTTGATTCCGTGATGTTCACCAACGTGCCGTCGTTTGTGTGGAGCGGTGGTCAGAGCGTGCGCCTTGGCTCGCGCGAGCTGCGGGTCGACATCGCATTCGGCGGCGTCTTCTACGCCATCGTCGATACGGAGGCCATCGGAATTCCTTTGCATGGATCACGGCTGCCCGAGCTGCGGCGGCTCGGTGTCGACATTCGGACCGCGGTCAATTCAGCGATTACGGTGTCACACCCCTCGGACGAAACGCTCGGTGGCGTCGCGGGTGTGATCTTCACGGGTCCGCCACAGGATCCCGAGGCGCATCTGCGGAACGTCACCGTGTTCGCCAATGGCGCCGTCGATCGGTCGCCGTGTGCCGCGGGCACCTCGGCGGTGATGTCGGTGCTCGATGCCATGGGATTGCTGCTCGACGATCACCCGTTCGTGCACGAAAGCATCATCGGCACGCTGCACCGCGGGCGCGTCACCGGACGCACGCAAGTCGGTGAGTATGCCGCTATCATCACGGAAATAGAGGCCAGCGCTTCGGTGACCGGCGAACATACGTTCTTCCTCGACGAGGAGGATCCGCTGCGCGACGGTTTCGAGCTGTAGCGTCGAGTCGATCAGGCGGCGCGGCGGAAATAGACGAGCGTCGCGGCGGCGAGTGCGACCCCGAGCGCCGCGAAGGCGCGATGATGCTTCGAGACCACCATCTCGAGGCTGGACGAGCGCGCCAATCGGTCAAACCGTCCGTGCGCACCGAAGTCACGCGCATCGTCTACAGGCGACCACAGGTTGTGCGGGCGCTGCGGATCTTCCGGATCCGACGTTTGCTGCGCCTCGTACCCGTGGCGCGCGAGGTAGCGATCCGCCAGGCCGGGGGCGACGCGATCACCGACAATCGCTTCCACCGTCGGAAAGCCGACGAAGTACTCACGGCGCGGATGATCTGCGGCCCACACGATGGCGTCGGCAGCGACTTCAGGTTGAAAGATCGGCGGGACAGGTTTGGCACGTCGCGACAGCCGGCTCTTCACCCAGTCGAATTGCGGCGTATTCACTGCCGGCAGATGCACCATCGTCACCTGGACCCCGCTGTCGTCGTGCAGCAGCTCCGCACGAAGCGAGTCGCAGAACCCTTCCATCGCATGTTTGGCCGCACAGTACGCCGACTGCAGCGGGATGCCTCGATACGCCAACGCGGATCCAACCTGAATGATGACGCCGCGATTACGCGGCTTCATGCGCCGCAGCGCCGAGAGCGTTCCGTGAACCATCCCGAGGTAGGTGACTTCTGTCACGCGTTTGTAGTCGGCCGGCTCCATTTCGACAACCGGCGAGAAGACGCTCGCCATTGCGTTGTTGATCCAGATATCGATGGGGCCGAAGGTTTGCTCGAGCGCCGCGGCCGCTTCCTCGACGCGATCGGAATCTGCGACATCTCCCTTGAGAATCAACGCCGTCCCCCCGGCCGCGGCGACATCGCGAGCGGCCGCTTCGAGGCCAGCCCGTCCGCGCGCGAATAGGCCGACTGAGGCGCCGCGGCTCCCGAACGCTTGTGCCACCGCACGGCCGACACCAGCCGAGGCGCCCGTAATCATCACGACTTCAGGGCGAATGGCGGCTACAGGCATGTGGCGAGACCAATGCAACACGGCCGCCCGCCAACGGACGAGGTGGTTGTTCGGACCTGTTGTGGTCATAGACCCAATGATGCGGTTGATCCAGTATTCCGGTTGGAATCCCAAGCACCTGTAGCACGAACCTTTAAGGTTCGGGCTCGCGGTTATTGGAAGCACGCCCATGCAGCGATCGCATGTTGTTGACGCCTACACCGCCACCATTCAGCCACCAGCCCGAATATTCGATCGATGGCTCGCCGTTCGCCTGCAGCGTGCTATTGAGGCGGCGGCCGTTCGGCTCGAGCTGTGGGACGGCAGCTCACCGTACGCGCGCGATGCTACCCCGATCGGCAGCGTGGTGGTGCATGACCGCGCGACGCTGATCGGATTGATCGTCGATCCGGACCTCTCTTTTGGCGACGCATACACCGAAGGCCGGGTCGAAATTCGCGGCGACCTCGGCACAGTTGTGGAAGCGTTGACGCGCGTCGCGCTCGGGCCCCCAACATGGCGCGAGCGTGTCCGTGGCGCACTCGAGCGTCCCAACTCGCTGACCAGTGCTCGCCGCAATGTCCATCATCACTACGATCTGGGCAACGAGTTCTACCAGCAGTGGCTCGACGAGGATCTCGTCTACACGTGCGCGTACTTCGAACATCCGCAGATGACGCTGGAGGCCGCGCAGCACGCGAAGTTCGATCTCGTGTGCCGCAAGCTTCGTCTGCAGCCGGGGGACTCAGTCGTCGAAGCAGGATGTGGCTGGGGAACGCTCGCACTGCATATGGCGCACCACTACGGCGTCCATGTCAAGGCGTTCAATGTGTCGCGCGAGCAGCTGACCTACGCGAACGACCGCGCCCGCCGTGAAGGAATCACGGATCGAGTCGAATTCATTGACGACGACTATCGCAACGTGCAGGGAGAGTACGACGTGTTTGTCTCCGTCGGGATGCTGGAGCACGTCGGCCTGCATCATTACGAGTCGCTGTCGGAGGTTCTTCGCCGCGTGGTGCGCCGCGACGGCGGCCGCGGGCTTCTGCATTTCATCGGCCGCGATGCGCCGCGTCCGCTGAACGCCTGGACGCAGAGGCGGATCTTTCCAGGCGCATATCCGCCCACGCTGTCTGAGGTGGCGACGCGCGTTCTCGCGCCCGCCCGCATGTCGATCGTCGACGTCGAAAACCTGCGGTTGCACTACGCGCGGACGCTCGCGCACTGGCGCGCGCGCTTCAAGAACACCGAAGAACAGGTGCGCGCGCAGTACGGGGCGAATTTTCAACGGGCGTGGGAGCTGTACCTCGCCGGCTCGCAGGCCGCCTTCTCCACCGGCTGGATGCAGCTGTTCCAGATCGTCTTCGTGCCGCTCGAAACGGCGCCTCCGTACTGGACGCGATCGGAGATGTATGCCGAGAGCCAGGAGGGCCGCCTAAAGCCGGCCCCTACG
The DNA here is from genome assembly GCA_035764385.1 of Vicinamibacterales bacterium. Taxonomy (GTDB): domain Bacteria; phylum Acidobacteriota; class Vicinamibacteria; order Vicinamibacterales; family UBA2999; genus Gp6-AA40. The sequence goes on from DASTZI010000006.1 coordinate 14,851, forward strand.
AACCGGCCAGGGGGGCCGGCTGAAGCCGGCCCCCACGGATGATGCGAAGTTGTGACGCGCTCATCGTCGGCGGCGGACCCGCTGGCTCGAGCTGTGCGCGTGCGCTTCGACTCGCGGGCTGGAATGTCGTCGTGTTGGATCGTGCTCGATTCCCCCGCGATAAGGTCTGCGGTGGCTGGGTGACGCCAAGCGTGTTCCGCGCCCTCGATCTCGATCCAGCCGAGTATCGTGCGACCGGTCTGGTCCTCCAGGAGATCACCGGGTTCAGGACCAGCGTACTCGGTCAGTCCGCCGTTGAAACGACGTATGCGAGCGTGGTCAGCTACGCGATCCGACGCTGCGAATTCGACAACTTTCTTCTGCGCCGGGCGCAGGTCTGCGTGCTCGACAATCGTCCGCTTGCCACGCTCAGGCACGAGCGCGACAGGTGGATCGTCAATGACGAGATCGAATCGCCGGTTGTTATTGGCGCGGGTGGCCACTTCTGTCCCGTCGCGCGACAACTCCAGGGTGAGCGCGACCAACTGGATCCCGTAATCGCCAAGGAAGCGGAGTTTCGTCTCAACGGAGACGGTTCATCGGTGGATCGGCGGACGCCGGAGCTGTTCTTCTGTCGCGACCTCGAGGGCTACGCGTGGTGCGTCAGAAAAGGAAATTATCTGAACGTCGGTATCGGCAGGCGCCCGCATCAGGGATTCGCAGATCATCTGCGTGACTTTGCCCGGTTTCTCAGCGCTACTGGGCGGATAGGGAGGTCGTCAGCGATTACGTGGCGCGGTCACGCGTATCACGCGCGGGGCGCCGGCGTGAGGCCGCTGGCCGCACAGGGCGTGCTCATCGTCGGCGATGCTGCCGGGCTTGCGTATCCGGAAAGCGGTGAAGGCATTCGTCCTGCCGTTGAGTCCGGATTGTTGGCCGCGCGCACGCTGATCGCGGCGAACGGACGCGTTACGCGCGACGCTCTGCAGCCATACGAGCGCGCGATGCACGCGGCGCATCGACCTTCCGCGCCGACGCCGACACCGCTGGCGCCGATGGTGAAGGCGCTCGGCCGCACGCTGCTGCGTTCGCGCGCGTTCACGCGACACGTTATGCTCGATCGATGGTTTCTGAGGTCAGCGGAATGACGGACGAGCCCCGGGCGGCGCTGCTCGTCGTTGACATCCAAAGGGATTTCTGCGCCGGTGGCGCCCTCGCCGCTCCAGGAGGCGTCGAGATCATTCCAGCGGTGAATCGCCACGTTGCCGATGCCAGCACTCGCGGGATGCCCGTCTACGCCACACGCGACTGGCATCCGGTGAGAACGAACCACTTCAAGGACTATGGTGGCAACTGGCCGCCGCACTGCGTACAGGGGACGGCGGGCGCCGAGTTTCATCCCGCCCTGAAGCTGCCGCCGGACGCCATCATCGTCAACAAGGGCGACGATCCGCAACGCCACGGCTACTCGGCGTTCGAGGGCCATACGTCCGAGGGAAAAACACTCCTCGACGACTTGCGCGATCGGCACATCACGCGCGTGTACGTCGCCGGGATCGCGACTGATTACTGTGTGCGACAGTCCGCGTTGGACGCCCTCCGGGCCGGTCTGGAAGTCCGCGTTCTCCCGGACGCGATTGCAGGAATCGACGTTCGTCCCGGAGACGCACAGCGTGCGCTCGACGAAATATCAGCGGCGGGTGCGGAGCTAGTCCCCACGCTCGACGCGGAGCGCGTGTAACTGGTTTACCGGCGCGGAGCTTCGACCAGCGTGTGCGTGCGCGGATCGATGATGAGCGGCGGCGGTTCTGTCTCGATCAGATAGCCGAACTCACTGCGGAAGTCCTGCAGGGAAATGCCGGCGGTGGCGGCCATCTTTGCGAGCTCGTGCGGGTCATCGAAGTCATCACGCCGCAGCCGGATCATGTAGCGGCGCGCGATGCCGTAGCGCGTTGAGTGAATGTCGACCATCCGGACGCGGGTCCGGCCGCTGTCCGCATCGATAACATCGGCGAATGGAATCGGCACGAAATTGCCGCCCTGCATGGAAATCATCACCGCGCTGCCACCCGACAGCAGGTATTTCGCGGCGCAGTAGCCGAGATCGCGCGTGTACTCCATGTCGGTCGGAACCGGGTCAGCGCATCGCAGCTCGTAGCCGATGTTCTTTGCGGCAATCGTCGTCTTCAACCCGAACGCCGCCAGTCGCTTCTGAACCTCGCTCTTCAGGATCTCGCCGAGGTTCACTTCGGCGATGCGGATGTGCCCGTGGGAGTCGCGTTCGACCTCCTCGAGCCGCTCGAGGTCGGCCGGGTCGATTCCGAGGACAAGACCCTCCGCGATGACCGCGACGCCGTCGCGCCGGCCGTAGCTCAGACGTTTGATGATCGCTCCGACCAACGTGTCGACGACCGTCTTGAGACGAATGCGGTGCGGCGCGAATTCCTCGGGAATGAGCGTCAGCGTCGCGCCGGCCGCTTTGCCGATGCCGAGCGCGAGGTGTCCCGCTTTCCGCCCCATCGCGATCACGAAATACCAGCGCGAGGTCGTTTTCGCGTCGACCATCAGGTTCTTGACGATTTCGACGCCGTAATGCCGCGCGGTGTGGAATCCGAAGGTGTCCACATTGGGCGGCAGGTCGAGATCGTTGTCGATCGTTTTCGGCACGTGGACCACGCGGATGCGCCCACGGCCGTGTTCCTCGAGCTTCATCGCCGAGAACGCCGTGTCGTCACCGCCGATGGTGATCAACATGTCCACATTCATTCGCAGCAGCGACACGATCGACTGTTCCAGGTGGTCGAGGCTGACGGTGGGGTTCGCGCGCGAAATGCCGATATGCGATCCGCCGCGAAAATGAATGCGGCTGACTGATTCGATCGTCAGCGCCGTCGTGTGGTCGATGTCGCCGCGCATGATCCACTCGAAGCCGTCGCGGATGCCGACGACCGCGACGCCTTCGAGCTGACTGCGAATGGTGGCGGCGGAGATGACGCTATTGATACCCGGCGCCGGCCCGCCGGCGACGAGAATGGCCAGCCGTGTCTGGTGAGTCATATCGACACACCATAACCCGAGGCTCCTTTAGAAATCCTCTCCGACCTGACCGCGGATGCCCTGGAAGCCGTGCTTGGCCTGCTTCAGGATGAATGAGATCACCCGCCGATCGTTATAGCACCAGCCGACGATATGGTTGAGGGTCGAGAAGCAATGCTTCTGACACTCGCTCTTCATCTCAGTGAGCTGCCCCCGGTCGAATTTGGGTGAGGCGACGACGCCCCAGTCGTGCGTCGCCGAGTACATCGGGAAGCAGGGCGCCAGTGTCCCGTCCACGCGGATGATGAGGGTGTTTTGCCCGGCGCGGCAGTTCCATGGCTCGAGGTCTTCATGCATGAAGTCCTTCATCTCGCGGAGGCGCTGCGTGGAGTTCGTCATGGTGTAGCCGGCTTTCTGCTTTTCGATCAGCCAGTCGAGCACGTCCGCCACCTTTGACCGATCCTCCGGCCTGATGTAGGTCGGGTTGTCGTCGAGATGTTTGAAGTGCGGTTGCTCGATGAGCGGCATTTCGTTGATGTGATAGTCGGTCGAGATCTTGTACTCGTGCGCGATCTCCGTGAGCTCCTTCACATCGTCGAGATTGTTGCGGCAGATATTGATATTGAAGAACACGGTATAACCGTAGCGATACTGCTTCTTCACAAGGTGCTCGAACTGTTTGCGGATCGGGTTGAGCGCTTTGGGAAGGCCGTGCTTCTCGTCAACGGCATCCACCGCGAGGTTGAAGGTCGACACACCCGCGTCGCCAATCTTGTCGATCCATTCCGGCGTGAGCAGGCGGCCGTTGGTCGGGATGTAGGTGAAGAAGCCCTTTTTGCGCGCGTAGTAGATGATCTTGTGAACCAGTTTGGGCCGCAGCATCACTTCGCCGCCCATCAGCGCCAGTGCGCGGCACGTGCCCGCGTGCAGCCAGTCGATAGCCGACCTGGCCACTTCCTCGCTGATCCCCTTTACCCGGTTGTCGTACGAGTAGCAGTAGTGGCAGTCGAGGTTGCACTTGTACTCGGTGAAGAGGTACGCGACGATCGGATGGAAGTCGCCGGGCAGCAGGCGCGATCTGAAGTACGGAATCGCCCAGCCGTGGAGGGTGTGCCAGATCTGCGCTGGCGTCCAATGGCGGTCGCCGTCGCCTGGCAGATTCGCGTCGGTCAGCAGCTCCGGGCGCTGCGGAAACACCGGCTCGGGAAACTTCTCGCCGCCATTCGACGGCGTGAACGGGACCCGAGTGCCTCCAGTTAGATCGGTCTCGTGCAGAGCAAGGGGAATATAGGTCGACATCGCTTTATCCCTTCGTATGATGCTGCCGTTGCTGTGCGCCCGTGCGCGCTCATGCTTATGTCACTGCCGCACCGTCCTGCTGCCAGGAACGAAACTCCGCTCGCAAGGCGTCAGACTCGTTGCTGATTCCGCGTGCGAGCTCACCTGCCAGACGGCTCTGCTCCGACAAGCGCCGCCACGCGTCGGTTCCGACTTTCTCCCGCGCCAGCCGCGAGTCGGCGGCCAGTTGCTCGCCCGCGAGTCCGTATTCACGCAGCAGCGTCATGCATTCAGCGCTGACGTAATCGGCCAGCGAGACGTAGGCGATTTCCAGGTAATTGCGGAGCTCCGACGTCAACTCGCCGGTTGAATCGAGCGCCATGACGCAGGTTCTGAACGCAGTCCGTATCTGTTCCTTTGATTGCGGCAGATCGTCGATGGCGCACGGATAAATGTTGGCCTCCGCGTGCGCCTCGACGACTTTGAGGTACGCAGCCACGATGCGCTGCGCTTCCTGTGTATCCACGCTATGCCCCTAAATGCGGGACGTCCGTTCCGCCCGTATTGACGATCGGGAGAAGTTTTCGCGACATCTTCATCTCCTCGGCGAGCTCGTGATGACGCTCGGCCAGCGCGGCGAGCTCCGCCTCTCGCACCAGCTCGTCACGAAGCTTCTGCTCGTATTTAGCCAGTTGCTGATCGATGTCGAGCGCGGAAACGGGCCGCTTGTGCATGTCCTCGACATATCGCTTCAGGAAGTAATGGATCGTTTCCACCCGGATCCTGATCGACCCGCTCGGCTTGTTCTCGTCGATGTCCTTGAAGGAGAAGTACGGAGTGCCGGACTTCTCGATGATGCCTTCGACGACGGAGTAGATCGGCGCATCGTGGCCGCACTTGAAGCTCGACAGCTCGAGGGCGACGAGGTTCGGATGCCTCGCGGTGAACTTCGCCGCCCAGACTTTCAGGTTCGTGTTCGCTGAATAGCTGTTCTTCCACACGTCCTGGATTTCGAGCGGATCGCGGATGGCCCCGGATCGGACCTCGTCGCCGAACAGGCGCTCGAGGAGGTCGGCATCCATCGGCAGCGTGTTCTGGGAGAACACGGGATATCCGAGCTTCTGGAACTCCTCGAGGATTTCGTGGTTCAGCCCGGGATCGTGATGGTACGGCCGCGCGAGCACCACGATACCGACGCGCTTCTCGCGTTCCAGTTGATCGAGCACCTCGCGCGCGCGACGCTGGACATCCGCCTCGTAGGCGAGAAGCTCGCGGAACGCCACCTCCACCGCGCGCTCGTTTTCTTCCTTGGATAAACCGAGGAAGGGCTCCCACGCCTCGAACAGCTGTTTGCAGAGCAGCGGCCGGTCGGCGAAGTTGATCATCGGACAGAGGTAGCGGACGCCCTGTTGCGCAAAGACGTCCCCTTCCTTGGTGAATGCCGCTTTCGCCGTCTCCGGCGTGACCGTGACCGTCGGACACGCGTTCGAGCCCTGCAAGTGCTTCAGCGAGGTATGCAGCACGTCGACCATCGGGAAAAAGATGTAATCGAGCTTCTTCTTCGCGTGTTTGACGAGCAGCAGGTTGTGGACGTGCGCCACGCCAATCTTGGCAGGGAAGCACGGATCGATGGCGCCACGGCCGGCGCCTTCGCGATACAGATCGCCGCTCGTGTAGTCGGAGTAGACGACGTTGCCGCCGGGCACGCCGAGGCTTTCGAAGTAGGCGCTGAAGAACGGCGCGTAGGTGTACATGTTCAGCACGCGCGGAATGCCGATCCGCAGCGCCTTCCGCCGCTCCATCAGCGCTGTCCGTTCGCGCGCGGCCCGTGTCCACTGCCGCTTCGGCGGCGGGTCCGCCACACTTTCAACACCGCGCGGCCTGAACGCGTCCTTCGACGCGATCTCCACGAAGTTCGGATTGGCCTTCTTCATCTCGTCGATGCCGGCCTTGATGCCGCGCATGTCGTTGACGTCTTCAACGCTCCCCTTTTCGCAGGTGGCGATGATCAGGCGCCGCTCGTCGTCGGACTTTGCAACCTTCGAGACGAACTTCAGCGGTGCGACATGAGGTTTCTCCAATCGGACACTGAGCACCTCCCGAGCCGCGGCGCCGATCTCCGGGACCGCGCCAACCTCGGCGGGGTAGCGGTCGCTGGCCGCGGGTTCAGGCATCTTGATGTCGATGAACGTGCGCAGACAGTTGTTCTTGCAGAAGTTGCAACGCGTGGCCTCGTTGCGCGTCGTGCGGTAACTGATCTTCCGGACGGCATCGAGGCCGATGAACGTCGTGCGATGCCCACGGTTGTACAGGCGCATCGCTTCCACGCCTGCGCCGATCGCGCCTGACTCTCCGCAGTGCTCGTGGACGATGATCTCGGGCTCGCTGTCCGCGCCGCGGAAGTTCGACCGAATGAAATCGACCTCCGCCTTCACCGCCGCGAGATTGTGCTGCGTGCCGCCCTGCAGGATGAACCGCGTCCCGAGCTTCGCAAGGTTCGGAATGCTCGCGACGTAGAGAAAGATGTTCTTCGGCAGCACGGCCGCGAGCCCCGCGAGGATTTCCTCGGGAGCCCACCCCTGACGCTGAAAGTTGACGATGTCGGACTGCATGAACACTGCGCAGCCGTAGCCGAAGATCGGCATCGACTGGGCCGCGAACGCCTTGTCGGCGAAATCACGAACGCCGATGCCGAAACCCTCGGCGGTGGACTGCAGGAAGTAGCCGTTGCCCGCCGAACACTGTGTGTTCAGTTTGAAGTCCTTGACGCGGCCGTCCTTCAGCACGATCAGCTTGATGTCCTGACCGCCGACGTCGACGATGACGTGGGGATCCTCGTAGAAGCGGACCGCAGACTCGGTGTGGGCAACGGTCTCCACCAGCGCGGCGTCGGCCTGCAGAACGTCCTTGAGGATGTCCTTCGCGTAGCCGGTCGAGCCGACGCCCAGCACCTCGAGCGTCGCGCCGCAATCCTCGACCTGCGCTCGCAGGCCGTCGAACATGTCGATGGTGTCCTGGATCGGATTACCCTTTGACAGCTGATAGACCTTGCAGAGCACGTCGCCGTCCATCGACAGCAGGACGGCCTTTGTTGACGTCGATCCGCCGTCCACGCCCACGAACCCGCGAACGACCTCACCGCGACGGAACGTAGACGGTATGAACTTTTTCGGCGTGTACGCGTCGCGGAACTTGTGCAGCTCCTCGTCAGAGGCACTGAGACCACGTCCTCCTGACGCCGCTTTCTCCGCCTCGCGTCCCGCGGTGATGTAATGCGCGAGCGCCGCCGTTCCCTCGTACCGTCCGACGTGGCTCTCCTCGTCGCGTCCGAACTGCACCGCCCCAAGGGCGGCAAAGTACTGCGCGTTGGCAGGCACCTTGATGAGCGACTCGGGTGCGACCCCGTCCGGAATGTCGACGCCGCGTTCCTTCCACGTCTTCGGAATGCTGTGTTGCCACGCCTCACGCATGCCGCGAATGAAGGTGTTCGGACCGCCGAGTAGCAGCACGTGCGGGCGCAGCGTGTGGCCGCGCGTGAGGACGGTGAGGTTCTGCAGCACGATGGCGTCGAAGAGCGACGCCATCAGCTCGTCTGGCGGCGTGCCTTCCTTCTGGAGGCCGTTGATATCGGTCTCGGCGAACACGCCGCATTTGCCGGCGACCTTATGGAGCTTGATCCCGAGATACCCGAGGTCGCCGAGCTCGTCGACCGGGATCCGCAGCTTTGCGTTGATCTTGTCGATGACCGCGCCGGTGCCGCCGGCGCACTTGTCGTTCATCGACGGAATCTTCTTCTTGCGTCCGCTCTCGGGATCCTCCTTGAAGACGATGATCTTCGCGTCCTGACCACCGAGCTCGACGACCGAGTTCACTTCGGGGTGAAGCTTCTCGACGGCGAGCGACACCGCGGTCACTTCCTGGACGAACTTCCCGCCGACGAGCGCCGCGAGGGCGCCGCCGCCGGATCCGGTCATGAAAATCCGGCAGTTGTCACGCTGCAGCGACAGGTCCGTTTCCATGCGCTCGAGAAATTCGAGCGTCTTCTCCGGCTGTTTCGTTTCGTGTCGCTGGTAGTCCGACCACACGATTTGGTCGGTGGCATCGTCGACCGCGACCGCCTTGACGGTCGTCGAACCAACATCGAGGCCAATCAGGTAATTCGGCGCGCTCATGGCCCTGCTCCTAGGCTGCCGCGGGCGACCGCGAAAAACGCGCACGACGTTCCATCAGATCGCTGACGTGCAGGACAAACTGTGCGGCCGTCCCCGTCATGCCGTGGCGGTGTGGCACGTGATAGAAGGGCCTGCGCAGGACCGGATGCGCGTCGACGTAGCGTCGAATGTCATCGAGCGACTTGCCGGTCGACTCGAGTGCCTGCTGGAATTCGAGACGTGCTTTGGCCTTCGCCTCGCCGAGCGCCATCTGCACGCGGCTATGTGCGTTGATCTCGCCCTCGCCTGACGTTTCGATTGGCAGGAAGATCATGTCCTTGAAGTGATTCATCACTGCGGACTGCACACCATCCGATTGCGAGGAAGGCATACAGCCGAACGGCTTCAAGCTCAGAACCATGTGGGCCTTCTTGTTGACCGTGTAATAGATGTTCTTGGCGACCTCCATGTGGCCTTCGCCGCCGCGCGCGAAGACGTTGTAGTAGGGCGCGGCGTGGGCGGCCAGCTCGTCGAGGTTGACGAGCGGATGAGCGATGCCTCCGAGGTGACCAATCACCCGGCGGTACTGGTGATTCCAGAACCAATCGCCGAACGAGAAGCCCGCGATCTTGCCGCGGAATTTGAGCTCGCGCATCAGCCACCCGCGGACATCGCGCCGCGTCGGAGCCGGATAGTCGAGATCCTTGCGGTGAATCTTCTGCGCCTTCGCGAGCCACAGCATGTACATGATCCAGGTCCCGATCGGCTCGACCATCACCTGCGCGCCTTCGCGTTCCAGAAAACTGAACATCCGGAAGTTGCCGTCACCCTCGGTGGTCTGCGCCCAGAACTCGCCGGTCACTTTCACGACCGGCTTCACGCGCAGCCGGTCCACGTCGATCGCCCCGACGCGTTCCCGCGCCAACGCGAGTGCCTCGATGGTCTGCGGTCCGTACAGGTGGTCGTAGATCTTGCCGAGGATGTTGACCGTGTCACGCACGGCCTTCTTGCGATGCAGCTGCTTCAGCAGCCACGCGGGCGCATGCTCCTCGACTTCGTACTTGCGGCGATCGCGGACGGTCCGCGTCAGATCGTCCATGACGCCGGCTAAGACTTTGTCGGTCTCCCCAGCGTGCGCTTCGAACGGACGGATCTGATACGCGATGTCGTTGAGGATGTCGCCGTAATTGAGCGCGCTGAATGCGCCCATGCCGAAATCGACGGTGAATTTCAGGCCAGGCTCGCCTGAGGCCGCCTTGATGCCGTCGGTCTGCTGAAAGAGCAGCACGCGGAAGCCATCGAAGCCGGCGTTCTGAACGGCGAGCCGGTACTCCGCCTCGTACATGCCGAACCGGCACGGTCCGCACGAACCGGCCGTGAAAAACACGTAGTTGTTGACGATGTCCTGACGCGGCACGCCAGCCGATTCGAGCTGCTGCAGGTACTTGATCAAGTGTCCGACGGTGAAATACGTCGGATTGCACTGCCCGTTGTTGCCGAACTCCTTGCCGAGTTGAAACGACGCCACGTCGGGTGTCGGCAGCACCTCCACCTTGTAGCCCGCGGATTGAAACGCGGACTTGATCAGCCATTCATGCTTCGACGTGAGGCCGCCAAACAGGATCGTGACCCGATCACGTTCGGCCGCGGTGAAGGGCCGCTCGACCGGGCGCTGGAAGTGCGTGCGAGGCCGCTGTGCGGCGATGCTCGCCTGCAGTCGCGAACGTTCGGCATCGAGTCGCCGTTCGATTTCCTGTTCGATCGCTTCGCGCGTACGTAGAGGAATGGTCATAGTGCTCATATCGCAATCCTTTGGAGGCAGAGAGAAGAGATGAAGGGCGGCTGTGCTGGTTGCCGACGCAGATCTCGTGTGCGCCGACGAACCATGCAGCGTATGGTCGGAAGAGAAAATGTCTCGCGACGTTCGCGCATGTCGCCGACGCACCGACCGAACTGCGGAATTTTACCTACCGTGAGATGCGCGATCCATACGAAGAACACCGTATCGCGCGACAAGTGTGAAAATTTACGACGACCACCTGAGCGGTTGTTGCATCGACGAGGTTGATTTCGCCTTGTGACGGCACTTTGGTTGCGTGACGTCAGCGCTCGGAGGAGATCTATGCCTGAGAAAGAAACTCTGCAGCGAGCACGCGCCGACAAGCGTGCCGGCAAATCGTCATCGACACAGGCTGGCGAATTCGTACGCGAAGAGATTCATCATGTTCGCGAAGGCAAGCATGGTGCGCGATCGACCAAGCAGGCGATCGCAATCGGCCTATCGAAAGCGCGACGAGCGGGCGTGAACCTGCCGCCGCCTGGGCGAAGCGCGAAAGCGACGACACGAAAGAGTGCGGAATCTGCGAGCCGTGCATCGCGCACGCGAAGACGACCATCCAGCCGACGGTCGCGTGCAGTCCGGCGCGCGTTGAAGCGAGAAGGACGCAGCGCAGCATCGCGCAACGCGCTGTCACGGCAGGCTTCATCAGCTGCCCGCCGGCGGTCACCAGCGAATCGGAGTGCCGCAGCGCGCCGGGCCGTCCGTACGAAGGGTCCGCAGCGTCGC
>DASTZI010000007.1:0-3274 GCA_035764385.1 Vicinamibacterales bacterium
GTTGGAACGTGTCTGGGGGTACGACCGATTCGTGGAAACCCGATCGGTCGATGTGCACGTGGGACGCTTGCGCGGCAAGCTCCGTGAAGCCGGCCGGCAAATCGAGACGGTGGTAGGGCTCGGTTACCGCTTCGTCGAGTAGCTCAGGATTCTTTCCACCCCGCGTCGGCCAGCGTTGCGGCCTCGCGGGCGAAGGACATCCGCGCTCGTTCAACACGGTGCCAATCCGTGTAACGAATGCTCCACACGACGTGGCTGTCTTGCTCCTCTCTCACTTCCCATCCCAGGCTGCCAGCGTCTGTGATGGTGAACCTCTTCGTCTGACCCGCCTTCTGAAACATTCGACGATACATAACCCCTGATCTATACCTCTCCGGGCGAACGGGCGGCTGTAAACGTTGTGTAAACTCTAGTAACTATTGGAATGATTGGCTTTACAGGAGCTTTCGTGGCGTGAACGTTGAGCTACAGCGACGTGTCCCGGCCCCTGTTTTATCGAACCGCGGAAACCACTCGCAAAGCGGCCGGATGCACAGTGCCGGTGATCGATGAGCCTCCTACGTACGGCTCCCCGTCTACGTGATACACGATCCCCTCCTGAGATGAAATCGTGACCGCGGCCACACGCGTCGTGGACACACCAGGCACCTGGCCCACCGTTCCAGCAAACAGCCGCCGCGCGTGCATCAGCACACGCCAGGCCGGCATATAGCTCACGACCACGACATCGAGCTTGCCATCATCGAGTTTGGCCTCCGGTGCGATCAGCGCCCCGTTGCCATACTGCCGCGAGTTCGCGAGGGCGATGAGCAGAGGGCGGACGCGACGATCGGATCCATCGCTGGCGATGTCGCATTCCACGGGTGCGTAGGATGCCACCTCGCGAGCAGCAAGCTCGAGGTAGCGCACGAAGCCGCGGCGCTCGAGTCCGCCTTGCGCAAACCGATGTGCGACGCGCGCGTCGAGCCCGATCCCCGCGACGTTGAAGAACAGATGGCCATCGAGCTCGCCAGCGTCGATGATGCGCGCGTGCCCGTCGAGCGCCACTCGAAATGCGGAGACCGGGTCGAGGGGGATACCGAGCTCACGCGCCAGCCCGTTGCCTGACCCGCTCGGGACGATGGCGAGCACCGCATCGGAGCCGACGAGCGACGACCCGACTTCGTTGACGGTGCCGTCTCCTCCCCATGCGACGAACAGCGAGGCGCCGCGCCGGCGCCCGGCGACCGTCAATTCGCGCGCGTGTCCCTGCCGCTCGGTGACGAACACCTCGGCATTGAGCCGCCGCTGCTCGACGATCGCTGCCGCTTGTTCGGCGCGAATCCGCGCAAGGTCTCGCCTTCGACCTGCGCCTGAAATGGGATTGATGATGATGACGGCGCGCTGTGGACTCAACTGTCTTTTCCAAGCTGCCGAAGCATCTTGGGCGTGAGAAACCAGATCAGCGTTCCGGGCCGTTTTTCGGTCAGGCCCTGGAGATCCATCCGGCACACGCCGCCCTTGCGGAGCTCCAGTGGACGCGGCGCACCGAGCAAGTGTGCGGCGAGCTCTCCGAGGTCGGGTTCGTGACCGACGAGCGCGATCCGCCGCCGCTTGGCGACCTTCGCCAATTGCGCCATGACTTCGTCGGGCGACGAGCCTGGAGCGAGCGCCGCGAGTGTCTTGACCGCAGGCTTGCCGGAAATACCCGCGGCCAGGAGCTCTGCGGTCTGCTTGGCGCGAACGAGCGGGCTCGTGAAGATCTCGTCGAGCGCCACATCCAGCCAGGTCATGCCCGCCACGACCTCTTTGAAGCGGGCAACGCCTTTCGCCGTCAGCGGGCGCTTGCTGTCGTCCGGCCACTCGTCGCCGCGCTCTGCGGCGATCGCGTGGCGCACGATATAGAGCTCGCACGGTGGCATTGGATCAGGCTGCGGAGGCTGGCTGATGCTCATCGGTCGAGGTTACATAATCGCAGAGCTCGAGTAACTTCTTCTTGAACCCCATGTATCGAACATGTAACTGACGGCATTCCATTTCAGTCCGCCGGACAAGCCGATCGAGATCGGCGGACACCTTCAGTGTCGGCGCGCGATCGGACCCCTGGAGCGCACGGATCCGCGTGATGAGCACTTCCAAATCGTGCATTCGTCCGAGGAGATCCTGCGCGGACTTGAGCGTGCGCAGACGCGCAGAGGCGCGCGACCGGCTCAACTCCTTTGCGATCTCCATCGTATAGCGTAGCTTCTTGACCGCGATTCGTACCTGGTGCAACCGGTCTGGCAGATAGATGCCGCCAGCGTTCTCGATCGCGGCCTGTAGCGAGAGGGCCCGGCGCGACGCGCGTTTGATCACGCCGCGAAGACGGCTCGCGACGTCCGTCTCGTCACCGCCGCGCTCGATCAAGCGACGTGCGGCAGCCACGGCCTTTCGTTCGAAACGGTCGAGATCGATTCGCTCGATCTTGCGCACCATGTCCAGGTGCAGCCGTTGACGCTCCTCCTGAATGCTTAACCGCAGATGGTCGATGCCTTCAGGCGGGAGCGACGCGCCTGAGGCCACCTCCTCGAGGTTGATCAGCGCGACATCGAGCTCTCGCACCTCGCCGAGCGCGCGAGTCAGGCGACAGGCCACTTTCTTGAGCTTCCGCCCTTTCGGTCCGGTCGTCAGCGGCAGTGCCTCTCTCAGACGGCGCGTCGCCACGCGGGCGTGGTGAATCGCCGTCACCTCTCCGTCACGCGCCGATGGCAATGTGCGACTGAGGGCCGCGAGGCGCTGGCGGAGCAAAAGCTCCGTGGGATGGGTATCAATCATAAGACTCGCAGACTCGGCTACTATAAGGCCTCTTTTCCTTCACACCGAAGCCATGCGCATTGCTGCCATCGACATCGGCACCAACTCCGTCCACATGATCGTCGTCCGTGTCCGGACCGATCTGTCGTTCGAGGTTATCGACCGCGAAAAGGCGATGGTGCGACTCGGCGCCGGCGGGCTCGACGGCAAGGCGCTGACGACGGAAGCGATGACGGCAGCGTTGCAGGCGCTCTCGAAGTTCAAACGGCTCGCCGAATCGCACAGCGTGGACGTGATCCTCGCCGCAGCCACCAGCGCGACACGCGAGGCACGGAACGGCGGAGAGTTCCTCGCGCGCATCGAGGCGGAAACCGGCATCCGCCCACGCGTGATCACCGGCGCGGAAGAAGCGCGGCTGATCCATCTGGCCGCGGTATACGGGGTGGATGTCGGCAGCGCGCGCGCCGTCGTGATCGACATCGGCGGCGGCAGCACGGAGATC
>DASTZI010000008.1:0-4364 GCA_035764385.1 Vicinamibacterales bacterium
GTGCCGCGCACATTTTCTTGAAGTCCGCGACGGAGCGGGCGGCGAGGTTGGTGCCACCAACCCGGGTCAGGCGCAATTCGGTATCGTTCAGGGAGGGGTGTTCCAGGATCTTCGGGACCAGAGCGCTGACGCTACAATCGCGATCGGGTTCGAAGGCTACGCGATCGGCGGACTGAGCGTCGGTGAGCCGATCGACCTGATGTATTCCGTCGTATCCGACACCGTCCGTCGTCTGCCCGAGGACCAACCCCGTTACCTCATGGGAGCGGGCACACCTGAGGATCTGGTCGAGTCTGTCGCCCGGGGAATCGACATGTTCGACTGTGTTCTCCCGACCCGGAACGCCCGGAACGGGCAGTTGTTCACGAGTGAGGGGCGCATCAACATCAAGAATGCGCGGTATGCCGAAGACGACGGTCCCATCGATCCCGCGTGCGGTTGTTATACATGTAGGACGCATTCACGAGCCTATCTGAGGCACCTCTATCTGGCAGGGGAGATGACCGCAGGCAGCCTTAACACGTTGCATAATTTGACCTTTTACCTTGACACTATGCGGAGGATCAGGGAGGCTATTACGCTTCGGACCTTCGATAAATTCAGGCAGGAGTTCCTTCGATCGGCTTCCCGCCTGTCGCCCGATTCATGACCACGACGTTCCTGGTTGCCATGGCTGCGCCGGCGCAGGGCGCGCCGAGTGCGTGGGTGCAGTTGATGCCCTTTGCACTCGTCCTGGCGATCTTTTATTTCATCATCCTGCTGCCGATGAAGCGCCGGCAGCAGAAAGTGACCACCTTCCTCGATGGGCTGAAGGAAGGCGACAAGGTTGTGACCTCTGGCGGCATATACGGGACAATCACAAAGATCGGCGACCAGGCGCTGAAGCTGGAAATCGCCGATCGGGTCCGCATCGACGTTTCTCGGAACGCCATAGTCGGGTACCAGGGGCAGGCGCCCGTGGCGACAGATGGCAGTGGTAGCTCGTCATGAACAGAAACATTCGCTGGAAAGTGATCACGATTCTCGCGGTGCTGGTGATTTTTGCCGGCGTCGGCGTCTATCCGATCGTCGCGTCGTCGTTCGGCATCAATTCGCCATCCTGGTTGATGCAGAAGCAATTGAAGCTTGGTCTGGACCTGAAGGGCGGCGTGCACCTGGTGCTGCGCGTTCAGACCGACGATGCGATTCGGCTCGAAACGGATCAGGCGGCCGAGCGGCTTCGTGAGGCGCTGCGGATGCGCAATATCACGGTGATGGGCATTGCGACGCCATCCATCTCCCAAATTCGCGTTGAGGGTGTTCAGCCGACCCAGGATGCGGCGTTCCGCGATGCGGCCGCCGATCTCGCCACGAACTTCGACCGCAGTCCCGGAACGAACGGCAGCTACACCTTCACGATGAAGCCGAATATTCAGAACCAGCTTCGTGTCGATTCGGTCGTCCAGGCACGCCAGACCATCGAGCGTCGCGTCAACGAGCTTGGCGTCGCGGAGCCGCAAATCGCGGAGCAGGGTCAGGCCGGCGACGAAATCCTCGTTCAGCTCCCGGGCGTGACCGAAGTCGAGCATGCGAAGGAAATCATCCGGTCGACGGGGCTGCTGGAGCTGAAGATCGTCGAAGGGGGGCCCGCGGCCAACCGGGAAGACCTGATGCAGAACGGTCAGGTTCCCGAAGGCATGGAGATCCTGCCGGGCAATGCGGACGCGTCGGGTGGCGGCACGGTCTACTACCTGGTACGCAAGGCGGCGGCTGTCAGCGGCCACGACGTCACCAACGCACGTCCCGCGGTCGACCAGAACAATCTGCCGGCTGTTAGCTTCACGTTGAGTGCCGAAGGGGCCAGGAAGTTCGGCGCGGTGACCGAGGCGAACATCGGCCGCCGTCTCGCCATCATTCTCGACAACCGGATCACCTCCGCCCCGACGATTCAATCGCGCATCACCGACAACGGCCAGATCACCGGCGTCACGCGTGACGAGGTCAACGACCTGACGCTCATTCTGAAGTCCGGCGCGCTGCCGGCGCAGTTGACCTACCTCGAGGAACGCACGATTGGGCCGAGCCTTGGTGCCGATTCGATCCGCTCGGGCGTCACGGCCTCGATTGTCGGCCTGCTGCTGATCGTCGCGTTCATGCTCATTTACTACAAGCTGTCCGGTGTCAACGCGGTTGTCGCCCTGATCTTCAACCTCGTGATCCTTCTCGGCTTGATGGCGTACATCGGCGCCGTGATGACGCTGCCCGGCATCGCGGGGTTCGTCCTGACGATGGGCATCGGCGTGGACTCCAACGTGCTGATTTTCGAGCGCATCAAGGAGGAGCTCGAAGCGCAGCACGGGGTGCGCGCGTCGATCAATGCGGGTTTTGATCGTGTCTTCTGGACGCTGGTCGACACGCACGTATCGGCGCTGATTGCTGCCTTGTTCCTGATTCAGTTCGGGACCGGACCGATTCGCGGGTTTGCGTACACGCTGATCATCGGATTGGCGTCCAATCTGTTTACCTCGATCTTCGTGTCGAAGACGCTGTTCGAGATTGCGCTGTCGCGCCGTTCGCCTCGCGAGCAGGTAGCGACGCTGTCGATTTAGAGACGAGAAGTCACATGCATATCTTCACCAACCCCAACTACAACTTCCTGCGGTGGCGGTGGCACGCCGTCGCGCTGTCCTGGATCGTCATCCTCGCGGGGCTGTTCACCATCTACACGAAGGGCCTACCCAAGGGCATCGAGTTCGCCGGCGGAACGTCGGTCATCATGCAGTTCGACCAGACGCCGTCGGTGGAAGCGGTCCGCGGCGCGCTCAACCAGAACTACCCTGGCGGCGGTCAGGACGCGATTGTTCAGACCTACGGCGATCCATCGCTGCGGCAGGTGATGGTGCGTGTGCCGACGGTGGGCGCGGAGCAGGGTGCATCGCTGAACGCATCGGCACAGAACGTCGAGAATTCGCTCCGCAAGGCGAATCTCGGTAACTTCAAAGTCGTCGGCACCGAGATCGTCGGGCCATCCGTCGGGGAAGAGCTGACGCAGAAAGGCATCTGGGCCTTCATCCTGTCGCTCGTCGGCATCCTGGCCTATATCGCCTTCCGGTTCGAGTTCTCGTTCGCGGCCGGAGCCGTCATTGCCACGCTGCACGACGTGCTCGTCACCTTCGCGTTCCTGGCGTTTTTCCGCTACGACCTGAGCTTGAACGTCATCGCCGCCCTGCTCACCGTGACCGGTTACTCGACCAACGACACGATCGTCATCTTCGACCGCGTCCGCGAGAACATGCGGAAGATGCGACGTGAATCGCAGAACGAGATCATCAACCTCTCGATCAACCAGACGCTCGGACGAACGGTCATCACCGCGGGCACGGCGCTGCTTTCCGCGATTGCGCTCTTCCTGTTCGGTGGTGAGGTGCTGCATGGCTTTGCCTTCACGATGATCGTGGGCATCATCACGGGCACGTACTCGAGCGTGTTTGTCGCCGCGGCGATCGTCACGTTCTGGCGGCGGACCAAGCCGTCGAAGCTTTCCACAGCCGCACCGGCCGCCGTTGCGACCGCCACCACGCCTGCGCGCGCCGCGGCCTCGCGCAAGTCGAAGTCGCAGCGGAAGGCGAGGGCGTCGTAACAAGTTGACGAATTGACGAATGTGCGAATTTACGAATCGGACAATTTGAAAACCAAGTCTCTCGATTCGTAAATTCGCAACCCGCCTCCGATTGACGTACTTCCTCGCGGCACTCTTAGGAATCGTTCAGGGCTTGACGGAATTTCTGCCCGTTTCCTCGACCGCGCACCTGCTGCTCGGTGAGAAGCTGCTCGGATTCGACGACCCGATGGGCATATTCACCGTCATGATCCAGCTCGGGTCGATCCTTGCGATCGTGTGGTTGTATCGCGTGAAGATCTTTCACGTGGTGACCGCGCTCCCATCCGACCGGGACGCCAGACGCTTCGCCGCTGGAATCATCGTCGCGGTGATCCCTGCGCTCGTGGCCGGCGCACTGCTGTCCTCGTTCGTGAAGTCCGTTCTCTACGACACGCCCGCGGTGTATGCCGCCACGTT
Source organism: Vicinamibacterales bacterium (assembly GCA_035764385.1). GTDB lineage: Bacteria > Acidobacteriota > Vicinamibacteria > Vicinamibacterales > UBA2999 > Gp6-AA40. Next base: position 4,058 of record DASTZI010000008.1, read on the forward strand.
CATCATCGGCGGTGTCGTCATGCTGATTGTCGAGCGGTTCCGACCGGTGCCGGTTGTGCGCAACGCCGAACACACCCCGCTCAGCCGGGCGTTCGGCGTCGGGTTGTGCCAGATGCTCGCCATTGTTCCCGGCGTGTCGCGCAGCGGCGCGACCATCGTCGGCGGAATGCTGATGGGACTCGACCGGCCCGCGGCGGCGGAGTTCTCGTTCTTCCTGGCGATTCCGACGATGGCCGCCGCGTTCGGCCATGACCTGCTCGAAGTCCGGCATTCGCTGACCTCGGAACGAGCGGCGGAAATCGGCATC
>DASTZI010000009.1:0-9764 GCA_035764385.1 Vicinamibacterales bacterium
CGGCGTGTGGACCTTCGACTCGCTGTTGACCAATAACGGTTCGGGCGTGGGCGGCAACACGATCGCGTCGCTGTTGCTCGGCTATCCGTCGCAGGTCGTGCGCGCGCTCAATCCGTTCGACCCGAAGTACCACACGAACGAGCCCTCGCTGTACGTCCAAGACGATTGGCGGACGACCTCGTGGCTGACGCTCAACCTCGGGCTGCGCTACGATGTTTTCACGCCGTTCACCGAAGAGGGGAATCACCTCGCGAACTTCGATCCCGCAACACAGAAGATGCTGGTCGCAGGGCAGAACGGCGTGTCGAAGACGGCGGGGGTGAAGACCGATTACAGCGATTTCGCGCCACGCGTCGGCTTCGCGGCAACCATCAACCCCGCGACGGTCGTGCGTGGGGGTTACGGGCTGACGTACTTTCCAGGTAACCTCGCTTCGACGTCGTATCTGAAAAACCCTCCGTTCACGGCGAACTACGGACCTGTCCCGAGCAACGGGTCGTCGGGGCTCGTCCCGAACATTCGGCTGGCTGATGGCTTGCCGGCGGTAACGACTAACGATCTGTCCAGTCTTGCCGGTGCACTGATTGCGACCAGTCTCGACTTCAAGGCCAATCGCGTGCAGCAGTTCAACGCCGTCGTGGAGCGCCAGCTCGGCGAAAACGTCGTCTCTGCCGGCTATGTCGGTCAGCGGGGCAATCGAATGGCGGCAAACCCGCAGATCAACTATGCACCTGCGGGAGCCGGCGCTATCAACCCGCGCCGTGTATTCGCCACTGCGTACCCGAATGTCTCGAACATTCAGCTCTGGACCAACGGCGGCAAGATCAAGTACGACGCGCTACAGTTGATCTTCCAGCGTCGCTACACCCACGGCCTGACGTTCAGCACCCATTACACGTTGGCGCACGCGCAGCAGTACACGCCGACGACGTGGAGCGGGTATGAGTATGAGTGGTCGGATGCGCCGCTCGACATCCGGAACCGCTGGGTGATGACGGTGAACTACGAGTTGCCGTGGGCCAAGTCGCTCAATGGTGTGGCGGGCGCCGTGCTCAGCGGATGGCAGATCAATTCGTCCGCGTTCTGGCAGGGAGGCTTTCCGTTCACGGTCACCAACGCCGCGCAGCGGATGAACACCGGCGGCAGCGATCGTCCCGACATGGTGTGCGACCCCAAGCTGCCGAAGGATCAGCGCACGTTGCAGAAGTGGTTCAATACCGCGTGCTTCGTGCCACAGGCGCAGTTCACGCCAGGCAGCACGCCGGGCACTGTGCTGCACGGACCGTCGACTCGCATGCTCAACCTGTCGTTCTTCAAAGACTTCGCCGTTTACAACGCGACGAAGCTGCAGTTCCGAGCCGAGGTGTACAACCTCACGAACACGCCGAATTTCGTCGTGCCGAACAGCGCGCTCGGCAACCCCGCGTTCGGATCGATTTCGGGGACGGGCAACAACATCCCGCGGCAGATGCAGTTCGCGGTGAAGTACATCTTCTAACGACGCTAGACGACCGGCCGCTGGCGCATCCGCCTGCGGCCGGTCGCTTCGACTGACGGCATCAACACTCTTTGGGTTCACAAAAACGGACGCAGACACGTGCCCTCACATTCGGAGCGGGTTCGGCGGAATTACGAAAACGGCTGGTGGACGCGCTGGCAGGAGCGCCGGCGGATGGGCCATGGCGCCGATGATGCGGACGATCTGTCCGGCCCCGAGAACACGGCGCCCGGCAGGCGAAATGCTGTAGCATCGCAACCGGTTACATCAGGTTCACCGGCTCGAACGGAACGGGACGGAACGCCATGAAACGAATCGGAATGGGGCTGGTCGGCCCCGGGTTTGTCGGCATGCATCACATCGATGCCGTCCGGCGCCTGGGGTTTGTCGACGTCGTCGCCATCGCGGACGGCGACGACACGCTGGCCAGAGAGAAGGCGTCGGCGATCGGTGCGCCGAAGGCGTACGGCTCTTTCGAAGCGCTCGCCAGGGATCCGGACGTTGACGTCATCCACAACACCACGCCGAATTTCCTGCATGGTCCTGTCATCCAGACGGCAATCGCGCACCGCAAACACATCATCTCGGAGAAGCCACTGGCCTCGTCCGCGACCGAGGCGCAGGCGCTGTGGCGTGCGGCGGCCGACGCGGGCATCGTCCACGCGGTGACGTTCAACTACCGCGGCAACCCGCTCGTGCAGCAGGCGCGCGCGATGATCAGCCGTGGCGACATCGGTCCCGTGCATTTTGTCCATGGCGGTTACCTGCAGGACTGGCTGCTGAAGTCGACGGATTTTTCGTGGCGACTCGAGCCTGATAAAGGTGGCGCGAGCTCCGCGTTCGCAGATATCGGGTCGCACTGGTGCGACCTCGCGCAGCATGTGACCGGCTCGCCCATCGTGGAGGTACTCGCCGACTTGAATACGGTCGTCGCAACGCGCTTTCGACCCGCGGTTGCGAATGAGGCATTTGCCAGTTCGGCAACGGACAAGCGCGAACCGTTCCGGGTAACGAGCGAGGATCTTGCGACGGTGCTCGTGCGGTTCGAGAACGGCGCGCGCGGCTGCGCGACGATTGGCCAGGTCTGCGCCGGACATAAAAACGATTTGTGGCTGGAGGTGAACGCGGCCGAAGCGTCGCTGCGATGGCGCCAGGAGCAGCAGAACGAGCTCTGGGTTGGCCATCGCGACTCGGCCAACGAGCTGCTCGCGAAAGATCCGTCACTCATTGCGCCTGCAGCGCGGCCGTACACGCATCTGCCAGGTGGACATCAGGAAGGGTGGAGCGATGCGTTCACCAACGTGATTCGCGACATCTATTCCTTCATCGCGGAGGGCCGCGCGCCGGGCGATCGCCGCGCGCCGGCATTTGCGACGTTCGAGGACGGCTACCGGGTGGCGTGTCTCGTCGATGCCGTTCTCGAAAGCCATCGCAACGGCGGCGCATGGACGAAGGTGCAGGCTGTCGAAATGGTGGGAGGGCTCATTTGAAACTCGGTCTGTTCACGCCGGTGTTCGGCGGCGTCGAGGTCAAGCAGATGCTCGCGAAGGTGCAGGCACTCGGAAAGGTGCAGGCGCTCGAGATTGGGACGGGCGGGTGGCCAGGCAACGGTCACCTCGACATGGAATGTCTGCTTGGCGATACGGGGCGGCTCGCCAATTACCGCTCGATGATTGCCGACGCAGGGCTGACGATCAGCGCGCTGTCCTGTCACGGCAATCCCCTCCACCCCAACGCGGATGTCGCGCGCGAGTACGACGACGTGTTTCGAAAGACCGTCTGCCTGGCGCATCGGATGGAGGTGCCGGTCGTCGTGACGTTCTCGGGTTGCCCAGGCGACTCCGACGACGCCAGACATCCGAACTGGGTGACCACGCCGTGGCCGCCTGAATTTCTCGAGGTACTCGACTGGCAATGGGAGGCGAAGGCGATCCCGTACTGGACTGAGGCGGCGAAATTCGCGGCGAATCACGGCGTGAAGGTTGCCCTCGAAGCGCACCCGGGCTTCCTCGTCTACAACGCGGAAACAATGCTGAAGCTGCGATCGGCGGCTGGTCCCAATCTCGGCATCAACTTCGACCCGAGTCATCTGTACTGGCAAGGTGTCGATATTCCGTCCGCGATCCGCGCGCTCGGCGACGCGATCTTTCACGTCCACGCGAAGGACCTCGCCTTCGACCGGCAGAACGTTGCCATCAACGGTGTCCTCGACGTCAAGAGCTACCGTGAGATGCAGGCGCGTTCGTGGCTGTTCCGCAGCGTCGGGTGGGGCCACGACGAGCTCGAATGGAAGCGCATCGTCAGCGCACTGCGTCTGGCCGGCTATGACTACGTCATCAGCATCGAGCACGAAGACGCGCTCGCATCCGTCGACGAAGGTCTCAAGGCGGCAGTCGATCTGCTCAGCCGCGTGATTCTCACCGAGCCACCCGTCGAGGCGTGGTGGACCTAGACGCCAGACGCGATAGGGAGTTTTGATGGCTGGATCTGCTGCCGTGACCGCGACCGGCGCGCTCATCGATCGCGATGTGACCTACGACCGTGCGCGACTTTTTCTTGTCAGCGCGCTGGCGCTCGCAACCGCCGGCATTGCCGCGTCGCTGCGTGCCAACAGCGCCGCGGACATTCAGCGGATTTTTCTCGATCCGATCGACAGTGCGCATTCGGCGGAGATGATCGGGGCCATCCTCGGTATTCCGTTTCTTGGCTTTGCGCTGACGATTGCGATCGGCAGCCCGCTGCTCGACGTGATTGGGATGGGACTCCTGCTGCCTCTGTCGGGAATCCTGCTGGCGGCCGGAAGTCTGATCATGGTGTTCGCGGACAGTCTCGCCACCGGGCGCGGCGTCTACACGGTGCTCTGGTCGGGTGCGCTCGTGCTCGGAATCGGATGGGGCCTGGTCGAGACCGTGATCAACCCGTTGATGACGAGCCTGTACCCGCGGGACAAGGCGGCACGACTCAACGCGGTGCACGCGTGGTGGCCCGGCGGGCTCGTGATCGGCGGACTGCTGGGCGTCGCCATGACGGCAATCGGTCTTGGATGGCAGGCGAAGCTGGCGTTCGTCGCCATCCCCGGCCTGCTCGTCGTCATTCTCTGCATGGGCGTCAAATTCCCACCGACCGAGCGCGCGGCCGCGGGCGTTTCGATGGGCGAGATGTTCCGGGAGCTTGCCAATCCGCTGTTCATCATCCTGTTTCTCTCGATGTTCCTGACGGCGGCATCGGAGCTCGCGCCCGGGCAGTGGGTTGACTTCGCGTTGAGCCGCACAGTGCACATGCCGGGCATTCTGCTGCTCGTCTACGTCAGCGCCCTGATGTTCGTGGCGCGTCACTTCGCGGGACCGCTCGTGCAGAAGCTGTCGTCGATCGGCCTGCTGTGGGTGTCTTGTCTGATGGCGTCGCTCGGTCTGGTGGCGCTCAGCATCGCGAATTCGCCGATCACGGGTCTGCTCGCCGCAACGCTCTGGGGCGCCGGCGTCTGCTACATGTGGCCAACGATGCTTGCGACCGCGTCCGAACGGTTTCCACGCGGCGGTGCGTTGCTGATGGGACTGATGGGAACGGCCGGAACGCTCTCCATTCAGTTCGTGCTCCCGTTGATGGGGGCCATCTACGACCGCACGAAAATTGCGGCAGCTGGCGGCGAAGCCGCATTCAACGCGCTGGCGCCTGGCAGCGAGGGGCTCAATCGCGTGTTGAGCATTGCGGCACAGACCTCGTTCCGCGCCGTTGCGGTATTACCAGCGATTCTCCTCGTCGTCTTCGGCGCTATCTGGCTGAGAGATCGCGCCAAGGGTGGCTTCGTCGCGGAACATCTCTCGAGAGAAGCATGAAGAAGCGATTCACGTCAGTTGTCGTCGCCGCGCTCATCGCCGGCGGCGCGTGGACCATCTCGACATACGCCCAAGCTCGCGGACAGGGAGCGGGCGCGGCAGCGCCGGCATTCGATCCGCATGACATCTCGGGCTTCTGGATTCTGCCGGCTGAGGGCAAGAAGGTCCCGGCAGCGAAGCTCCTGCCGCGCATTACGAAGGCGATGCTGGACCTGCACGCACGCCGCGACACGCACGCCGTTCGGTGGTGCAACCTCCCAGGCGTGCCGTTCGCGATGGAGACTGGTACGCCAATCGACATCCGCGTCGGGCCGACCACCATCATCGTCGCGCCCGAGGGCGATCCGGCGCCGCGATATCTGTATCTCGGACGCAAGCACGTCAGCCCTGACGTGTACGACAACTCGACGAATGGTGATTCGATCGCGAACTGGGAGGGGGACGCGCTCGTCGTGGACACCGTCGGCTTCCACGCGACTCGTGGCATCACGTCAATCCCTGGCGGTGGGTTCAAGACTGACAAGTCCCATCTCCAGGAGCGATATCGCCTTCTCGCCAACGGTCGCGTGCTCTCCGTGACATTCACCTGGACCGATCCGATGGTCTTCGCGGCGCCGCACACCTACGAGTTCCGCTACAACCGGCTGCCGGCAACCTACGAACCGGCCCCGGCGTTCGAGTGCGACCCGTACGACGAAACGCGCGCTGCGTTCATCGGGGATCCAGCACCGTTCACGCCCGCCACGAAATGAGATCGGCAACTGCTGCGAGGTCCGAGATGAAAGCTGCATGTGTAACGGCAGGAATCCTGGCGGTGGCGTTGGCCGCCGCGGTGCGTCCCTCGGCGCAGACGAGCCCTGAAACCTTGAAGGGAATCGAGCGGCTCGAAGGTGATTGGGTTCGTGCGGATCCGAACGGCTCTGGCGATTTCGGTGGTCTCACGTCGAAGTTCACACCCGCGTCGCTGACGCCGCAGGCGGCGGCCGACATGCAGGCCGGGCGCCGCGCTGCGGGCGCGCCGCGTGGACCTGCCTACACGGACGACAAGCCACATGAGGCCGGCCAGGCGTACATCGTCGTCCAGAAGCCGTGCGCGCCGGGCCCCTTCGGCAGCGGCGGAGCGCTGGGCATCAATCCGGATTCCGGCGCGATTCATTTCGTGATCAGCAAGAACGAAGTCATCCTCGCGCCGGAGCGCGGCGGCATCCGTCACATCTACATGGACGGGCGGAAGCATCCAGACCTGAGCCGCTGGACGCCGACGGGTGCCGGTCACTCGGTCGGTTACGTCGAGAACGGCGAGCTTGTCGTCGACACCATGGGGATCACGACCGGTGGGGTGACTGCCGGAGGATGGCGTACTCCCGAAACGCATCTCATTGAGCGCTTCGTCGTGTCCCCTGATGGTCAGCGTCTGACGATCAATTACCGATGGGACGACGCGAAGATCTATCAGAAGCCGCACGAGTACCACTACGAGCTCGATCGGTTACCCGCGGGCAGCTACGCGTTCGAGGAGTGGTGTGATGCGAGCGATCCGATCGAACAACAGTCGGTGGTCCCCCCTCCGCAATAACGAGACTGCGGGTCGACGCACCCGCCGTGAGTTCATCAAGGACATCACGGCGTGTGGCATCGCCACGCTCGCTGCGGGCCAACTCGGTGACATCGTCGCCGCCCAGGCCGGCGGCTGGAAGAACAGGATAGGCCTCGAGCTCTACACCGTCCGCGATCTGATGGCCACCGACTTCGAGGGTGTGCTCGCGAAGATCGCCGCGATCGGTTACAAGGAAATCGAGCCGGCCAACGGTTACAACAACATGGCGCCGGCGAAATTCCGCGCGATGCTCGATCGGCTCGGCCTGACGATGCCGAGCACGCACTCAGGCGCCACCGGATCCGGTCTCGAGCTGGAAAAACAGCTCGAAGGTTTCCAGGTGATGGGCATCAAGTACACCGAGATTTCTACCGCTCCTCCCGCCGCAACCCGCGGCGGTGCCGCCCGCCCGACGGGACCGCTTCCGCCCGGCGCGTACTTCAATCCGGGAACCGGCGTCGTGCACAACGCCTTTACCGAGGCCGAGGCCTTCGGTCCGTATCAGCCGAGTGACTCACTGGACGCCGTCAAGCGCCGCGCCGCCCAGTTGAACGCGAACGGCAGGATCGCGCAGAAGTTCGGCATGAAGGTCCTCGTGCACAACCACACCGGCGAATTCGAGAAGCTGACTGACAGTCCGCGGACGACCTACGACGTGCTGCTGGCCGACACGGATCCGTCGCTCGTCACGATGCAGCTCGATATCGGGTGGACGTACATCGCCGGCGTCGATCCGGTATCGCTCTTCAAGTCGCATCCGGGGCGCTTTGAGTTGTGGCACATCAAGGACGTCTTCGGCCTCAAAACCGTCAGTCCGTCGCTGGGGCCCAACGCGCGCACCAGCAGCATGGCGTTTGCGCCAGTCGGCGCCGGGCAGATCGACTTCAAAGCGGTGTTCGCCAACGCCTCGCTCGCGGGCCTGAAGCACTTTGCCCTCGAACACGACAATGCGGCCGCGTGGGGTGACTCGCTGGCCGCCGCGCGGGTGTCATATCAAAATCTGGTGAGAATCCTGGCGTAGGGCGATTTTTGTCTCCTATGCCGGACTATCGATGCCAGAATCGCAAGTTCGGCGCGCGCGTGAGCGCTGGATCCGCCTTTTTCTGAGCACGCCCTTTGCTATTTCGACTCGCATCTCACGATGTCTCACCCATTGGTCAGTAGTGTCATTGGTCTGATCCACTCAGCGGCGAGCGCGCTCTGGATCGCCGGGGAACTTCTGTTTTATTCCGCTATTTGGATGTGCGGGCTGGCCCTCCTTGTCAAGGGTAAGGAAGCGATTACGGCGGCGCGGAAGGCCGCAAAAGAAGTCCGTCTGAATCTCTCAATTCTCTTCCTCGACGCGGTGCTCGTGGCGCCGTTCGTGGCATTGCTCGTCGGACTCGTCAGAGCTGGTATCGAGCATCTGCCGTTCGGCGTGCTTGACACCAGAATCTGGGACGCCGTCGGACGCGGCGGGACGCTCTTCGCAGTCGTGTTCCTGGGCGACTTCTTTTCATACTGGAGACACCGGCTCGAGCACACGCGTCTGCTGTGGCCGGCGCACGCCATTCACCACAGCGACACCGAGATGACCTGGCTCACCCTCGCCCGATTCCACCCAATCGACCGCGTCGTGACGGCCAGCGTCGATATCGCGCTCCTCGCGTTGCTGGGATTTCCGAGCTGGGCGCTGGTGTTCAACGAGATCGTTCGCCACTACTACGGTGAATTCATCCACGCTGATTTCCCGTGGACCTACGGCCCGCTCGGCAGGGTGTTCGTGTCGCCGGTGATGCATCGGTGGCACCATGCGCGCGACGTCGTCGGCGCTGGAAGCAATTTCGCGACGGTCTTTTCGGTCTTCGATCAGGCGTTCAAGACCTACCATGTCCCCGGGCTCTGCAATGTGCCGCTCGGCGTCACCGATGACATCGCACCGGGGCTGATGGGTCAGCTCCGATTTCCGCTCGTCGCGTGGGCGCGCGCCTACCTTCCGGCCGTATTCCGAAGCCGGACACCGCAGGACGTTCAAGAAATCAGCGTGTAGTCAGCGGTGCGTCGATGCTGGCGCCGTGCTGGAGCGGACGGTCAGGATGTGTGGCAGTGTCACCGGCTCCGGCGCGATGCTCGGGTCCTTCAGAATCTGCATCAGCAGGCGCACCGTGCCTTCACCGATTTCGCGCATCGGCTGCGCAATGGTCGTGAGCGGCGGCTCCATACACGCCGCATAACGGATATCGTCGAAACCGACCACCGACAGGTCCGCTGGAATACGGATGCGTTCGCGATGGGCGGTCATGTACACCCCCATCGCCATTTCGTCGTTGAAGCAGAAAATCGCCGTCGGCGGTTCGCGCCTCGCCAGCAGGCGTGATGCGGCAACCGCGCCAGACTCGATCGAGAAGTCGCCGTTCATCACGACGAAGTCGCGCTCGGCTCCCTGCTTCTTGGCCTGCGCGGTGGCGCCTTCGAGGCGGTCGCGGCTGAGCGGGCTCACGAGGGGCCCGGTCACGATTCCAATCCTGCGATGGCCCAGGCTGTAGAGATGCGCCATCGCTTCGGCTGCGGCCTTCGCGTTGTCGATGTGCACGCTCGGAATGCCGAGACGCGGGCTGAATTCGCAGCCGTTCACCACGGGCGCGCAGCGGGGCGCGACGCTCTTCATCATCGACGCCGCTTCCTTCGGCAGCCGGTGGCCCAGAAAGATCAGCCCGTCAGCTTCCTTGCGCTTCAGCATCTCCGCGTAGCGCTCCTCGCGTTCCTCCTCGTGCTGCGTATCGCCGACAAGGACGTTGTATCCCTCGCGCTGGGCGGCGTCTTCGATACCTTTCAGGATCAATGAGAAGAACGG
>DASTZI010000010.1:0-6625 GCA_035764385.1 Vicinamibacterales bacterium
TCCTACATCATCAATCACAGCGGCGCTCGCGTGGTCTGCGCGCACGAAGATTATCTGGATGCGGTCGACGGCATCCGTCCGCAGTTGGAGCATGTGGAGCACTTCGTTGCGCTCGAAGGCTCGCGCCCGAAGTGGCTTGACTACGAACGTCTGGTCGAGGCCGCCGCCCCGCGTTTCAAGCCAGTCACCATCAGCGAGCACGATCTGCTGACGATCAATTACACGAGCGGAACGACGTCGCGTCCAAAGGGCGTGATGATCACCCACCGCAATGCCTACATGAACGTCGTCGGCACGTTGATCCATCTGCCGATGACGCCCGCGGATCGCTACCTCTGGACATTGCCGATGTTCCACGCCAACGGCTGGACGTATGTCTGGCTGGTGACCGCGGTCGGTGCCGTCCACGTGTGTCTGCGCAGAGTCGATCCACTCCAGGCGTTTCGATTGATTGGTGAAGAAAGCATCACCGCGCTGTGCGCGGCGCCGACCGTATTGATTTCGCTCGCGAATGCCCCCGATGACGTGCGGAGGAGCGCGCCCAAGGGGATCCGGGTCATCACGGCCGGCGCGCCGCCTGCCGCGGCGACGATTCAGCGCATGGAAGGCGAGCTGGAGTGGAACGTCACTCAGGTGTACGGGCTTACCGAAACGGCCCCGTTCATTACAGTCTGCGAACCGAGGCCCGAGCACGCGTCCCTGTCGCTCGACCAGCGTTGCATCATCAAGGCGAGACAGGGGGTCGAGCTCGTCACGTCTGGTGATCTGCGGGTCCTCGACGATGCCGGACACGAGGTGCCGCACGATGGCAACACGCTCGGCGAAATTTGCGTCCGCGGCAATGTCGTCATGGAGGGGTATTACAACGATCCGAAGGCGACGGCGGAAGCGATGCGCGGCGGCTGGTTTCACTCCGGTGATGCCGCGGTCGTCCACCCGGACGGCTATGCGGAGATACGGGACCGGTTCAAAGATGTGATCATCAGCGGCGGCGAAAACATCTCGTCAGTAGAAGTCGAAGGGACGCTGATGCGTCACCCCGCCATCCAGGAAGTCGGCGTCGTCGGTGTCAAGCACGAGAAATGGGGCGAAGCGCCGCACGCGTTCGTCGTCCTGAAGCCCGGGGCATCGGCGAACGAACGCGAGCTGATTGACTTTGTCCGGGAGCGCCTGGCGCACTTCAAGGCGCCGCACGGCGTCACGTTCGTGACGGAACTGCCGAAGACCGCGACCGGCAAGATTCAGAAGTACGTCCTGCGCGGCGGGAAAGCCGCTATTTCCGCCCAGTAGGACGCGCGTTATCGCTCTTGCTGAAACCGTTCCGGCTGTTGAACACCGTGAAGCGGCCGCCGGGTTCGATCGACGCGCGAATCCAGAGTCCTTTTCTCGGCCCATTGTTCACAATGATCACCTGCGGATCGATTGCGTACAGGAATCCGGGAGCACCGGCACCGTCGAGCGCTCCGTGGCGACCCGCTTGATACACAGTGACGCGGCCCAGTTTGTTGACCGCGCAGGAAAACTCCATCTCCTTTTCCCAGTCCAGATCGGCCATGTCGAGAAATGTGAATTTGCCAAACGTCAACAGCGCCGAAAGCATCCGTTGATTCTCAGCCTGGTCCTTGGCGTGGTTCTGCGCGTCCGCGCACAGCGGGTTCTTCTGGCCTCCCTTGTTCACCGAACCGCGAACGAGCTCGCCATTTGACCCGACGACATCGACGCGTGCGCCTTTCAGAGCCATCGTGTCACCGGCATGCACAATGATGCGCCGATCGCCGCAGGCGCCGAGGTACACGTCGCGCCAGTGCTGATTTATGGGCTCGATAAAATCGCCGCGGTCGTAGCAGTGGCCAATCGGCATCATCTTCGCCAGCGCTCCGATGCCGCCGGCAGCATGGCAACGACCGACAACGACGCGAGCAGTCTCAGCATATGTCCAGCTCCTTCGTGTTCGGCGTGTTCAGCTAAATCTTGAGGACGATCTTTCCGAACTGATCGCCGGCCTCCATACGGATATGCGCGTCAGAGGCCTGCTCGAGCGGAAATACCTTGTCGATGATCGGGCGCAGGCCGGTGCGTTCGTACATCTCGAGCATGGCCGCGAAATCCGACGGCGGTCCCATCGTGCTTCCGAGGACGCTCAATTGCTTCCAGAACACGCGGCGGACCTCCACGCGTTCCGCGGGACCAAGCGTGGAGCCGTAGCTGACCACGCGTCCACCCGGCTTCACCACATCGAGCACCTTGTTGAAGGTGTCGCCTCCCGCGCTGTCGACGATGATGTCGGGACGGGACCCGATTTCGGCCACCACCGTTTTTGCCCAGTCGTCTTTTCGATAATTCACCCCGCCGTCGGCACCATGGGTTCGTGCCGCCCTCAGCTTCGAGTCATGACCGGAGGTCACCCACACCGTCGCCCCCATCTGTTTGGCAATCACAAGGGCCGTGGTGGCGACGCCGCCGCCAATCCCGGTGATGAGGACTGTTTCGCCCGCCTGCAGACGCGCGCGTGTCACCAGCGCGCGGTACGCCGTCACCGATGCGAGGGGCACCGCGGCCGCTTCCTCCCACGACAGATGACGAGGTTTGGGATGCAGATTGGCGGCGGGGACACGCACCATCTCCGCATAGGTCCCGTCAGCGGGCAGTCCCAGAATGTGAAATGAACTGTCCTGTGCCCGCTCGTCTGGTCCCCAGTTGAATGACGGGTCGATGACGACCTCGCGTCCGAGCCACGCGGAATCGACACCCTCGCCGACTTCGACGACCTCGCCGGCACCGTCGGAGCCGAGAATAATCGGGACCTTGATGCCTGCGTACTGTCCCTTTCGAATCCAGACGTCGCGGTGGTTCAGCGCAGCCGCCCGCAGCCGCACGACCGCTTCGCCTTCGCCGGGGTACAGATCCGGACGCTCCTCGAGTCGAAGATGCTCGACATCGCCAACCGCATGCAACACGACCGCGCGCATAAGAGCGGTATTGTAAGGGTGCGGATGCATCGATGACGGAAAAACTGTTTGACCTTCGCGGTCGCGTAGCGATTGTGACCGGTGGATCGCGTGGTCTCGGCGCCGAGTTCGCGGAAGGCCTTGCCGAAGCGGGCGCGTCGCTGATGCTGTGCGCGCGGCGGGACGAATGGCTCGTCCCCGGCGTCGAGGCGCTGCGGGGGCGCGGGTTCCCCGCTCACGCCATGCGCTGCGACGTGTCGAACATCGAACAAGTCCAGGCGGTCATCGCCGCCACGGTCGAACGGTTCGGGCAGATCGACATCCTCGTCAACAACGCGGGCGTATCGTGGGGCGAGCGGCCGGAGAAGATGACGCTCCCCCAATGGCAGAAGGTCATCGACATCAACCTGACCGGCGCGTTCCTTTTTTCGCAGGCAGCCGGCCGAGAGATGCTGAAGCGACAGTACGGCCGCATCATCAACATCGCATCGATTGCCGGTTTACAGGGGAACGTCAACGGCCCGTTTTACGCGGGCTACGCCGCCAGTAAAGCGGGATTGATGGGGCTGACGCGCGAGCTGGCCGCCTCCTGGGGACGTCATGGCATCCGCGTCAACGCGATCGCTCCGGGTTTCTTTCCGTCGCGCCTGTCGGATGCTTCGATCACACTCGTCGAAGACGGCATCAAGAAGACGACGCCGCTCGGACGCGTGGGGCAGCCGGGAGAGTTGAAGGGAGTGGCGGTGTTTCTCGCATCGGACGCATCGAACTACATCACCGGCCAGACGATCGTCGTGGACGGCGGAGGCTCGATTGCCACAGGGTTCTAGGCCAATACGCCGCGTGGCCGTCATCGGCGCAGGCACGATGGGGCACGGGATCGCGCAGGTGGCCGCGATGGCCGGATATGAGACACGGCTGACCGATACGAGCTCCGATGCGCTGACGGGCGCCTTGAGCCGGATCGCCTCGAACCTCTCGGGTGCGGTCAGCCGAAGCAAGATGACGCAGGAGGACGCCGATGCGGCAATTGCGCGTATCGCGACCGCTGCGGATCTGACGGCCTCCGTACGTGATGCAGACCTGGTGATCGAAGCGGTGGCCGAAGACCTCGCGACGAAGGAACAACTCTTTCGGCAGCTCGATGCGGTCGTCGGTGACGCTGCGATACTGGCAACAAACACGTCATCGCTCTCCATCACACGCATTGCCAGCGCGACCCGTCGCCCCGAACAGGTTGTCGGCATGCATTTCTTCAATCCGGTTCACATCCTGAAGCTGGTGGAGGTGATCGCCCATCCTCAGAGCGATCCCGCTGTTCTTGCAGTTGTGCGCGAGGCTGCCGAACAGATGGGGAAGACGACGATTCTGGTCCGCGACACGCCGGGTTTTGCCTCGTCGCGCCTCGGCGTGGTGCTCGGGCTCGAAGCGATGCGGATGGTGGAGCAGGGCGTGGCGTCAGCGGCAGATGTCGATACGGCCATGGAGCTTGGCTACGGTCATCCGATGGGACCGCTGCGGCTCACCGATCTTGTCGGTCTCGATGTGCGGTTGAACATCGCGGAGTACCTGCATCGTGAGCTCCAGGATCCAAAATTCGACCCGCCGCGAATTCTTCGCGACAAGGTGCAACGCGGTGAGCTGGGGAAGAAGACGGGCAGGGGATTCTATGAATGGTAGGATGCGGCGCTGATGGCGGTTCTCCAGTGGATTCAAGACTTGCCAATTTCGGCCGCAATCGCCGAGTCCGATTCGTTATGGTGGGGCTATGCCTGGTGGCTGTTCGTCCATGCCGTCGGGATGGGATTGACCGCCGGCATCGGCTTCATCGTGTGTCTCCGGCTGCTCGGCGTGGGCCGACAGATTCCGCTCTCATCGCTCCGTGTGCTGTTTCGTCTGTTCTGGTTCGGCTTCTACCTCAATCTCGTGTCGGGGACGCTGCTCTTCATGACCGATGCGACCGGCATCGCGCGTGTCTGGGAGCTCTACGCAAAACTTCTCTGCCTGACGCTCGCGCTGCTGGCGATGTCCCGTCTGCGACGATTTGTCGACAGCACGGAGAGTGACCGGACCATTCCACCGGCGATTCAAAAGACCGCCGTCGTCTGCCTTGTGCTCTGGCTCGCGGTGATTACCTCCGGCCGGCTCATCGCGTATGCGGTCGAAGCGCGCGGCGCGGTAGCTTGATGCTGACCCCGGCGGATCTCGTCCACATCCATCTCCTCCTCAACCACTTTCCGACGGTCGGCATGATCATCGGCGTGGGGCTGTTTCTCCTCGGACTGCTGAACAAGAGCGAGGATCTGAAACGCGGCGCGATGGCCGTCTTCTTCGCGATAGCCCTGATATCGCTGCCGACCTACATGTCCGGTTATTCCGCCCAGAAATCATTGCGCAGCGTTCCGACGGTCTCGCAGGACGTCATCGGATTTCATCAGCGCTCCGCCCTCTTCGCGCTGATCTTCATGGAGGCCGCTGGCGTCGTCTCGTGGTACGGCCTGTGGTCCTCCAGACGACGTGTGCCAGTGGGACCACGAATCACGGCCGCTGCCGTGCTCTTGTCGGTTGTCACGATCGGACTGATGGCCGGCGCAGCCAATGTGGGCAGCGAGATCCATCACCCCGAGATCTCGAGCAACCCCGAGGCTGCGATTTCGGCGGAAGGCATCCTTGCTCCGCGGTGGCTCTCGAGCGAATTCATCACGAGGTATCAATACGGCCATCCATGGGCGTGGAAGACGCTGGAAACGATCCATTTCATGGGCTTGTGCCTGGTCTTCGGCGTCGTCCTCGTCGCGAACCTCCGGTTGCTCGGGTGGATGCGGGCCGCGCCGCTCGAGGGGTTTCATCGGCTGTTGCCATGGGGCGTATGGGGGTTTGTCGCCAATTCCGTTACGGGCATGTTGTTCTTCATCGGACAGGCGTTTCAATACATCGAGAATCCAGCCTTTCACCTGAAGATGCTCTGCATCCTCCTCGCGGGTGCGGACGTGCTGTATCTGACGTGGCACGAAGAGGTGTGGGAAATGGAAGCGGGTGCGACGACGTCGGCGCTCGTGAGAGTGCTCGCGGCCTCACAGATCGTGCTCTGGATTGGCGTGATCTACTTCGGGCGGATGCTGCCGTACATCGGCAACGCGTTTTAGGCGCGCACCTAAGCGGCTCGGCGACCTTCGAGAAGCGGGGACCCGCCGGGCGCCGACGGTCGACCCTGCTCTGTGGTTGCCTTGGGAATCGTAAAGGAGAAGGTCGCGCCGCGTTGCGGCGTGCTCTCGACCCAGATTCGGCCGCCGTGAGCCTCGACGATGCCCTTGGTGATGGGAAGGCCGAGCCCGGCCCCTTGACGGTTTGTGCTGGTCGCTTGCCAAAATCGGTCAAAGACGTGGGTCAGGTTCTCCGGCGCGATGCCAGGGCCCGTATCCGCGACTCGAAAGGTGACCTCGTGATCCTGCGAGGTCGCACCGACCGTGATACAACCGCCAGCCTTCGTGAACTTGATCGCATTGCCGATCAGGTTCTCGAACACTTGAAGGAGCCGGTCCCGATCACCCCAGATGTCGGGAAGATCACTGTTGGAGTCGACTCGAAGCTCGAGCGACGACGAAGAGGCGAGGGGACTCTGCATATCCACCGCCGCAGCAACGAGCTCACGTGCCGACAGTCGCGCTCGTTCGATA
>DASTZI010000011.1:0-2870 GCA_035764385.1 Vicinamibacterales bacterium
TAGAGTCGTCGCAGGCGGACTTGTAGCGGGAGTGGTCGCCAATGCAATTGATTTCGTGACGAATACCTACGTCCTGGGAGCGGACATTGCAGCGTGGGCGCCGACGCGTAACATCGATCCCGCGGCAATGAACAGCGGTCCTGTTGCCGCGACGTGGATCGTCGTGGACTTCATCATGGGGCTCTTGCTCGTATCAACGTACGCCGCGATGCGCCCGCGGTTCGGCGCGGGCCCGAAAACGGCGATTCTCGCGGGCCTGGCATTATGGGTCGCGGTGACCGTTGTCCTGTTCGGTTTCACGCAGATGGGGGTGTTCTCGATGGCGATCTTCGTCAAGGGTTCAATCGCCGCGCTCGTCAACACCCTCGTCGCGAGCGTCGTCGGTGCTGCGGTGTACAAGGAAGGCGTGCCGGCAGCCGGGCCGGCGTACGCAAGGTAACTTCCACGTTCCAATTTCCAACTTCCAAGTGGTTCTCGGTCGTTGACTCTTGGAAGTTGGGAATTAGCGTCGCCAGTTAACGCTGCGAAGCAGCGGTTTCGATTTGCGGCCACGCGTCGAGGACGACGTCGCCGACGATCTGCAGGCTGCGGGCGCTGACGTGATCGAGATCGTCCTGCGCGGTGTGCCACTGCGGGTAATCGAGATCGATGATGTCGATTGAGGCCACGCCGGCCTGGACGAAAGGCAGGTGGTCGTCTTCGACGGTAAAACCTTCCGGCACGAAGGTCGAGCCGTAGCCGCGGCGCGCGGCTGAATTCCAGACGATGGTGTTCAGCCAGCGCGCCGAATTCGAATCGGGCCGGATGTCGAGGTCTCGATCGCCAACCATATCGAGGAGAACCAGCGCCTTCAGCCCGGCGAGCGTTCCCGCCTGCTTCGTCGCCTGCACGTAGTACTTGCTCCCGTAGGTGTTGTCAGGATCGCGCCACTCGATGTTGACAGCTTCTTCTCCGTCGAGAAACAGCAGCTCGATTGTGAATTCGTTCTGACGGTTCTTCAGCACTCGCGCCAACTCGAGGACGGCGGCCGTCGACGAAGCGCCGTCGCTCGCGCCCAGGAACTTGAACTCCTGAAACCGTTTGGTGTCGTAGTGGGTGGCGAGGGCGATTCGCTCCGGTCTCCGACCCGGAATGGTGCCGATGACGTTCACCATCTTGATGACGCCGGCGGGCGTCATCGCGTCAAACCGCTGCTCGCGGTAACTGATGCCCGCGGCCTTGAGCTGCGCTTCGATGTACTCACGGCACTTGGCCAGCGCCGCCGATCCCGCCGGCCGTGGGCCGAAGGCCACCTGCCGCTCGAGATCAGTCCACGCCCGGTTGCTGTCGAAGCCTGCCCGGGGTGCGCTCGCCGATGCGGAACGATTCTGCGCATCGGCGCCGCAGGCGACGAGAAAGATCGCCGTCGTCGCCGCCAGCAGTACCTTTTGCACCTATTGCACCCCTCGTCCCCTCGCTAACCGCGCTTGTTCAACGGGACATAATCGCGCCGCTTCGCCCCGAGGTACAGCTGGCGAGGACGCGTGATCTTCTGGTCCGGGTCGAGCAGCATCTCTTCCCACTGCGAGATCCAGCCCGACGTCCGCGGGATCGCGAACAGCACGGGGAACATCGTCACCGGGAAGCCCATCGCCTGGTAAATCAATCCCGAATAGAAGTCGACATTCGGGTAGAGCTTCCGCGTGATGAAGTAGTCATCTTCGAGCGCGATGCGTTCGAGCTCCAGCGCGATGTCGAGGAGCGGGTTTTTGCCGGTGACGTCGAAGACCTGGTCGGCGGTTCTCTTGATGATCTTGGCGCGCGGATCGTACGACTTGTAGACGCGATGGCCGAAGCCCATCAGACGGCCTTCGCCCGCCTTGACCTTCTTGATGAACGCCGGAATGTTGCTGATCGAGCCGATCTCCTGCAGCATCCGCAGCACCGCTTCGTTCGCGCCGCCGTGCAGCGGACCGTACAGTGCCGCCGCCGCACCGGCCATCGCCGAATACGGGTCGACATGCGAGCTGCCGATGCCGCGCATCGCGCTCGTGCTGCAGTTCTGCTCGTGGTCCGCGTGGAGGATGAACAGGATGTCGAGCGCGCGCTCGAGGACCGGACTCACCTTGTACTTGAGCTCGGTGCGCTTGAACAACATGTTCAGGAAGTTGCCGGTGAAGCTCAGTTCGTCGTCAGGGTAGACGTAAGGGCGGCCGATGCTGTGGCGGTACGCGTAGGCAGCAATGGTCGGCACCTTGGCGATCAGCCGGTGTACCTGCTTGCGTCGTGAACTCTCGTCGAAGATCTGCTTGGCGTCGGGATAGAAGGTGGAGAACGCGCCGACGGTGCTAAGGAAGACGCCCATCGGATGCGCGTCGTACTGGAACCCTTCCATCAGCTTCTTGATGTTCTCGTGCAGCAGCCAGTGGGCCTTGATGTCGTCGGTCCACGTCTCGAGCTGTGTCTTGGTCGGCAGCTCGCCGAAGATGATGAGGTACGCGGTTTCCAGGTAATTCGAACTCTCCGCAAGCTGCTCGATGGGATACCCGCGATATTCGAGGATCCCCTTGTCCCCATCGATAAACGTGATCGTGCTGCGGCACGACGCCGTGTTCATGAACGCGGGGTCGTAGGTGACCAGGCCGAAGTCGTCAGGGCCGGTCTTGATTTGCTTCAGGTCCATGGCGCGAATCGCGCCGTCCTTGATCGGCAGCTCGTATTGCTTGCCGGTGCGGTTGTCGGTAACGGTAAGCGTATCGCCCATAGATTTGGCCGGCGTAGCCGAAGCCGCCGCGTTCCTGTCGGTTGTGACGCTATTCGCCATGGTGTTGGTCCTGATCCTGATCGTCGTCGGGGGACGGCACTCGTTCACCGGGCGCGCGATAGCGGCC
>DASTZI010000012.1:0-9131 GCA_035764385.1 Vicinamibacterales bacterium
GGTAATGCGCAGCGCGTCGTCCGGATCGAGCGCCAGCTCGATGGCGACCCGATCGGCCTCGGCATGTTTCACGGCGTTGACCAGCAGCTCCCGAACCGATTCAAAGAGCAGCGTGCGGATGTCCTTGCGCGTGGAGTTGGCCAGCGGGTCGGCGGTGATCTGAACGTCGAGCCCATATTTCTTCCGCGTCTGATCGGCGAGCCACGTCAAGGCCGCTGGAAGCCCTGAGCTTTGCAACACCGGTGGATACAGTTCGATGCTCAGCGACCGGGCGGCGGCAATGGCCTCGTCAAGGCCGCTTCTTGCCTGGACGACAAGGTCGTCCGACGCGACGGCCATCTGCGCATCGCGTTTCAGCTGCTGATCGAGGTTCACCGCGGCCACGAGCAGCAACTGCTGCAAGCCGTCGTGGAGCATCTTGGCGAGCTGTTCACGCGCGTGGTGCTCCGCGAGCGTCAGGTCCGAGGCCAGGCGACTCAACTGCGCGGTTCGATACTCCAATGCGGCGGTTCGTTCCTGCAGCGCGGCGGCAGCTCGCCGCCGTTCCGTAATGTCTGTCACGAACGCGATCGCGCGGCCGCCGCCAACCGTCGCAACATGATTCAGACTGACTTCGATCGGAAATGTCGCCCCGTCTTTCCGCTTCCCGACGAGATCCATCCCGCCTCCCATGAGGCGTGGACGCGGCGCAGCGTAGTACGCCGTTCGATGGCGGACGTGCACGGCACGATTGCGGAACGGCATCAGCTCCTCGATGGACTGACCGATCAGCTCTCCGGGCGCCCAGCCGAACATCGTCTCCAGTGCACGATTCGCCGTCACGATCAAACCGTTCGCATCGACCGAGACAATGCCTTGCGTCGCGGTCTCCAACAGAAGCCGCAGTTCGCGATCGTGTTCCTCGTCACGGCGCGCCTGCAGCGCCTCTTCCGCGTGCCGGCGCACGGTCACATCAAGGCAGATGCCGCCGATTCGCGTGAGTCGCCCGTTGGCATCACGTTCCGCCTTGCCCAGGCCTTGCATCCAGCGGACGGTGCCATCGGAACGCATGATGCGGAAAGTCTCGTTCCAGTCATTGTCGTCCGCGCAACTCACGACGTGCCTAAAGTGGTCGAGGACCCGCTGGCGATCGTCCTCGTGCAATGCCGAGATCCACGTTTCGAGGCTCCGTGGGTCTGCCGGGACAAGGCCGTAGTGCGCGTGGACCCGCTCGTCCCAATCGAGGCGATTGGTGTGTGCGTCCCAGGTCCAGACGCCCGCCGCGGACGCGTCGAGCGCGAGTTGCAGTCGCTGTTCGCGCTCGCGCAGTGCGGCCTCCGTGCGAGTCCGCTCGACCGCATCCCACGTGCGCTCCGCGACATCGCGAACGAGCGCGATCTCGGTGGACGTCCAGTCGCGTGGTGTCGCGTTATTCGCACCGAAGGCGGCCAGGAACTTGCCGTTCTTGACGAGGGTCGCGCCGATGAACGCCGCCATTTGTCGCTGCTGCATCGTGACGCGCTCGGCGTCGGTGAACCTCGGATCCGAAGACACGTCGTTCACGACAACCGTTTCGCCGCGGCGGTACGCATCGCGCAGCGCAACCCCAAACGTCCCCGAGGTGCCGTGGCCGACAAGCGGTGCGACGCCGCGCGCGTATTCGCGACGAATGACGTAGCCGTCGCCGTCCATTTCGGCGTAGCCGACACGATTCACGCCGAGGTGTTCTCCGAGGAGCCGTGCAGCTATTTCTTGCACATCATCAGGATCACTCAGACCGCGAAGCGCATCACTGAGCTTGAGCAGGAATGCATAACGCGCTTCAGTCTCGCGAAGATGCTCGCCGAGCAGGCGCGTTGGCGCGTCCTGTACTTCACCTTGATCGCTCGCGCGGCGGAGCGTGTCGTTCAGCGTGACCAGCAGCGGTTCCTCGTCCATCGGAAGACCTCGAGCGGGAGTCCGGATTCTAGTGCGAAGCGAGGTTCAGGTTGTAGATGGCTCTTTCGGGTGGCCCACCAAACGCGCTGCGCTAACCCTGCTGTCGTTCAGAGTCTCGTGCACGCACGCGATTGCACAGAACGCGGCGTGGTGTGCCGCAGAGTCTTCGACTTTCAGCGAGACCTCGTGATTCGGCGAGCAGGTTCCGGCACATCGCGTGGCGGTTCATCGGCTTGGCTGGCTGGTGTTCCACCGATGCGAGCGCAGCGAGTGCAGCACCAATACGTCACGGCTGAGGCTGCGGACATGATTTGCACGACGACCCCGCAGCAGGTGATGAGAGCCGGATCGTTTTGGTAAGGAATGACGTTCATCGTCGGAACTTCCTTGTAGCAGCGTTAGAGCACGTTTCGAAATACAGGACATTACGGAAGTGACGTTTGTTTGTGAAAGGCGCATTCACGAGAGCAGCTCGATTGCGCAGATGCGCGCACCGCGCGCGAGTCGTCTGAACTCGGCGCGCTCTTTCGGTCGCTACGCGGCCGTCAGATCGGCGGCTTCGTTCTGCGGCGCGACGGCACGCGCCCGCGGCGGCGTTGCCGGCGTGAAAAACAGAGTCATTCGGGATGAACGCGGCGGAGACGTGCGACCGCACGGTGGATGGCGCATCCATTCGAGCGCGATGCGGTGGTTCGCGAGCAGACCCCGATGCTCCTGCAACTTCAGCTGAAACGCGGACCACTCCAAGACGCTGCCATCCCGCAACGCCTCGAATTCGCTCCGCAAGGTACGGCACTGTTCGGTGAGGCGACCGTGTTCAGCTCGGAGGTATGTGAGTTGTTCGGTGCGGGTCAAACGATATGAACGCGCCAGCGCAACATCAATGTAACAAGCTTCGGACGAAAGACAACGGTGGTCTTTCACACATTCGATTCGACAGCGTGTTGGGGCATGGCCCACAGACGTGATCACAACATTTTGTGATCGGCGACCTATGCGTCCGCCATGCGAACCCTGATTGATTGGTGCCGGAGGTGGGAATCGAACCCACACGGGGGGTGACCCCCACGGGATTTTGAGTCCCGCGCGTCTGCCAGTTTCACCACTCCGGCATGTTGACCAGGAACAATTGCTTCCTCATTCTATCCGCCTCGCCGAGATCCGATAGGATGCTACGGCCGTGACCCGTCGATTCGCCCATATGACCCCCTCCGGTCCGAAACCGAGAATTCTTCTCGTCGACGACCACCGTCAGTTTCTCGATGCCGTGGCCGCGATGCTGGCCGAAGACTTTGACGTCGTCGGTGCCGCAACCGATGGCCGTCACGCGCTTGCCGTCGCCGCCGATGTGGATCCGGAGGTCATTGTCCTTGACGTCGAGATGCCGGCACTCGACGGGTTTCAAACGCTTCGGGCGCTCCAACAGGCCGGATTCGCGACCACGCCGGCCGTCTTCTTGAGCATGCATGACGCGGACGAATATGTGAACGAGGCGTTCCGGTGCGGCGCCCGGGGCTATGTCGTCAAGCCACGGATCTCACGCGATCTCGTGAGCGCCCTCGACCAGGCATTGCTCGGCCGTGCGTTCGTGCCGTCGCTCGCGTCGTTGCACCAACTTGCCAACGGCGGCATGCATGCGATGCACCTTGGTCACGATCCGGAATCGCTCATGGATGATGTGGCCGGCTTTTTCGACGTGGCGCTTCGCCGCGGCGACGCCACTTGCATCATCGCGACGGCGGACATTCGCCACGGTGTGCACGAGCGCCTTCGGGCGCTTGGATGGGACGTGGGCGGATCGTCCGGACACACACGTCATACCGCCATCGATACGGCCGATGCGTTGAACAGGTTCATGCGGAACGGGCTCCCCGATCCGAATCAGGTGGCGGAGATTGCAGAGGAACTGGACGACTATCGTCGTGCCGCCGCCGAAGGGACGACGGCTCGCCTGACGATCTTCGGCAACATGGCCGAGATGCTCAGCGCGGAGGGCAACACAAAGGCCGCGATCTCGCTCGAGACGCTATGGAACACGTTCACACATGACCGTCCATTCCTGACGCTGTGCGGGTATGCCACGTCGTGCTTCCACGATGGCGTGCCGGACTTGTGGAGGGACGCCTGCGACGCACATCAGGCGTTGAGCCATGCAGACGATGTCTGAGCTCGGACGGTCATCGCGCCATGGTCGATACTAAGACGGCAGTCATCCATCTGAACGAGGACGGTCTCGTCATCGTCAGAATCCGCGACGGCGCATATCAGTCGCTCGAGGACGCCAAGACAAACTTGATGACGGCGGTCGCCGCAACAGCCGGCAGCCGTCGCCCGCTGCTCGTCGACATCCGGACGGCGCAGCCGCTCGATGCCGATGCGCGGCATCACTATTCGGGCCGGACGCTCGTTGACAGCTTTTTGGCGCTGGCGCTCCTTGTCGCCGGCAATCCCTTCGGGCGGATGATGGGAAATGTTTACCTGCGTATCGCTCGTCCTGGCGTTTCGACACGACTGTTTACCGATGAACGACGAGCCCTTGAATGGCTGATCCAGCATCGCGCGTGACGCCACGCGCCGGTTTCACGTTCGACAGCGACCGCGTGACCGCGTTCCTGCGGACGCTCGAGAGCATGGCCGCAGGCCAGCTTGACGAGCGCCTCCCGATTTCACCGAGTGGCGATGCGCTCGACGCGATCGCGCACGCGATCAACGTCCTCGTCGGCGAGCTCAGTTGGACCGGCGCTCGCGCCAAAAAGGCGCAGGAGGAAAAGGAGGCGCAGCTGCGAGCCGCCGTGGCGAGCGCGGAGGTGCGTAACGGCGCGATCCTGAGGGCCATTCCCGATCTGATGTTCGTCATGCTCCGCGACGGCACCTACGTCGACTATCACGCGCGGGATCCGAAGCTGTTGTTCGTGCCGCCAAGCGCATTCATCGGCAAGAAGGTAGGCGAGGTTCTGCCGCCGGCGCTTGCGGAGCCGCTCATGGAGGCCCTCGAGCGGGCCTCCCAGACCGACGACCCGATCGTCTTCGAGTACGACTTGCCCATCGGCGGCGAAGCGCGCACGTTCGAAGCGCGCATCGTGCACGCAGGGGCCGATCGACTCCTCAGCATCGTTCGCGATGTGACGGAGTCCCGGCGCGCGTCGGAGCTCAATCGTGATCTGGCTCGAAGGCTGATTGCGCGCCAGGAAGTCGAACGGCAGCGGATTGCACGCGAGCTGCACGACGATATCAGTCAGAGAATCGCCTTGCTCAACATCGAGATCGACATCATCGCCGGGCAGGTCCTGTCGGAGGAGTCGCGCGCACGTCTTCACGCGCTGGGCACGAAGGCGCAGGAGCTTGGCAGCGACGTACACCACATGTCGTACGCACTGCATCCGTCGTGGCTGGAGACACTCGGCCTGGTCGCCGCCCTTCAGGCGCTCTGCCGCGACGCGTCGAAGCAACGCAATCTGCACGTGACCTTCACGCACCGCTCGATTCCCTCGTCGGTCGACCCGCATGTGTCGCTGTGTCTGTATCGCATTGCGCAGGAGGCGCTCCACAACGTCGCCCGTCACAGCCAGACGCGTGAAGCGCATGTCAGCGTGGCGTGCAACGCGGACCACATCGCGCTGCAGATTGCGGATTCGGGCGTCGGCTTCAATCCAAGCGACCGCCGGTCGGCCGGACTGGGGCTCGCCAGCATGCGCGAGCGCGTTGCCGTCTTGAAAGGACAGCTCGCCATCAACGCTGCCCCTGGCGCCGGAACGCAGATCGCGGTGCAAATCCCGTTCGGCTCCGAGCACCCGCGGTCAGCGCCTTCGTCGGTGGTATCCGCGTAGCAATTCACAAACTTTCTGTCCTTATGTCGCGCACGGCGTGCGCATTGCGTGTGGAAACGCCCGCTACCCCTTTCAAGCGTTTAGCGATGCGTTCCGCTACAGGCGTCGGCGTCTGCCGCTCTGGATGCATACAGCGCGTTCGCGCCGCAACGAGGAATGTAATGGACAAGAGACCGATGCTGGAGACTCACCTCGAATCCGATGTTGCGACCGAGGAGGAATCCATTTTGCCGCGCCAGAATGCCGCACTGCAGCGCCAGATTGCCGCACTGCGCGAAGACAACGAGGATCTGCGCGCGTCCGCGTTGTGGTGGAAAGCCCTATACGAAGAAGCGCAGCGCCGATGCGCCGATCTGGAGAGCTCGCCGAGGCCGCGCCCCAGTGCGCGCGTCGACCCTCGTTTCAGCATGACATCCTCGTCTTCAGCACACGCCTCCCGTCCCGGCGCCACGACGCGTCCTCTGTAATCTCGACTTGCGATCAGCGCGATGCGGCTCGAAGACGCGACGTCATCGCGCGAGTGTTCTTCACAACCCACGCGAGCCATGCGGACCCGCCGCGGAGCAGGGCTGACGGCCGGCGTCGCTGCGCGTTCGGTTGCGGCGATGCCCACGCCCGGGGCACCTCCGACCCGCAGTACACGCAGCGGCCAGATCGAAAATCGAACTGATGGAGACCCTCGGTCCTCAGCTCACACCGGAGACGGCGGCGAAGGGCGCGCAGCGTCGTGAGCACGGGGGAGATCCTGGATCGGGCAATACGCCGTCCGCCATCCCAAAATTCTGTCTTAGAGCTTTTCACCAAAAGTTCACGATCGTCCACAGTCCCAACACATTGCCCGCCGCAATCGCGGACATTTGGCCAGATCTGCGGAGGCACGGCGGTTGCTCATCCGCGGCGCGGCTCGTCTCGTCGGCGTTCATCTGACATCACAACACGCTGCGACCAAACTTTTGGGAGTCAACCTCTGGGCAGACTACCGATGTACAAGGCTGTCACCGCGAGACCGCTCACTTCCCTGCTCCTGTCGGTGCTGTCGTGCGTACTCGGCGCCTGCGGTTCAACTGTTGCCACATCGACGGGGCCTTCACCCACAAAGTGCGCGGTCGCGCTCGCCGTCCCAGCTTCTCCTGTCAGCTCGAACGGCGATACGACGACTGTAGGCGTCACCACCCAGCCTGAATGCGCATGGTCCGCCTCGTCGGACGCCGCGTGGATCACCGGTCTGACGCCCGCCTCCGGCCAGGGGAGCGCACAACTCCAGATGCAGATTGCCGCGAACCCCGCTGGCACCGCTCGCCAAGGCGACATCATCGTGAATGGCGAACGGGGGCGGATCCGCCAGGATGCGGTCGCGTGCGTGTTCGAGCTCTCCACGACTGAGCAGACGGTTCCCGCGGCTGGAGGAACAGGGAGGATCACGGTGACAACCGCCGCGGGTTGTGCGTGGAGTGCTCAGGCCGACGCCGCGTGGGTGACGCTGAACGGGGGGTCGACGGGAACTGGAACGGGAAACCTGACCTTCACGATCGGGTCGAATTCTGGAACGACGACGCGCGCGGCATCGATCGTGGTGGCGGGCCAGACGGTGAAGATCACGCAGCAGACCAACGCTGCGACTCCTCCACCACCGGTACTGCCGGTCAACTGCAGCGTCACGGTCACGCCGAAGGATGTGTCGCTGCTGGCGACGGGCACCGGCAGCAGCTCGATCTCTGTGTCCGCGGCGGCGGCATGTGAATGGTCGGCCAGCACCGATACCTCCTGGATTTCGCTGACCGGTCGAACGAGCGGCACGGGCAATGGCACCGTGACCTTCAGCGTTGCGTCCAACATCGGCGCTGCTCGAAGCGGCGACCTGACGATCGCCGACCAGACGGTCTCTGTGCACCAGGCCGCAGGAACGGTCCCATGCTCGTATACAGTCACGCCGTTGACGACATCGGTCACCAAGACAGGTGGGACGGGATCTCCAATCACGATCGATACGCAGACAGGCTGCGCCTGGACCGCTGCCAGCAACGCAACGTGGTTGGTTATTACATCGGCCACAAGCGGATCCGGTGACGCATCGGTGTCTTTCCGCGCTTCGGAAAACATGGACACAACCGCCGGACGGAGCGGAACGTTGACGGTTGCCGGGCAGACGGTGACGGTATCGCAGCCTTCGGCGGCCTGCCCCTATACCTTGTCGCCCACAACGATCTCCATTCCGGCAGCGGGGTCCACTGCTACTTCGGTGTCAGTGACAACTGCGGGCGGGTGTCCATGGAATGGTTCAAGCAACGCCTCCTGGATCTCGATCGTGTCCGGAGCAAGTGGCAGCGCCAGTGGCACGATGACAATCGCTGTCGGCGCCAACAGCGGAGCGGCGCGTTCCGGCACGCTGACGATTGCGGGCCAGACGGTCACGGTGAATCAGGCGGCGGCACCATGTTCCTATTCCGTAGCTCCGACCACCCTGTCCGTTGGCGCAGGTGGTGGGGCAACCGGTCCGGTGACCGTGACCGCGACGGCAGGGTGCACATGGACGGCAACGAGCAACGTGTCGTGGTTGTCGATCACCGCCGGCGCGAGCGGAACCGGCAATGGCGGCGTCTCAATCACTGCGGTCGCGAATACAGGCGCAGCGCGTACAGGCACGTTGACCATCGCGAGCCAGACCGTCACCGTGAATCAGGCTGCGACGACGTGTTCCTACTCCGTCACGCCGACGACTGTTTCGATTGGCGCGGCAGGCGGCACGGGGATGCCGATTTCCGTATCCGTCGGTTCAGGCTGCACCTGGGCTGCAACGAGCAGTGCGGCATGGGTCACGATCCTGACGGGCGCTACCGGGACGGGCAACGGCAGCGTCACGTATTCCGTGCAGGCGAATACCGGGTCTGCTCGAACGGGTACGCTGACGGTTGCCGGACAGGGCGTCACCATTTCGCAGAGTGCGCCGTGCACCTACAACATTTCACCGATGAGCACCTCGTTTGACAAGGCAGGGGGAACCGGAACGGTCTCGGTGACGACGCAAACGGGCTGCGCATGGACAGCCGTGAGTACCGCCACTTGGATCACTATCAGCGGCGGATCGAGCGGTACCGGAAACGGCACCGTCAATTTCGCGGTGGCAGCGAACGCCACCGGCAGCGACCGGACTGGAACGTTGACGATCGCAGGTCGGACGTTCACGGTGACCGAGAAGCATTAGGAGGCGTGTGATCGTCCGCGGACCCCTTGCTGTTACCCTCGCCGCGTTCATCGTGTGCGCGGCAGCCTTCCCCACCCCGGCCGGAGCACAGCAGACGATTACCAGCGGCCTGTCGTTTCTGCTCACCAACCGATCGATCCCCACCGGAGATTTTGCCCGCGACGAAGCCGCCGCCGCCGCCACCC
>DASTZI010000013.1:0-45541 GCA_035764385.1 Vicinamibacterales bacterium
CGCGCTTGAGAAAGTTCTGCACGGTCGCGAGCCGACGAAGATCGCTGCGTTCGTTGGCCGCGACGAAGACGGCGTCAACCGGTGCAATCGGGCGAGCCACGACCGTCGCACCGCGCGTTTCAATCTCCTCACGCAGGGTGGCGTCGCGGATGCCGACAAACAGCACGAGTTGCCCGGGCTTGACGTCCAGTTTGTCGATGCGGCTCGGCGGGTTGCGGATGCGATCCGCCCACTTTACGGCTGACGGACCGAGTTCGAACGATGCGATACCGCTCAGCCACGCGACGTGCAGCACGCCGTCTTTCACGTCGATGCTCGACACCGACTTGTACGGAATCGTCAGCCGGACGTCATCGCCACGAAAGATCAACTCGTCTGTCTCGAGCAGCGCCTTCCCGACCGTCTTCTTGCCGCTGATCGTGGCGGTGCACTTCGCTTCGGCACCCATCAGTGAACGGACAGCCAGAACGTCGTCTTCACGGCGAGGACATGATCACCCGGCGCAGTGATCGAGTTCAACATGTCGCTGAGCGAAGCGCGCGTCCCGATTGGCGCTGTCGCGGCGCGATTCTGCTGCCAGACCACGAATAACATGCTGCCGGGTCTCCATTCCCAGCGCAGGACGACATTGCTCCGAAAAGAACGGGCGTTGAAGTCGCGGGCGCCCGGCACATCGAACGGGCGGTGGTCCAGAAATTCAACCAGGTCAGGTGCTCCGCCGTCCACGCATGTTCGTCCACGCGCGTACGCGCAGCCCACACTGGTTCGACGGTGGCGTCGAAATCCTCGGCGTCAGCGGGGTAGTAGCGGTCCAGGCGAACGCCCGATGCGGTGACGCCGACGCCATACGCCGTGCGGTGATCGAGATAGGTATCGAGCGCAACGATGATGTATTCCGACTGCCCTACATCGTCGCGGCGCCCAAGGGGCGACTGGATGGGCGCACGCTCCGATGAAGGGGGCGGTACGCCAGACCGGCTCGTCCAGGCGGCCGTCAACAACAACGGCGCCAGCCAACACACGAATCGCCATGGCCTGCTTGCGTGAAGGCTCCGGCTGCTGCGCGTTCGCCACAACGTCGCACACGAGAACGACGAGCCCCGCCCACCACATGCGCCGCATGGCCGCAGCTACGGATTGGACGCGTTGCGGATGTCGGCGGCCGGTGTTTTGAGAATTTCGTCGATCAGGAACAGGTCGGTGAGGAGTGCGCGAACGTGGATGGATGCGTTGAGGTTATCGACCACCTGGGAACTAATGGACCGCTGCGCGAGTACCAGCTCGATGGCGGCACGCGCATCCCCCGCATCGCGGCGAATGACGTCGATGAACGCGCGGTACTTGTCCGACGGATGAAGGCCTTCACCCTGCACGAGCGCCAGGTACTGATCTGACAGGTCGGCAAGGGCTCCTGCGGCGCGCGAGAGCAACTGGCGCAGCTCGCCGCCCGACTGGCTGCCGGCGTCGCCGCTCAATCCCTGTGCGGCATAGGCGAGCATGAACTCGTAGGCACGCTCGATGGTCTCGCAGCGCTGTGCGAGATCGTCGCGAAGAGTCACTGCTGGGCAGGATCCGGGATCCGGGATCCGGGATCCGCGACGACCCAACGGTCAGGGTCGTGATGCTCGAGATACTGGCGGCGTGTGATCCAGCCGAAGATCATCGCCTTCGTAATCCACCATTTCTCCGGGCGGACCGCAAAGTAGACGTGCGCGATGACGAGGCCGACCAACGCCACGCCCGCCATCCCGTGCGTGACGTATACAAATCCCCACGTGGAATCCGACAGCAGATAGGGATTGCGAGGAAACAGCGGCGTCCTCACCCGCACCATCATCGTCAACCCCGACGCGATGACCGAAAGGCCGACGACAACGAGCGCGAGGTGGTAGAGACGATTGCCAAGCGGATACTTGCCTGGCTTAGGACCCGGGACGTCATGTCCGAGCTCGCGCAGGATCTCGGCGCGCAGCTCGGGAATATCCTTCGGACCGACCCAGATCGACCAGAAATCCATCCAGACGCTGGCGTGAATGACGTGGAAGAGGATTGACGTGGTGAGGACGAGGCCCGCCATCCAGTGCCACTGCACCCACGCGAACTTCACGCCGGCGATCGGCAGAAACGCCGTCGAGAGCAGCGTCAACATCGACGCGGCCATTACCCAGTGGAAACCCCGCGCCACGCCGGAGTGGCGCGGAATGCGCGACGGCAGGTCCGGACGAGCCGCTTCCATCGCATCGGTCTCGTCGGGATGCCGCTTGCGATGCGCGGACAGCACCATATAGCTGGCGTGCGCGACCAGAAAGACGACGCCGGCAAACAGCGACGCCCACAGCAGGTTCCACGAGACGTGCGTCAGAATCTGCTGACCCCAGGGACTGTGTCCCCACGTCAGGAAGTAGTCCATTCCCCCACCCCACGAATCGCCCGCTTTACCAGGTTTCGCATCAACGGCACTTTGTAGGCATTGAAACGGAGTGGCTGCGCGCCTTGAACCGCCATGTCACCGGCGGCGGCAGCCGTCGCTTCGTTGCGCGGCTTTCCTTTCACATACTGTTCGACGGTCGCCAGACGAACCGGTCGTGCGGCGACGCCGTTGACAACGAGCCGGATGTTCTGAATCGTCGTTCCCGACAGTGTCATCGCGGAGGCCACGCTCACCAGCGCGAAATCCCACACCTGGCGATCGCGCACCTTCTCCCAGTAAAAGTTTGCTCCCGCCCAGTCGCCCGGAAGTCGAATCGCGGTCAGCAACTCACCGGGACGTAGCGCGGTCATCCGGGTGATGTCGGTCCCTGGTCCGACGAAGTAATTCTCCGCGGGTATGACACGCTCACCGTCGGCGCCGCGAATGACCATCGACGCACCGAGGACAATCAGTGCGGGCGCGGTGTCGGAGGGATTGACTGCGACACAGCGGTCGGCCTCCAGAATGGCGTGCTCCCGGTTGATCGATTCAGGCGTGTCCGCGTAGCAGATGTTTCCGCCCGCTCGATAGCACGACCAGCCGGCGCGGTAGTACCAGCAGCGCGTGTCCTGCGACACGTTGCCGCCGAGGGTGCCTTGATTGCGAATCTGCGGCGATGCCGCCGCTTCGGCGGCGTCGGTGAGGATGGCGTACCGATCGCGAACCATCGAATTGTGCACGACGTCGGTGAGCGTCGTCATGGCGCCAATCTCGAGACCACCGTCGCGCTCGCGAATTCCCTTCAGTTCCGCGATGCCGCCGAGATCCACCACGTAGCGGGGACGCTTGATGCGGTCCTTCAGCCAGTCGAAGCTGTCGAGACCTCCCGCAAAGATCCATGCGTCGGTGCCGTAGCGATCGAGCAGGTTCAGCGCGTCCGCCGTGGAGGCGGGCTGAAACAGCTCGAAGGCCGGCATGACATCTCGAATTACGGCCATTGCTACTCCTCGGCTACCGGCTTCCGACTCCCGACTACCGGCCATGCCTGAAGCCGGTAGCCTGGAGCCCGGAGCCAACGGCTATACATGCGCCTGCAACGGCTCATGCATCCGCTTCTTGTTTTCAAGCGACATCAAGACGATATCGGCGGTGACCGGCGCCCGCCGGAACACCTCGACGCCCACGGCGTCGGCAATCGCGTTCAGCACCGCGCCATAGCCGGCGCCCACGGGCGGCTCGCCCACGCCGCGCGCGCCGACGGGCGTTTCCGGGTCCGGCAGGTCGACCGCCTCAGCCTGCATGCTCGCCGGAATATCAAGAATGGTGAGCGGCCTCGTGTTGTGAAACCGCCGCGACACCATGAGCCCGTACTTGGGATCGAACACCCACTTCTGCTGAAGGGCGTGCGCAATGCCGAGGCAGCTCCCGCCTTTGATCTGCGCCAGCAGGCTCCGCGGGTTGATGACGGTGCCCACGTCGCCGACGCCGAGGTAATCGATCAGCGTCACCTTTCCTGTTTCGACGTCGACTTCAACTTCCGCAAAGCCGGCGACGAACGAATACGTCGTGCCGTTGCGCGGATAGTTATCCTTGGCGACCCCCATCAAGCCGAGACCGGCATGCATCGCGGCGGCGCGCTTGGTCATCGCGTTGATGTCTTCGGGAACCTCGTGGCCGTCGTATTTGCCGCCAAGCTCGATGGCCCGCTTCGCCGCCTGCGCGTAGGTCAGACCGCCCCCGGGATTGCCGCGCCGATGCACGCGCTCGTTGCTCAACTCGTAGTCGTCTGGTGAGCCGCCCAGATCCTTCGCGGCAATCTCCTGCAGCTTGCGCTTCGCGTCGTTGGCACCGGCGAAGTTCGCTCGCGTCATCGCATGCGTCGTTTGACTGCCGACCGACAGGCACGACCACGGAACACCCTTGCCGGTGTCGCCCCAGTTGACTTCGACTTTCTCCCACGGCATCGCGAGCACTTCCGCCGCCACGCGCGCCAGGTCCATCACCGAATGTGTGCCGAGATTGCCGACGCCAGATTGCACGTACAGCTTCCCGTCCGGGCGAAGCGTCATCAAACTGTCGAACCCGATGGATCCGGATCCATGCGGGCCGACGGCAACGCCAATGCCGCGGACCTTCGCTCCGCGGCGCTGGCCCGAGTACGCCTTCCGCTCGTCCCACCGGAACGTCTGTTTGCCTTTGTCGAGCGCCTCGTTGATGAACGCGCTCGTGAGGCGTTGACGCTGGCCATTGGGCTGCGCCGGCCCAAAGACCGCGCGTCCCACCGGCGAGTTGATCTTTCGGATTTCGACCTGATCGACGCCGAGCTGCTTTGCCGCCTTCGTGATGAGCGGCTCGATCATGCCGTTGGCCTGCATGGGGCCCGGCGACCGCTGCTGGGAGCGCGGCGGCGTGTTGGTGAGCACGCTGATGGCGCGCCACCGCATCGCCTGCGGCTGATAAATGATCGACGCGGCGAGCCCCGCGGACCTGTGGTCGCCCATCGGTCCGTACGATCCGTTGTCCTGGACGATGAAGAGGTCGAGCGCGAGGATGCGGCCGTCTTTCGCAAAGCCGATGCGGGTTCGACCGGTCATATTGGTGCGCGCGCGGCCGATGTAGCTTTCGTCTTCGCGCGTGATGCGCATCATCACCGGAGCGTTGGCCTTCTTCGAGAGCAGCGCCGGAATCGACATCGTCACGGTGCCGCCGCCTTTGCTGCCGAAGCCGCCGCCGGTGTACTCGCTGATTAGGACGACCTGCGTCGGTTCAATGCCGCACCAGCGGGCAATGCCCGGCACCGTCTGCGCGACGCTTTGCGTCGAGCAATGGATATAGAGCTTGCCGTTCTGCCAGTACGCCATTGCCGTGCGTGTTTCCATCGGATGGTGTCCGGTGGACTGCACGACAAAGGTTTCGTCGAGCACCAGATCGGCGCTCTTGAACCCCGCATCCAGATCGCCGTAGGACCATTGCTCCGTGGGCTCGCCCATCGGAAGGCGCCCTTCCTCCGCGTCGGCGAACTGGTCGCTCGTCCATCTGATCGTCTTCAACGGCGACGCGGCATTCGGCCCGACGCCGCCAGGCATCGGCGCGCCCCACACGTTGCCCGTCGTTCGCGCGCTCGGCCCATCGGGCCGCAGCGCCTCGAGCGGATCGACCGTGAACGGCAACGCCTCGAGGTCGACGTTGATCCGTTCAACCGCTTCCGCCGCGGTGAGTTCGTCAACGGCTGCGACCGCAAGGATCGGCTCACCTGCGTAGAGCGGCTCGTTGGTCAGCGCGCGTTCGACGTTGGGGCCGAGATCGGGGAGGTCGTCCGCCGTGAGGATAGCTTTCACGCCCGGCATCGCGAGCGCGGCGCTCGCGTCGATGCTGCGCACACGCGCGTGAGGCATCGGGCTGAGAAGCAGCTTCGCAAACAGCATCCCTTCCGCGCGAAAGTCCTCCGCCCATCGCGCGCGGCCGGTGACTTTCGCCACAAGATCGGGCGGCGTGTAGTTATGGCCGATGTATTTCGTGTCAGCCATTACGTCGTCCTCCTCATGTATTCAGCGCCGCGCATGAACGCCGTGAGGATCTTGTCGTAGTCCTGACAGCGACACAGATTTCCCGAGATGCCATGTGCGAGCTGCTGACGCGTCGGATTCGGAGTCGTCTTCAGAAAGCCGACGGCGGCCATCGTGAAGCCAGACATGCAGAACGCACACTGGAAGCCCTGCTCGTCCACGATCGCCTGCTGCACTGGATGCAGCTGGTCGCCGTTGGCGAGCCCTTCGATCGTCTGCACCTTGCGCCCGCGCACGGTATGTGTCAGCACCGAGCACGAATAGTGCGGCACATCGTCGATGAGCACCGTGCAGGCGCCGCACTCCGCTCTGTCGCAGCCGATCTTGGTGCCGGTCAGGCCGAGCTTGTAGCGCAGCGTGGTCGCGAGCGTTTCCTGCTTCATCACGTCGACACGACGCATCTGCCCGTTGACGTTCAGCGTGATGAGCCGCTCGACGGAGCCAGGCGCGGAAGTCTGGCCGAAGATTTCACCGCTCGTCCGGAACAAATAGGCAGCGGACGTCGCGACGGCACCGCTGGCGATGACACCCTTTATGAAAGCGCGGCGCGTCACGCCGGATCGCGGTGTATCGGACGGTTCAGGCGCATCGCCGGGGCGAGGCGCGTGGGAATTTTCAGGCTGGTCCATCACGTCTCCTGTGGAAGGACGGGGCAACTCTAGACCCCCATCTGCGTCGTGTCAACGAGTGCAATAACGGGTCGTCCGCCGACCCTCCGCGCACTCCAAGTTCGTCTTCGGGCTGACCAAACCTGCGGAACGCGGCTCGCAGCGACGCTTGAAAACGCGCGAAATCAAGCCAACGCCGATGTTCCGGATGCGGAACGCGCCTTGCGCCACTAGCCTCCATTGCATTTCACATGTCTGCGCTCCCCTGCATGAGCGTGGAAGAGGAGAAAATTGCGATGGAACTCTTCTTACTTGCACGTAAGGCGCGTGTGTGTGCTCTTGTCACCTGCGCCATGTTGGCTTGTGGCTGTCAAAATGGCGCCCACAGCCCGATCGCTCCAAGTCTCACGAGCGCCGCATCACCCGCAGAATCCGCCGGCGCGGTTGTGATCCCAGCCGGCGAGTTCACGACGCAAGACGCGCCTGTCTCCTATCCAATCAATGAATTGACCGCCGCTACTGGGTTCTCTTCGGGCTATTCGGGTACCTGCACCGTCTCGAACACCCACGCGGGAGGTCTTCGAGTGAAGGTGGATGGGCGCGGGCTCGCATACAGCCTCGTCGTGTTCAACGTCGTGGATTTGTCGGATCCTTTGCAGCTGAGAACTACGGAATACGTCGATGTGAACCAGCAAGGGGCATTCAGGACCAATTGGCAGTCGATTGCGCCGGGCCTTTTTACCGTTGGGGGTGACCTCCAGTGCTGGTTGACCAGCAGCGTAAATGGAAGCACTCTCGCGAGCAGCACCACTTTCCCCGCTCCCTAGAGACTCCCGATCTCCTTACGTGACGGCCGGTCGGCGCACTCCGCGTCGAACCGGCCGCGCGAATGCCTGCACGCCGGGCACCGGTGCTACTATTCGCGTCGCTGAACGGGAGGTTCGCGGATGCGAAACCGCTTCACCGGCGCGTTCCTGGCTGCACTCCTCGTAATCGTCGCGACCAATGCCGCCGCGCAGACACCTGCGAGGCCGCGGACACCTGACACCAAACCGAATCTGCAGGGCATCTGGCAGGTCCTGAATACCGCCGCCTGGGACATTCAGGATCATGCGGCGCGGCTCGGCGTGCCCGCAGGCCAGGGCATCGTGGACGGCAACGAGATTCCGTATCAGCCGGCGGCGCTCGCGAAGAAACGCGCGAACTTTGAAAACCGCGCAACCGCCGATCCCGAGATGAAAGGGTACTTGCCCGGCGTGCCCCGCATCATGTTCATGCCGTTCCCCTTTCAGATCTTTCAAACCCCCGATCAGATCGTGATGGTCTTCGAGTACGACCGGGGCGTTCGGAACATCTATACGAATGGCAGTCCGCACCCGCGCGGCCCGCTCAACTGGTGGATGGGCGATTCGCGCGGCCGCTGGGAAGCCAACACGCTGGTCGTCGATGTCGTGTACTTCACGGATCAGACGTGGTTCGATCGCGCCGGAAATTTTCACAGCGACGCGCTGCACCTGGTCGAACGCTTTACCCCGGCGGGACCCGATCACATCAACTACGAAGTGACCGTCGAGGATCCGAACGTGTTTACCAGACCCTGGACGATGCGGACGGTGCTCTATCGACGGAAAGAGCCAAACGTGCGCGTGCTCGAATACGATCCCGGGCGCCTGATGGACCAGGCCCAGGCGGCGTCACGGTAGGAGGCCGACGTGCGAATAGGTCATGCAGCTGTCGTGCTGGCTCTCGCGGCCATTGGAGTCGCACCACTGGCGGCACAGGATGCGGGGAAGCCGAAGACTGTTGGCGGGTGTCCGGCAGAACCGGCGGCCTTCCATACATGTGCGCTCGAAAGGGCGAAATCGTTCACGCCGCCGAAAACACCAAGCGGCAAGCCTGACTTCCAGGGCTACTGGCGCGGCCAGCTGGCGCAGGCGTTCTCGGTCGAAGGCGTGTCGGGAAACGAGCCGCTCGTCGGCAGCCGCGTGATGCCGTGGGAGATTGCGCCGCCGATGATTGTCGACCCGCCGGATCGAAAGATTCCGTATCAGCCGTGGGCGGTTCCGATCGGCAGAATCGGGGAAAACCACAACAAGTACATCGATCCGCGCACGGCCTGCGGCAGCGGTGGCGTCCCGCGCCTCGCGTTGCAGGATGCCGATCAAATCCTTCAGCCGGCCGGGGACCAGTTCGTTCTATGGCTCTTCGAGGATCACCACGTCCAGCGGGTGATCGCCATGGATGGGCGGCCGCGGCTGGGCGAGAACATCAAGGTGACCAATGGCGATTCGCGTGGCCGCTGGGAGGGCAACACGCTCGTCATCGATGTGAACAATTTCAACGGCTTCAACTGGTTCGATGACTCCGGCAACTTCTACACGGATACCGCGCACATCGTCGAACGGCTGACGATGATCGATCGCGACACAATCCACTACGAAGTGCGGGTCGAAGATCCAAAAGTGTACACACGCCCATGGACGATGGTCTGGGCGCTGGTGCGTGAGAAGGAAGCGGGTTTCGAGTTGCTCGAGGAAGCCTGCCGCGAAGGACAGCGCGACCTCGATCGCCTTCAAGAGTTGGGGTTCAAGTACTACTTCGGCGATCCCTGGCGCGGCCGCTAACGTCCCTGGGACGCCGGCGCCTGCGACTGCGAATCCGACGCGCCGAGGAAAAAATTCCGTCCGTCCGCGAAGGTCACCGTCGTGCCGCTCGCCGTCGGTGTATCGTTCTTCGCGCGGTATCCCTTCACGATCACTTCGCTGCCGATTGGAAAATCCGTCTTCCGCAAGCCGCGCCGCACGAGCGCATTCGGCGCGCCCGCTTCGACAGCCCAATTGACGACCTTGCCGTCAGATTCGACGTCGAGGTGCAACCATCCGTGCGGATTGAGCCAATCCAGCTGCGTGAGCTTGCCTTTCAGTGTGACCGGCTTGTTCTCGTCGAATTCAGCCGCGAACGAATGATGCGCGGCGGTTGGAACCACCCAGAGCAGCACGACGCCGGCGAATGCGAGCAGCTTGGTCATCGGCAACCTCCATCGCAGGTGCGACACCTTACCACGAACCGATCCGACATGGCGCCGGGATTGCGTGTGCGCCCTGCCGTCTTTGAAAAGTGAGGTGCCACGTGAAGAAACCCGCCAGGCTTCATCGGGCTGCGATGGCCGTGATGTGCGTCGGAGTGTCGGGCTTGATCACGGCAGGTTGTGACGACATGCCGGAACATGCGCCGATGGTGAACGCGGCCGACTTCAGGCCGGGTATCAGTCTCGAGCCCACCCCAATTACCTTCATCTCGCCGAGCGGGGTGCCGTGCCCTCTCGGGGGATTTGTATTCAATCCATCGCTCCACCTCGTCGTCACTGCGGGCGTACGGGACGTGACACTGAAAAGCGTGACGATACACATGATCGATGGCTCGAACCTCGGCGGCCCGTCGATCACCGTTCCGCAACCGGAACTGGCCGCGCGCTTTGGTTCGACGCTGATCGTCAGCACCTCGACCCGTGACTTTGCCTTGCGTCCGGACTTCGGGTGCATCGTCAGGGTACCGACGGCATTAAGCGGCAGCGCGGTCCTGATCGACCAACGGGGGGTGCCCCAGACCATCGTCGTACAGGGCAAGGTGCAATGAGTTAGGGAGACGGCTTCCGGCGATCGGTGCGCGGGTGCTTTCGGCGATCGGTGATGCCGTGTCGGCGATCCGCCTTTGAATCATCATCGGCTTTCGCGCGCGGCACAACGCGCACCCCACCTGTCAATCGCGCTTCGTCGAGCGGTTCATCGGCGATGCGCACCACGAGCGCGGGTGCGTGAGAGTGCTCTTCGCGCGCGCAGCCCATCGAGATCAATTGACGCGCTAACCCGTCGTCGAGTTCGTACAGAAGACCAGGGGTCAACTTGCCAAGACTCTGGCCGTCGAGAACACCCGCCACCGCTCTGAAGATCCGAACGCGCATTCGTGAGGAAGACCCACACGATATCTGAATCGGTACTTCGAAAAAACCTCAGCAAAAAGCGCCTCTGCCATTCGGTTCAGTTCGCACGTCGCACTCATCAGCTTGCAGCCGCACCGATGCCGCCGCAGAATCGAAATTTCCGCAACCCCTCCGAAGGAGTTCGACATGTCGAAGGCAAAGAACGCGATTCCTCCGGGCTTCCACACGGTGACGACTCAACTCACGCTCGACAACGCCGCCCAGACAATCGAGTGGTACAAGAAGGCGCTCGGTGCTGAAGAAGTCTCACGCCACACGGGACCAGACGGGAAGATCATGCACGCGGAAATCAAGGTCGGCGACTCGCTCATCATGGTGAACGACGTGATGGGCCCACATGCCAAAGGTCCTCGAGCGTATACCGGCTCGCCGGCGGCGCTCTGGGTCTACGTGCAGGACAGCGACGCGCTGTTCAACCGCGCCGTCGCGGCGGGCGCGCGTGTATCCGATGGTCCAATGGGAAAAATGGCGGACCAGTTTTGGGGCGACCGTACCGGGACCTTCAAGGACCCGGAAGGCTACATGTGGACGATCGCGACGCACAAGGAAGATCTGACACCGCAGGAATTGAAGCAGCGGACGGACGAGTGGATGAAGCAGTCCGCGCCGCAACCGACTCGCTAGTGTAGAGAGGAGGATCGTAGAGGCGGACCTTCAGGTCCGCCCAACAGGCTAATGTGCGAGGGGAAGCGTGACGACGAACGTCGCGCCCTTCCCTTCGCCTTCGCTGGCGGCCTGAATGGTGCCGCCATGCAGTTCGACGAAATGGCGCGCGAGCGCAAGGCCCAGGCCGAGGCCACCGGTGGCGCGGTGTGCCGCAGTTTCTCCCTGCCAGAAGCGCTGGAAGATGAACGGCAGCGACTTCGCCGGAATACCGACGCCTGTGTCGGTGACTGTGACTTTCGCCCGGCCCCCGGAATTTCTCAGCGCGATCGAGATGTGACCGCTCGGCGTGAACTTCACCGCATTGCTGAGCAGGTTCCAGAACACCTGCTGCATACGCTCCCCATCGCAGGTGGCGTGCACGGACGCCTCAGGCGCGTCGACGCGCAAGTCTATTCCCTTCGCGTCGGCTGATGGCCGGACGACATCGGTGGCCGCCTGGACGAGCGTTTTCAGATCGCACGATGTCATCTTCAGCCGCACCTTGCCCGTGACGATGCTCGATACGTCGAGAACGTCTGCGACGAGCTGCCCGAGCAGGTTCGCGTTGCGCTCGATCGTCTCCATTGCGCGCTCACGCCGGTCGGGCCCAAGATGCCCGTCACGCAGCATTCGCGTGTAGCCGAGCACGGCGTTGAGTGGTGTTCGCAGTTCGTGCGACAGCATGGCGAGGAACTCGTCCTTCACGCGATTGGCTTCCTCCGCCTCGCGCGCCAGCCGACGCTGCATACTGATGTCTCGCGCGATTTTCGATGCCCCGATGACCGCGCCGGTCGTGGTCTTGATCGGCGACACGGAGAGGGAAATTTCGATCAGCGAACCATCTTTGCGCTGACGAATGGTCTCGAAGTGATCGATGGCTCGCCCCGACCGAATCCGCGCAAGCACTTCGTCTTCCTCGTGCCACCGGTCGCGCGGAATGATGATGCGAATCGAGTGTCCGATCATCTCTTCCGCGGTGTAGCCGAACATGCGTTCCGCGGCTTTGTTCCACGTCTGAACGATGCCATTGATGTCTTTGCTGGCAACGGCGTCCTCGGCGGAGTTGACGATCGCGGCAAGATGAAAAGCATTGCGCTCGAGGGCGCGGCGCTCGGTCAGATCGCGCGCGATGATCGAGATGCCGTAGACATCGCCCGTCGGCGTGAGCACCGGCGACATCGTGATCGAGACGGGTACACGATGGCCGTTTTTCGCGACGCGTTCCGTTTCGAAGTGTCTGACGGCATCGCCGCGGCGGATCCGTTCGGCGGCCCCGTCTTCCTCATCAATCCGTTCCGGCGGGACGAGCATCGAAACCGGTCTGCCAAGCGCCTCGCCCGCCGAGTAGCCAAACATCCGTTCGGCCGCCCGGTTCCACGTTTCAATGATTCCGTTGAGAGATTGCGTGATGATGGCGTCGTCGGACGACTCCACCACAGCGGCGAGGACGAGGGTGCTCGGATCGACTGTGTTCACACGCTGAGGGGTGACCTAATTGATCAAGAGTCTCCGGTTTGCGTACAGGAACGCAAGCTGTGCCGTTGGTCAGGGCGTCGTGCCCGCGTTCACGGTTGAGGCTTGTTCGATCGCCGCCGCATCGTAGGTTATCGCCGCTTGAGTGCTCGGCGGAGGAATCTTATGAGCGATCGCCGGAATCTGACGCAGGTAGGTGAGAACCGCCACGCGATCTTCTTCGGTCCAGTTCGCGACCCACGCCCATGGCATGTCGCGATACCAAAGCAGGCGACCGCCATCGGCTGACACCCCGCTGCGCAGCACGCGCAGGACGTCTTCGTCCGTTCGCCTGCCGAGCCCATATTGGCGATCGGCCGTAAGGTTGGCGCTCACGAACGTGCCGTGCCCCTTGAAGGAGGTCTTCGCACCACCGGCCATATATCTGGCGAAGTTGGGGCCTGCCGCGCTTGGGGGCGCATGGCAATCGATACAGCCAGTCGTCACGACGATGTACTTTCCGCGCTCCGCAAGAGCTCGCGTTTTCGGATCCGTAATCGCATCGAGCTTGACGGCGTTTGCCGCCGCAGCTTCGGGGCGGCTGAATTCCTCCGGCGCCATCAGCGTGAACGGCGGAATGAAGTACAGAAAGGCCAGAAACCCGACGACGGCGAGTACGAGCAGCACGCCGACTACCCACTTCACGACGCGGCGGACGTTCATACGCCCCCCGCTGAACCCGAATTGCCGGGATACGCAACAAGAGGCATGTCTTTCTTCAGAATCAGCAACTGGAACTTGCCCCACAGATACGAAACGATGTTCGGCCGTGACGGAGCCGGAATTCGATTCGAGATTGGCGGAATCGTCCGAAGATAGGCGACGACCGCGTTTAGATCCGAAGCGCTCAAGCTCGCGTACGAAGGCCAGGGCATCGGAAACGGGATCATGCGGCTACCATCGGGACGAATCCCTCGCGTGAGGGCCGCCTTGATCTGATCGTCACTCCATCCGCCGAGTCCGGTCTCCTTGTCGGACGTGAGGTTATAGCTGACGAAATCACCGAACGGTGCCGCGGTCCACTTCTGTCCGCCGGCAAAGAGCATCCCGTCAACCAGCGAACCGTCGGCGCGAATCGGCGTGTGGCAGAAACTGCAGCCGATCGACGAGACAACGTAGCGCCCGCGCCGTACCGGATCGCGTTCAGCTTCGGCGGCCTGCGCCTGGTAGAACGCCGATACCTCCTCAGCCGTCATGTCCCAGACGGGTTTGCGCGCCAGCGTCAGCACGTACGCCGCCAGGTTCCGCAGTTCGGCTTCACTGGCAGCCGTGGCAAACGATGGCATGGGCGTGCCGTTCATCCCCGTGCGAAACCGAAGATATACGTCCTGCGGCGTCGCACCTCCGCGGAATGTCCATGGCTCCGTTAAATTTGTCGCCGGCAGCGGTCTGCCCGCGTCATCCTTCAGGTCGGTCGCAATCGCTCCCGTTCCTTTCCCGTCGGTTCCGTGGCACGCCGCGCAACGCAGCTTCTCGTAGACCGCTTTGCCGGCGGTAACCGTCTGCGGAGTGGGCGCACCGGGAACCGACGCAGCCACTGTCGGAATGCCTTGCGGATCTTCGACGGTAAAGCGCTGGGAGAATGACTTGATGTACGCGGCGACGGCCGCGATGTCCGATGTTGACAGGAACTTCTGCCAGCCGGGCATCGACGTGCCAGGCACGCCGTACGTGATCGTGCGGATCAGGTCGTCATCGGTCGGCAGGCTGCCAGTTTCGGTTGTCCGCAGCTTGAATTGTGCGGCGGCGAAGTCGCGAGGACGCGGCATGAGAACGGGCGCGGCAGCGCCATTGCCACGGCCGTCGATGCCGTGGCACTGAACGCAGCGCTCGTCGTAGATGGCTTTGCCCGACGTCTGTGCGGAAGCGACGCCGCCGCAGAGCGCGACGCCGCAGACAAGAAAATTTCGAAAAAGGATTCTCATCTATTTGGTTGATGCTCCGAAGCGCAGCAGGCTCGCGCGCGCGCATTCGCCCACCATCGTCACGTAGCGTGTGACGCTGTCGTTGCCGATGACATACGGGTTCGGATCGCCAGCCTTACGACGTGCCAACGCCGCGAGCTTCGCCTTCGCCCCATCCTGCTCCGGGTGATTCGCGATCAGCACGTCAGCGCCTGCCTTCTTCACCACGTCCCGGAAGTGATCTGATGAAGTGGCGTACGTGTCATACCAATAACGCCGCGGTTTCTCCGGCGTGACCGTGAAGTTGAAGCCGGTGCCGCCCCATTCGGCGGCGACGTGCGGGCGGCCGTTGTCGCGCACGGGAATGATGGTCGAGATGGTGCCCGGCGTATGACCCGGCGTCTGATACATCGTGAGCGTGGTGTCGCCGAGCGTGAGACGCTGGCCATCGGTCACCACCATATCGCGACGTGGCTTCGGCCACGACTGGGTGTTGCGCGCGGTCAGATCCCAGTCGGCCGCTGACATCAACACATGTGCGCCGAAGCGGTCCTGCAGCAGCCGTGCGCCGCCGGCGTGA
The DNA here is from genome assembly GCA_035764385.1 of Vicinamibacterales bacterium. Classification (GTDB taxonomy): domain Bacteria; phylum Acidobacteriota; class Vicinamibacteria; order Vicinamibacterales; family UBA2999; genus Gp6-AA40. The sequence continues at coordinate 15,226 of DASTZI010000013.1, forward strand.
TCACTGTGCGCGTGGCTGACGATCACGTACTTGATGTTTTTTGGATCGAGACCGAGCTTGGTCAGTCCGTTGACGATTTCGTCTTCCACCGAATAGTCGAACAGCGCGTCGATGACGATGATGCCGGCCGACGTGTTGACCGCCCATGCGGAGTACTCGGACTGCCCCAGGTAATACAAGTTGTCGAACACCTTCACCGGGTCGGTATGCCACTTCGCGCGCTCCGGAGGCGGAGCCGGGGTTCCCGCCCTCGCCGGCGCCGGATTCGAGGAGCCGCGTTCCTCCGTCGCCATGCACAGACTGTTGAACACGGCTGCGTGGTCAGTTCCCGCTGCCGCTTTGGCGGCCGCGGTGTGCCCGTCAACGGTATTGGGAACCGTCTGTGCGAGCAGGCTGGCGGCGATGAAGCTGAGGGCGACGCCGGTCGCGAGGGTGGTCCTCATATGCATCCTCCAAAATCGCAGTTACTTGGCAGCGGTGAGTTCGAAGATCTCGTTGACGTTGCTGTGCAGCGCTTCGGCGCCGTTCCCATTGAACGCCGTGTGTCCGGCGACGGCGTGGATGCGATTGCCACGAGCCGTTAAGACGACGCCGTGGCGGGCGGTCGGCATCGACGGCAGTCGATACCAGTCATTCGCGGCCGGATCGAAGACGACGAAGTCGCGGAACACCGCATCCATGTGCGCGTCGCGCAGCTCGCCGCCGGCCACGTAGATCCGGTTCTGAAATGTGATCCATCCCTGCCCGCTTGTCTGATAGGGCATCTTCGTCATCGAACGCCATTTGTCGGTCGCCGGGTCGTACTCTTCGACGATATCCGTCGCGCTCGACACCATGTTGGCCACATTGGCGGCCGTGAGGCGGCCACCGATCACGTACAGCTTGCCCCCGACCGCGCCGCCGGCTGGATGATTGCGCGCCGTCGGCATGGGGCGATGGGTCTCCCACTTGCCGGTCGCGACGTCGAACGCTTCGCTCGTCGCGACCGAGAGCCCGGCTTCATCGCTGCCACCGATGACGTAAATCTTTCCGCCCGTCTCAATCGCAACCGAGGCCGTCCGCTTGCTCGGCATCGGTGGGAGCTCTTTCCACGAGTCGGTGGCGGGGTCGTACTCCCACGACTTGAGCGCGTTGGGCTGACTCTCGACGGTTGCGCCGCCAAACACGTAGATCTTCCCGCGATACTCGGCAAGCGCCATGTGATTGGCGGACCACGGCGCTGGCTTCTTCGTCGTCCATTTGTCGGCGGCGACGTCGTACTCGAGGACGCGGTCGTTCTTCCCGCCCTGATTACCGCCCATCAAGTACAGCTTGCCGTTTGCGGTCGCGTTCCAGTACTCCTCTTCGGGGGTTGGAACGGGGGCGCCCTTCTGCATCAGCCACCGGCCAGGCGACTGGGCCGCGACTGTCGCGATCGCGATGCTGATGATGGCGGCGCACGCGCCAGCAGCGTGTGTACGGACTCGCACGTTCTTACTGCGCTCCTTCGCTCGATGCCGCGCCAAGCTTCTTTCCCGTGGCGGTCATCACCACGGATTTGGCATTGGCGAGATTGGATTTGTTTCGCCCGAGGCTTCCTTCGACGGTCACCTCGTCACCGTTCTTGAGCAACGTTCGTGTCCAGCCAAGCCGTGTCAGGCCGTTGGGACTGCCCATCTCGATTTCCCAGTTCGTGACGCTACCAGTCTGCTTGTCCTGCACATCGATGAACAGGAACGCGTGTGGGTTCGTCCATTCGATTTTCGTAACCTTGCCTGTGAGCGTGACCGGCTTGGTGATATCGAATTCGGCGGCAAACGAATGATGGGCGACAACTGGCTTGACCAGAAACAGGACGATGAGAGTCGTGACGAGATTCCGCATCATTTGATCCCCGCATTCTCCCGGTACTTGTTGTTTTCAGTGCAGATGCTTTCGAGGATCTCCTCGCCGGGCACCAGCTCCCATGTCATGTGCCGCTCTATCGGCTTGGTGAACGTGCCGGGATCCTCGAGCGTGAGATCCACCCGAAGATGGCGCCGATCTGGACGTTGATAACGTTCGATCGTGTGAAGCATCTCGGTATGCGGCAGACCCAGCGGAAACACAATCCAGCTCTTGTCGTTGAACGACACCGTATCGACCACGAGCGTGTCCCTCTCCCACTTTCCTGTCGAATGTCCCATCCACGTCGGATCGGCGTCCCGCGGATGCGCCCGGCCGTCGAGGAAGATCTGGCGGTAGTGTGGCTCCTGTTCGAACAGCTGCAGCACGAGTGGTCCAGTCTGGACGATTTTGCGGAGCAGCGGGAACGTCGGCGTCGGATCGTCAGGCAGACAAAAACTCGCTGGTAGATCGCGCATATTGTTCGCGCGGCGGCTTTTCACCACGTCTTCTGCCCAGGGCAGCATCGACACGGGCCCGGCGTCGGGATCCACACTGACACTCCACACGCCTGACAGATCGGCGTGACCGTCGACGGTCCGCGGTGCAGGCCCGCGCACATCGGCGTACTTGCCGCGGATCTCGAGATAGGCGTTGTCGTCGCCGACCACGCCGTGATTGCCCTTCGTCAGCACGATATCGAGTCTGGTGGTCGCGCCCGGTCGAACCACGACGTTCCGCTGGTTGAACGGATCGGTGGCGATCCCGAGCATCGGGACCGAGACGTCGTACGTGCCGTCCGGCAAACCCGTAATCGCGTACTGTCCGGATTTGCCGCTCGTTCCCGTGAAAATTCTTCCCGTCACTTGATGCTTTGCCTGCACCTGCACCGCCGCCACAGCACTGTCTGCCGTGGCGATGACGCCACTGATGCCGCCGCCGTTCTGCGCAAATGCGCCCGTTCGCACGACAAGCATCGCAACCGCGACTGCTATGTGCTTCACGCGCATCTCTTATTTGTCTCTTATTTGTAGGCGGAATATTCGAGGAACTTATTGTTCTCTGCGCAGATCGCTTCGAATATCTCTTCGCCCGGCGTGAACAGCCATTGCACGTGACGCTCGACGGGTTTGACGAACGTGTCCGGATCCTCGATGAGTACGTCGATGTTCAAGTGCGCGAGATCGGGGCGTGTGTAGCGCGAGACGATGTGCAGCTTCTCGGTGTGCGGCAGCCAGATCGCCTGCAGCAGCCAGCTCTTGTCGTTGAGACCCACCGTATCGAGCACGAGCGTGTCCTTCTCCCACCGACCGATCGTGTGTCCCATCCACGTCGGATCAAGGTCCTTGGGATGCTCGCGGCCGTCGAGAAACGCCTGACGATAGTGCGGATCCTGTTCGAACAGGTGGACGAGCAGAGTCGGCGTCTGCACAATCTTGTAAAAAAATGGCAGCGTCATCGTCGGATCCAGCGGCAGACAGCGTGACGTCGGCATCCCTTCGAACGCGCGGTCACGCCGCCGCTCCCACTCCTGTTGCGCCCACGGCAGCATCTGCACGGGCGTCGGATTGGGATCGACATTGGCGAGCCAGACGCCCGAGAAATCCGGGCGCCCGTCCCGTGTGCGAGGGGCCGGACCCTTCTGGTTCGCGTATTTATTGTAGATGTGCAGGAACCCGCCGTCATCGCCGATGATGCCGAAGTTGTTCGGCATCAGCTTGATGTTCAGCGTGAGCGTCTTGCCCGCCTCCACCATGACGTTCGGTTGCGCGTACCGCGCGGTCCGAACGCCCATTTGCGGAACGGCGATTTCGTAGATGCCCGCGGGGAGATTGGTCAGCCTGAACTCGCCGTTCTTGTTGGCGACCACAGACGAAATCTTTCCCGCCATGTCCTTTGCCTGAACGGTGACGCCGGACGCCGCGTCGTCCTGGTCGGTGGTCACCCTGCCGGCGATGGCGCCCCGGCCAGCCTGCGCAAGAAGCGCAACAGCGAAGAAAAGCATGACAACAACGGGGGAAACTTGCCTCACGGACGCAATCCTACTCTACCCGACGCAGGATGAAGCACTTCAGGTAATACGTCTCAGGCACCCCGACGAGCACGGGATGATCGCGCCCCTGCATTCTTTTCTCGACGATGGTCATGTGAGTGTGGCTGTCGATTGACGCATCGTGAATCACCGAGCCGAACATCTCCTCGTTGACGTTGTAGGAACAACTGCAGGTCACGAGATAGCCGCCGGGATTCAGCAGCCGCATGGCGCGCAGGTTGATTTCCTTGTACCCAGCCATGGCATTCGGTATCGACGCCTTGTTCTTGGCGAACGCAGGCGGGTCGAGGACGATGGTGTCGTAGCGCGCACCGGCACGTTCCAGGCGACGAAGTTCGTCGAAGACGTTGACCTCGCGCGCCTGCAGGTGCGGCACGGCATTGCGGATCGCGTTGGCGCGGATGCGGACGACCGCGTCGGCCGAAATGTCGAGCGCTTCCGCCTCGGGGCACGTGCGCGCGAGTCTGAGCGCAAAACCGCCGTTGTAGCTGAAACAATCAAGCAGACGGCCGCGTGCGTACCGGGCAGCCGCTTCGCGGTTCTCGCGTTGATCCAGAAACAGACCGGTCTTCTGTCCCTTGCGCAGGTCGACGTCGTATTCGACGGGACCTTCCTGTACGGCGACCGCGTCGGGAACGTCGCCATGAACTACGTCGATACTTTGAGGCAGCCCCTCGAGTGCCCGGACGCGTGGATCGTTGCGGGCGAGGATGCCCGCCGGCGCGAGCAGCTCCACGAGCATCGCCGTGATCGCCGGCAGCAGACGATCCATTCCCTGTGACAGCGTCTGCACAACCAGATATTCGCCGTAACGATCAACCACGAGCGACGGCAACAGGTCCGCTTCGCCGTGGACAAGTCGGTACGCGGTGGCATCGAGGTGCAGCGACTCGCGAAACCGGATCGCGCGTTCGAGACGCGCACGGAGCAGCGCCTGATCGGCGGCGACGTCGCCGACAGTCAGCATCCTGATCGAAATCTGCGATCGATCGCTGAACAGTGCGTCGCCGATTCTGCGACGTCGTGGGCCGATCACCTCGACGACGTCGCCAGCCGTCGCAGAAACGTCAACGACATCGGCGCGATAGATCCATGGATGGCCGGCGCGGACACGCTGTTCGCCGCGCGCGGAGATGGTGACGGTGGATGACATCGGTCAGGCTTCCGGCTGCGGGCTTCCGGCTTCCGGACGTGCCGGTAGTCCGGAGCGTGAAGCCAGTAGCCGCATAGTACAATTTCGCGTCATGCCCGCCTCTGCTCTCTCTTCGATGCAACGTTCGCTCGCCGAAGCCGACGCCGAAATCGCACGCGCAATCAAAAACGAAGTGCGTCGTCAGGCCGAAGGCCTCGAACTGATTGCATCGGAGAACTTCGTCAGCAGCGCCGTACTCGAGGCCGCCGGGTCGGTGATGACGAACAAGTACGCGGAGGGATATCCCGGCAAGCGCTATTACGGTGGGTGCGAATTCGTCGACGTCGCCGAGTCGCTTGCGATCGCGCGCGCCAAGCAGCTGTTCCACGCCGAGCACGTCAACGTGCAACCGCATTCGGGTGCGCAGGCCAATATGGCCGTGTACTTCACCCTGCTCAAACCCGGCGACACGGTCCTCGGCATGAACCTCGCGCACGGGGGACATCTGACGCACGGCCATCCGCTCAATTTCTCGGGAAAGCTCTACTCGATCGTCCCCTATGGCGTTCGCAAAGATGACGAACGCATCGACTACGAGGAGCTGGAGCGGCTCGCGCACGAGCACAAGCCCAAGATGATCATGGTCGGTGCCAGCGCGTATCCGCGTGTGATCGACTTCGCACGTATCGCCAAAGTGTCAAAGGCCGTTGGCGCACCGATGGTCGTCGACATGGCGCACATCGCTGGACTGGTTGCCGCCAGCGTGCATCCCAGCCCGGTCCCGCACGCAGAGTTCGTGACGTCGACAACGCACAAGACGCTGCGCGGCCCGCGCGCCGGTCTCGTTCTGTGCCGCGAGCAGTACGCGAAGGATCTCGACCGGGCCGTGTTTCCCGGCGTTCAGGGCGGTCCGCTGATGCACATCATCGCGGCCAAAGCGGTCTGCTTCAAGGAAGCGCTGGAGCCGTCATTTGGCGAGTATCAGCGGCAGATTGTCGCGAACGCAGCTCGTCTTGCGTCCTCGTTGAGCAGCCACGGCTTCCGGCTCGTGAGCGGTGGTACCGACAATCATCTGATGCTCGTCGATGTGTTCTCGAAGGGTTTGACCGGGAAGGTTGCGGAAGCCGCGCTCGGGAAGGCCGGCATCACCGTCAACAAGAACGCCATCCCGTTCGACCAGAATCCGCCCATGGTCGCCAGCGGCATCCGCGTCGGCACGCCCGCCGTCACGACCCGCGGCATGCGCGAACCGGAAATGGATCAAATCGGGGATTTCATCACGCGCGTGCTGGCGTCCCCGGAGGATGACCGCGTCCTTGGCAGCGTCCTGGACGAGGTCATGAAGCTCTGCAAGAGGTTTCCCCTCTATCCGGAACTGCAGTAGGTTCGCGGTTGCCAACCGCGGCCGCAGCCGTTTTTGCCGACGATGGTCCGCTGGCGCGTGCTGTTCAGGACTACGAGCCGCGCGAGGGACAGCGCGCCATGGCAGGCGCGGTCGCCGACGTCATCGAGCATGGCGGGACGCTGATCGCGGAAGCTGGCACAGGCACGGGAAAGACGCTCGCCTATCTGATCCCTGCGATCCTCAGCGGCCAACGTGTCCTCGTTTCCACAGGCACGAAGAATCTTCAGGAACAAATCTTCTTCAAAGACATCCCTCTGCTCCGCGAGGCGCTCGGCAAGTCGTTCAGCGCGACGTTGATGAAGGGGCGATCGAATTACCTCTGTCTTCATCGTTTTGAAACCTACCGCGACGGCGTCGAAGGAAATACGTCAGCCGGCGGGCGCCTGATCGAATCAGGTGACCGCGTCGTGCTCCCGGTCATCAATGCCTGGGTGAAGAAAACAGCGACCGGAGACCGCGCGGAACTCCGCGACCTGCCTGAGGACTTGCCGCTATGGAAGGACATCGCCGCAGACGCGGAGACCTGTCTCGGCACCGAGTGTCCCCGCTATGGCGACTGCTTTGTCACGTTGATGCGCCAGCGGGCTGCTGAATCCGATGTGGTCATCGTCAATCACCATCTGCTCTGCGCTGATGCACAGCTGCGAAAGAGCGATTACGGCGAAGTGATTCCCGCGTGCGCCACGCTCGTCATCGACGAGGCGCATCAGCTCGAAGACGTCGCGACCCAGTATTTCGGCATCGCCGTCAGCAACTACCGCGTGGACGACCTGATGCGCGATGTCGAGAGTGCAGCTTCCCTGACGCCCGAGATGCTCCAAGCGACATCACGTGTGACCGATCGGGCGCGGACCTTCTTCAGCGGTATGGCATTGGCGCGCATGAACGTGGCGGAGTCGAAAGCACGCTACAACTCCGACACGTTCGTGGATTACTTCCAGGATGGCGCCATGCTGGCGGGCGCACTTGAAGGCCTCGAAGCAACTCTTGTGCTGTCGCTCAAGAAGGACGAGCCGGATGAAGTCGTCGCGAGCCTCGCGCGTCGCGCACGAGAGCTGCGGGGCGATCTGACGTTTCTCATCCGCGCGAACGACACCGACTTCGTGTACTACGTCGAAAGCCGCGCGAGAGGACTCTTCCTTCGCGCAGCACCGATCGACGTCTCGCGCCTGGCGAAGGAGGCGCTCTTCGACCGGATGCGCACGACCGTCTTGACGTCGGCAACGCTGGCCGTTGATGGCTCATTCGAGTACGTGAAGAGCCGGCTCGGCATACGCGAGGCGATGGAGCTGCGCGTCGAATCGGAATTCGACTACGCGCGGCAGGCGCTGCTCTACCTGCCACGCCGCGTGCCGCCCCCAAAGTCGCCGGCCTTCAGCGCAGCCGCCGCGCGCGAAGTGATCGAAATTCTCAAACGATCGCGCGGGCGCGCGTTCGTGCTCTTCACCAGCTACGCCGTGCTCGGCGCCGTCAGGCAGTTCGTCGAGATGGCGCTGCCGTTCCCGATCCTCGTGCAGGGCACCGCGCCGCGCTCGACGCTGATCGAGCAGTTCCGCTCGACGCCGAACGCGGTCCTGCTCGCCACGTCCAGTTTCTGGCAGGGAGTGGACGTCGTCGGCGAGGCGCTCAGTTGCGTCATCATCGACAAACTCCCGTTTGCGTCGCCGGGCGATCCCGTCACAGCGGCACGGATCGAGGCGATCAAGGCATGCGGCGGCGACGCATTCGCCGCCTATCAGGTGCCGCTCGCCATCCTCGCGCTTCAGCAGGGTCTTGGCCGGCTCATCCGGCACCGGACCGACCGCGGTGTCCTTGCGATTCTCGACCCTCGCTTGCGAACCATGGGTTATGGGCGTAGATTTCTAGATTCGCTCCCTCCCGCGCCCGTCACCCACGACTTGGGGGCGGTCGAGCGTTTCTTCGGTTAAAGTTAAGGGCCGGGCGAGCGCTGGAACCTGGCGCGCCCGAGATTCGTTTACTTGCAAAGAGAGGATTTCAGCATGCGGAGCCATCTGTACCGGGGTGTCCTGGCGCTTGCCGTGGCGCTTGTGTTCTCGGCCCCCGCCTTTGCGCAGGGCATTGTCAAAGGCAAGGTTGTCGACGAGAAAGGTCAGCCTGTGACCGACGCGAAGGTCTCCATTGCTGGCCCCGCGCGCAACGCCGAGACAAAGACGAACAACAAGGGCGAATACGTGCAGGTCGGTCTGCAGTCCGGCCGCTACACCGTGACGGTGACGAAGGACAAACTGGTCGCGACGCAGCAGGTGAACGTGACGCAGGGCACGCCCGCGGAGGCGAACATGACGCTGGTGCCGCAGGCAACGGCGGGCATGAGTCCCGAACAACGGGCCGTGCAGGAAGCTGCGGCCGCCGCGATCGACGCGCTGCGCGCCGGACGCGACGACGAAGCCATTACGAAGTTGAACGACGTCGTCACCAAGCTGCCCACCTGCAGCGACTGCTACTACAACCTTGGCATCGCGTACACGCACAAGCAGCAGTGGGCCGAAGCGGAAGGCGCGCTGAAGAAATCGATCGAGCTGAAGCCGACCAATCCGGATCCGTACAACGGCCTGGCGAACGTCTATAACGCCCAGAAGAAGTTCGACGACGCGCTCGCGATGAACCAGAAGGCGACCGAGCTCGCTGGTTCGACGGCCGGCGCCGGCGGCGCCGGCGGCGCCGAGGCGATCTACAACCAGGGCGTGGTGCTGTTCAACGCGGGCAAGTACGCGGAAGCGAAGGCGCAGTTTGAAAGCGCCACGAAGGCCGACGCGAACAACGCCAACGCGTTCTATCAGCTCGGGATGACAAACCTGAATCTCGGCCAGATCCCGGAGGCGGTGTCGGCGCTCGAGACGTTCCTCAAGCTGGCGCCAAGCGATCCGAAGGCCGCACAGGTTCAGCAGTCGCTCCCCGCGCTGCAGCAGATGCTCAAGAAGTAGTGACCATCGCCGACCGGCTGGCCCAAGTCCGCGGGCGCATCGCCGCCGCGGCCCGGTCAGCCGGACGCGACCCCTCCTCGATCCGGCTCGTCGCCGTCTCCAAGACTTTTCCCATCGACGCGATTCGCGAGGCGTATGCCGCCGGACAGCGCGAGTTCGGGGAGAACCGCGTTCAGGAAGCGCTGGAGAAGATCGCCGCGTGCGGGGACCTCGAGATTCGGTGGCACCTCTTGGGCCACCTGCAGGCGAACAAGGCGAAAAAGGCGGCGCCCGCCTTTTCAACTATTCACTCGGTTGACAGCGTGGAGTTGCTTCAGAAGATCGACGCGGCCGCGGTCGACGCCGGCCGGGCGCCCGAGCTGTTGATTCAGGTCGACCTGGCGGGTGAGGCCACGAAGTTCGGCGTGCCCCCGGCAGACGTGCCGCGGTTGTTCGACGCAGCCGTCCGCTGCCATGCGGCGCGCGTTGCCGGGCTGATGACGCTGCCGCCGATTCCCGAATCGCCTGAGGATGCACGGCCATGGTTCCGGCGGTTGCGAGAATTACGGGATGAGTGGCGTGCTGCCGGTGTCCCTCCATCGATGCTCGCCGAGCTGTCGATGGGCATGAGCGGCGACTTCGAGGTGGCGATCGAAGAAGGGTCAACGATGGTTCGGATTGGCACGGCGATTTTCGGAAGCCGCCAGTGATCCACGTGACGGTCCGCGTCGTTCCGCGAGCGAGCAAGCCCGGCATCGCCGGAGTCCGCGACGGCGCCCTGCTGGTTCGACTTCAATCCCCTCCTGTCGACGGGGCGGCAAATGCCGAGCTGATCGCACTGATCGCAAAGACGTTCGGCGCCGCCAAACGCGACGTCTCACTGGAATCGGGCGAACGTTCCAAGCTGAAGCGTGTTGCGATCGAGCTGCAACGCCGTCGCTTCGAGCTCGTCCTGCGATCGCTCGGAATCGATCCGCACGACATCGACGCGTCTTCGTGACCTTCGCGCCCGCGCGCAAGCGTCTTCGTGGTTAACTTGAGTCCGCGTGCTTGAAGCGGACTTCCTCATCGAACACGCCGATCTGATTGCCACCTGCGCCGGTCCCGCGCCGCGCCGCGGGCTCGCGCAGCGCGAGATTTCACCGCTCGAGGACGGCATCATCGCTGCCTTTGAAGGACGCATCACCTACGTCGGCGACCTGGTCGGTTTCGCTGACACCGTGACCGTCGCGAAGGACGCGACGCGCATCGATGCGCGCCGATGCTGCGTGGTCCCGGGATTCGTCGATCCACACACGCACGTGATCTACGCAGGCGACCGCGGCGCCGAGCTGCGGCGTCGTCTCGCGGGCGACACCTACGCCGCGATTGCTGCAGATGGCGGCGGCATCATCCAGACCGTTGCCGCCACGCGCGCAGCCACAGAGGACCAACTGGTCGAAGCGGCTCGGCCGCGCCTCGACACGATGCTCGCGGGCGGCACGACGACGTGCGAGGCGAAAAGCGGGTACGGCCTCGAACTGCAGACGGAGCTCCGCCAGCTTCGGGCGATACGCAGGCTCGATGAGTCGCACGCAATCGACATCGTCCCGACGTTCATGGGCGCACATGAGGTACCGATCGAGTACCGGACGCGACGCAGCGATTACATCGCTCTGGTCATCGAGGAGATGCTGCCGCGCGTCGCGGAGGAAGGGCTCGCCGAGTACTGCGACGTGTTTTGTGAGAGGGGCGTCTTCAGCCCCGAGGAATCGATCGAGATACTCGAAGCAGGCCGCAGGCTCGGCCTGGCGCCGCGGGTGCATGCAGACGAACTGGCTCCGGGTCACGGCGCGAGCGTTGCGGCCCGCGTCGGTGCACGATCAGCCGACCATCTGGTGCACGTGGACGAACACGGAGCGGACGCTCTCGCCGACGCCGGCGTCTGTGCGACGCTGCTTCCCAACGCTGCTTTTTATCTGAAGCTGGAACGCTATGCCCCTGCCCGGATGCTGATCGATCGCGGCGTCGCCGTGGCCCTGGCAACTGATATCAATCCCGGCGCAGGCTTTTCGTCATCCATGCCGTTTGCGATAACGCTCGCGTGCTTCGCCATGCAGATGACGCTGGAGGAGGCGCTCGTTGCGGCAACGTTGAACGCAGCATGGTCCGTCAATCGCGCCGGAGATGCCGGCAGCCTCGAGCCCGGCAAGCTGATGGATGCTGTCGTTCTCAAAGGAAGTCTCACCGAGCTGATTCGTGTGAACGCACCTGCCATTGGAATGGTCATCAAACGCGGCAACGTCGTATTCCACTGTCTTGAGCGATGAATCCAGACCCACCAACCACGAACGACCAACCACGAACCAGCTTCGCCGAGATGGCGCTGGCCGACCTGATCGATGCCTTCTCATCCACCGATGCAGTGCCGGGCGGTGGGTCCGCTGCTGCCCTCGCGGGAGCAGTGGGAGTGTCGCTGCTCCTGATGGTCGCTGGCCTTCCGAAGACCAGGACGGGTGCACCGGAAGAAACCGCGGATCTTGCCGAGGCGTCATCGCGGCTCCACCCGCTTCGCGACGCGCTTCTCGATCTCGTTGACCGCGACAGCGTCGCGTACAGACAGGTGTTGACCGCGTTTCGATTGCCCAAGGTCTCAGATGCTGACAAGGCGGCGCGAACAGAAGCCATTGACAGAGCGACGCGCGCGGCCATCGACGCGCCGCTCGACATGATGCGTCTGTGTCAACAAGCACTCCGCGGTGCTGTCATCGTCGCGTCCAATGTCAGCCGCAAGACGACCAGCGATGTGGGCGTCGCGGTGGAACTGCTCGGTGCGGCGCTGCGGGGTGCGCGTCTGAATGTCGACATCAATCTTGCGGGATTGAATGACGAGTCGTACACCACACGAATCCGGGAAGAAGTCGACGAGCTTGTGGTGGATGGAGCTGAAGACGCCGAACGGGCGCGCCGTGCCTTGCAGTGAGCTGTCACGCCGGAGCGCGCCAGTGCGAAAGGACTACTTGTTGCGAAGCGGGTTCGCGCCCGGCGAGACGCCGGCACCCATGTTGACCCCTTCGACCTTGAACTGGAATCTGATCGGATATTGGTAGTTCGGAAACACTTCGATGGAATCCGTGTACGCCGCGCTTGCGGTCGTGCGCAGTCCCTGGCGTGAAACGAGGATGTCGTCGACCGCAAGCGGCAGCTCCAGCTCCTCTGCTTTCGACAGAATCTGATTCTGCAGTTCGCCAGGGACCACGTTGCCGCCGAAGGTGACGAGCTCCTGCGACTGGTCCTTGAGCTGATAGAACCTGGCCGCAGCCATTCCCACGTGCGCCGACGCGTTAATGATCGCCGCGGCGAGAAGAAGCTTGATGACGGTATTCATGAACAGCGTGCCGGCGCCAGAAAGACCCGGCCTCCACTGTCCTTTTCGGCGCGTCCTCTCGGACGCCGTAGGGCGGGTCCGTTCGACCCGCCATCTCAATGGATCTGGTGGAACAGACGATTCCAGCGAATTGTCGTGAAGAAGCGTGAGATTCCGCCGGCTGGCTGACCCTCTTCGCTGTCCTCAAACGACCAGTAGATGAACGCCGCCTTGCCTTTCACATAGTCGCGCGGCAGAAAGCCCCAGTAGCGGCTGTCCTCGGAGTTGTCGCGGTTGTCGCCCATCATGAAGTAGTGATCGGGCGGCACCGTCACCGGACCGTAATGGACGCGGACGTCGAAATCCTCCTGCGGCGTGTCGCCCGGAGGCGGAAACAGGAAATGCACGTACGGCTCATCGAGCGCCTTCCCGTTCACGAACACTTTCTTGTTGCGCAGCTCGATGGTGTCGCCAGGGAGTCCGATCGTCCGCTTGATGAAGTCGCGCTCGGGATCCTCGGGGAACTTGAAGACGATGACGTCGCCGCGTTTGATCTCGTTGATCGGCAGCACGGCGCGCTCGATGCGGTTGAGCGTCGGCCCGAAGATGAACTTGTTGACCAGCAGGTGGTCGCCGATGAGCAGATTGTTTTCCATAGACCCGGTGGGAATCTTGAAGGCCTGGACGATGAATGTACGGACGAAGAGCGCAAGGATCACGGCCACGCAGATCGACTCGAAGTACTCGCGAACCGTCGACTTGCGATACGCGGGGGCCGGCTCGACGGCCGGCGTCTTCATTGCTGGTCTCGCCATCTGCTCAATGCGTCGGGCCGGCTAAGCCGGCCCCTCCGATCTTATTCTGTCCCGGCCTTCTTATGCTGTCCCCGGCTTCTTATTCTGTCCCGACCTTCAACACCGCTAGAAACGCCTCCTGCGGGATTTCGACGCGGCCAACGCGTTTCATCCGCTTCTTCCCTTCTTTCTGTTTCTCCAGCAGCTTCCGTTTCCGTGTGATGTCGCCGCCGTAGCACTTGGCGAGCACATTCTTGCGAAGCGCCTTGACCGACTCGCGGGCGATCACGCGGTTCCCAATCGACGCCTGAATCGCGATCTCGAACATCTGCCTCGGAATCAGCTCCCGCATCTTCGATGCCAGCGCCCGGCCGCGCTCGTACGCCGCATCCTTATGGACGATGATCGACAGCGCATCAACGGGATCGCCATTGACGAGGATGTCCATTTTGACGAGCGGTGACTCCCAATAGCCCGTCACGTGGTAGTCGAGGGAGGCATATCCGCGCGAGATCGTCTTGAGCTTGTCATAGAAATCCATGACGACCTCGTTGAACGGCAGCTCGTACGTGATCAGCACGCGGTCTGACTTCAGATACTCGAGCTTCTTCTGGATTCCGCGTTTGTCCTGGCACAGCTGGAGGATCGGCCCGACAAACTCGGAGGGTGTCAGGATCATCGCCGTAATCACCGGCTCTTCGATCTTCTGAATCCGCCCGGGCTCCGGCAGCTTCGCGGGACTATCGATCTCCTGCACTTCCCCGTCAGTCGTCGTCACCCGATACAGCACGCCGGGCGCCGTCGTGACCAGGTCCATGTCGTACTCGCGCTCGAGACGCTCCTGGACGATTTCCATGTGCAGCAGACCGAGGAATCCGCAGCGAAACCCAAAGCCGAGCGCGGCGGATGTCTCCGGCTCGTAGAAGAACGATGCGTCGTTGAGACGCAGCTTCTCGAGCGCCTCACGGAGCTCGGAATACTGGTGGCTCTCCACCGGATACAGCCCCGCGAACACCATCGGCTTCAACTCCTTGAAGCCCGGGAACGGTTCCGTGGTTGGACGCGCAACCTCGGTGATCGTGTCGCCGATCTTCGCGTCGGCAACGCGCTTGATATTGGCAACCACAAACCCGACTTCGCCGACGCCGAGCTCGTCGACCGGTACGGCCTTCGGCGAAAACACGCCGAGATCGTCGATTTCGTAGTCCTGCTGCGCCGCCATCAGGCGGACCTTCTGTTTCTTCCGGAGCACGCCGTCAATCACACGCGCCACGATCACGACGCCGCGGTACGGGTCGAACCAGGAATCGAAGATGAGCGCTTTCAGCGGCGCGTCGGGGTCGCCGGTCGGCGGCGGCAGCCGCGCGATGATCGCCTCGAGGATGTCCTTGACGCCTGTGCCTTCCTTCGCGCTCGCCAGGATGGACGTGGCGCTGTCGAGGCCGATGATGTCCTCGATCTGACGCTTGGACTCATCCGGCTGCGCGCTCGGCAGATCGATCTTGTTGATGACCGGGATGATTTCCAGGTCGTTGTCGACTGCGAGGTACGCATTCGCCAACGTCTGCGCCTCAACGCCCTGCGATGCATCCACCAGCAGCAACGCGCCTTCGCACGCGGCAAGCGAGCGGGTGACTTCATAGCTGAAGTCCACGTGTCCGGGCGTATCTATGAGGTTCAGGACGTACTGGTCCCCGCTGCTCGCGGTGTAGTTCAGCCGCACGGGGTGCGCCTTGATGGTGATGCCCCGTTCGCGCTCGAGGTCCATCGCGTCGAGCACCTGTGCTTCCATTTCGCGGGCCTGGAGTGCGCCGGTCAGCTCGAGAAAACGGTCGGCGAGCGTCGATTTCCCGTGATCGATATGCGCGATGATCGAAAAGTTGCGGATGTACCGTTGATCCATCGACGGATCAAAGGTATCAGGTATCAGGTGTCAGGTGTCAGGAGGTATCAGGCTGGTCCCTGGACCATGCCTGATACCTGACAGCTGTCGTGGTTATTTCTTTGCCGCTGGCGTCTTCGAAGCGGTTTCCGCTCGTGCGGTCGTCTTCGCGCCGCCTTCGATCTGAACCGTTTGCGCGGTCTGTTTCCCGTTCTCCTCGCTATAGCGCACCTTCACTCGCTGACCCGTGTGACCGGTAAGATCGGCGGGCGACATGCGCGTGGCGCCCATGCGGATCGCCGTCGCCGAGGCGAGCGACAGCGTCTCATCGCCCTTCGCGGTCTTGACGACAATAGAGTTGGTGGATGCGTCATATTTTTCGAGTGTGCCGGTAACTGAATGCGCCGCGGCTTTCTTTGCCGTCTTGGCCGTCTGCGCGGGCGAAGCCGACGCCGAGATGGCGACCGCGAGCGCCAAGACGGCACCGCCGAGTAGCTGGAACATACGTGACATGGATCGTCCTCCCCTGCCTGAATGTGGCAGATGTCTGGATTTGACCAAGAGAAGTGCCATGCCCGTGTTCGCTGTTAAGACGAAGCAAACGTCGTGAACACAAAGCTTTCTGAGGATGTTGCGTCGGAAGCCGCCTCGCCTGAGGCAGTGCAGGAGCGCCCCACTGAGGCGACGTGGCGGCGTGGCCTGCGATCAATTCGGCTCAGACTGGCCCTCGCCGGGGCGCTGGTCGTCTGCATCGTGATCGGCGCCTTGACCGCGATCGGTCTCGCCTTCGCCGAACGTCGGCTCGAAGACGACCTCCGGGAGGAGGCGCGGATCACGGCGCTCGCGGTGGCGGATGACCTCGAGCTCCGAGCCGATGCCATCGGATCTCCAACCTCGGTCACGGCGGTCAGTGAATTTCTGAACGCCGCGCCGGCGGTCCGGGATATCACGCTCTATTCTGCCGAGAACGGTCCGCTGCGCGCGGTACTCGCCACGTCGGCAAGTTCCACCCGGGAGAACCTCGATCCGCTCGCCATGCACGCCGTGAACGAGATGCGCACGCTCAACGAAGACCGCGGCCTTTCGCTGGTCGCGGTGGCGACGCCCATTTTGCGCGGCGATCGTGCGGTGGGCGCCGTGCTGGTCACCGTATCGCTGGCCGCGGTCGTGCGACTTCGCAACGATGGACGTCTGCTGGCGGCGCTGATTGCGGCATTTTCCATCGCGGGCGTTGCCGTCGTGATCTTCGTCCTGCTTGCAGGTCTTGAACGGCAGCACACCCGCATGCGCGAGGAATTGTGGCGTATCCGCGAGCTGGCGACCATTGGCCAGACGATGGCCAACGTCGCGCATCAGCTCGGCACGCCACTCAATCTCGCGTCCGCGCACGTGCAGCTCCTGCAGCAGGAGCTCCCGCGCGATAGACAAGTGCAGCGGCGTCTCGGTGTGATCGAGGAGCAGCTCATACGGGTGACAGAGAGTCTCAGGTCGTTGCTCGATCGCGCCCGTCCCAAGAGTGCACATCAACAATTTCTGCTGCGCCCCGTGTTGTCGCGGCTCGCCGAAGCCGGTCAGATCCTCGGTTCCGCCCAGCGCGTGCGCGTGACGCTCGACGCCCCGGAGACGCTGCCGCTCGTCACCGGCGATGAGACGCAGCTCGAACTCGCGCTGAGCAACCTCGTCACCAACGCCCTCGATGCGATGCCGGATGGCGGCAATCTCAGCGTCACCGCGACGGCCGAACCCGGCTGCGCGATCGTTGAAATCGCGGACACGGGCACCGGCATCGCACCGGAAGTAATGGACCGCATCTTCGAACCGTGGGTCACGACAAAAGTTGCGGGCCAGGGGACCGGCCTTGGCCTGAGCATTGCGCGCGACGTCGTGCAGCGGATGGGAGGCGCGATCAGCGCCAACTCACGACCGACGGGAGGCACCGTGCTGCGCATCACGCTGCCCTCATCAACTGCGGAGGCTGCATGACCGCCAAGCGGATCCTCATTGTCGATGACGATCGCGAGACCTGCCGACTGATTGCCGAATTGGTCGGCGGACCGGGACGGACCCTCGAGGATGCCACCACTCCACGGCAGGCGCTCGACCGTATCCGCGACCAGCGTTTCGACCTGGTTATTTCCGATATCAACCTGAATGCCGCCGAGTCGGGGCTCGACATTCTCAAGGCGGTCAAAGCGCACCAGCCACCGGCACAGGTCGTACTGATCAGCGCCTTCGGGACGCTCGACACGGCGATCGCTGCGGTGCGCGCCGGAGCGTTCGACTACATCAGCAAGCCGTTCAACATCGGCGAAGTGAAGGCGACGGTCGAGCGTGCGTTGAACAGGAGCGCCGAACCACCGGCGACCCCGGTCGCTGACACGACGCATCCTGCCGGCATCATCGGCCGGTCTGCCGGCATGCTCACGGTCTACAAACAGATCGCCTACGCCGCCGATTCGTGGGCACCCGTACTGATTACCGGTGAGAGTGGAACGGGCAAGGAACTGATCGCTCGCGCGATCCACCGGCACAGCCGACGGGCGAGTCGGCCGTTCGTCGCCGTGAACTGTGGCGCGCTCGTCGAGACACTCCTCGAGTCGGAACTATTCGGCCACGTGCGTGGTTCATTTACCGGTGCAGTGAGCGATCACAAAGGTGTGTTTGAGCAGGCGCATGGCGGATCCGTCTTCCTCGACGAAATCGGCGACACCACGCCCGCGTTACAGGTGAAGCTGCTGCGCGTCCTGCAGGAGGCGGAGGTTCGTCCCGTCGGTTCGACGCGCACGGTTCGCGTGGACGCACGGGTGATCGCAGCCACCAACGTGGACCTCGATCGCGCGGTCGCGGAACATCGGTTCCGGCAGGATCTCTTTTACCGTCTGAGCGTCATCGTCATTCACCTTCCGCCGCTCCGCGATCGGCGCGGCGACATCCCGCTGCTGATCGATCAGTTTCTACGTGCCTCGTCGGTGCGTTCCGGTCGCACCGTCGCGATTTCTCCCGGGGCGGTAAACGCACTGGTCAACTACGAGTGGCCGGGCAACGTGCGCGAGCTGGAGAACACGATTGAACGGCTCGTCGTGTTCAGCCGCGGCGAGATCGACGTGGGCGACCTCCCGCCAGCCGTCGTCGCGGCGCCGACGCTGCGTGAGCAGTTGTTCGACGGGCTCCCCACCCTCGACGAGCTGGAACGCCGGTATCTCCTGCATGTCCTGCAGGAGGTCGGCGGCAATCGTTCGCGCGCCGCGGAGACGCTCGGCATCGATCGACGGACGCTGTACCGGATGGCGGAGCGCTTCGGCATCGATCTGAAGGAGGATGCCGGCGCTGGATCAGTGGTTCGCGATGCGTGACCCTTAGCGCTGGTCTACCGGGACGAAGCGCTGCGGATATGCCGGTCCGACGTAGTCGGCCC
The DNA here is from genome assembly GCA_035764385.1 of Vicinamibacterales bacterium. Lineage (GTDB taxonomy): Bacteria > Acidobacteriota > Vicinamibacteria > Vicinamibacterales > UBA2999 > Gp6-AA40. The sequence goes on from DASTZI010000013.1 coordinate 34,040, forward strand.
GCGGTCGAATGAGACGGTTATTCGCGTACTGCTCGAGGACGTGCGCCGTCCATCCCGACATACGGCTCACGGCGAAGATCGGTGTGTAGAGATCGATAGGGATTCCGAGCGTGTAGTAGGTCGACGCCGAATAGAAATCGACGTTCGGATTCAGCTGCTTCTCGCCTTTGACGAGTGCTTCGATCCGCTGCGACATGTCGAACCAGGCGGTGTTGCCGGCGCGCTTGCCGAGCTCGTGCGACATCTGCCGGAGATGTGTCGCGCGTGGATCCTCCGTCCGGTAGACGCGATGGCCGAACCCTGGAATCTTCTCCTTGCGCGCGAATTTCGCGCGCATCGCTTCATCCACTCGGTCAGCGCCCGCGTTCTGACCGAAGTCGAGAAGCATCTTCATCACTTCCGCGTTTGCGCCGCCGTGCAGCGGCCCTTTCAGCGCGGCGATGCCGGCGACGACGGCGGAGTAGATATCCGTTAACGTTGCCGCGGCCACGCGAGCGGCGAAGGTCGAGGCGTTGAGCTCGTGATCAGCGTGGAGAATGAGTGCGACGTCGAACGCACGTACGGCAGTCGCGTTCGGCCGTTCACCGCTCAACATGTAGAGAAAATTCGCCGCGTGCGACATCACCGGATCCGGAGCAATCGGGCCGCCGCCCGCACGCAGACGTCCCCAGGTGGCGACGACCGTCCCTGTCTGAGCGGTCAGCCGGACGGCTTTCCGATATTGCGCCTGCGGCGACGAATCGTCGACCTCGGCGTCGTAGTGTGCGAGCGCCGATGTGATCGTCCGCAGTGCGTCCATGCCATCGACCGGCGGCAGCGATCGCATCAGCCGGATGATCGGTTCGGGCAGTGCGCGCGAGGCCGACAACTGCGACTGCAGATCGCCCAGTTCGGCGCGCGTCGGCAGGCGGCGATGCCAAAGGAGGTAACAGACTTCCTCGAATGTCGACCCTCGGGCGAGGTCGTGGATGTCGTAGCCGCAATAGGCGAGCACGCCTCGGTCGCCATCGAGATAACAGATCGCCGACGAGGTCGCGACGACGTCTTCGAGACCGCCCTTAGCCGCGGAGGTCATAGCTCTCTTCGGTTCGAGGAAGCGCAACGCGGCTCGGGTGGTAAATCAAACCAACGATGGCTCCGCAGAGACCGAACTGCCCGACGATCGCGAGAATCTGCAGGAGGCCAAGCCGCGCCGCAATCGGTTCGGCCACGTAGTTCCAGACCACCGCAAAGCCGTCCACGATGATGGCGATGATGAGACCGAAGCGGATGCCCTGAGCGATACCTGACGCATCGCGGTTCGGTTCGTACCCCTTCGCGTACGCAAACGCGAACGCCAGCGATCCGAGCAGATGCCCGGCAAGGCCGATCGGAAGCAGCTCACGGATATCTTCCGCGTGTCTGTACGCCCACGCATTTGCCTGATACAGGCGAAGAAGCCAGAGGTCGTGAATCACGTATCCGACCGCAATCGAGGCAAGCCAGGCGGCGAACCCCGCCAGGGCGATTCTCGAATAGTTCATGGAGTGGAACTGTAATGCAGAACTACAGCTCTTCTTCCGTCGCCGGCTCCAGCACCACGCTATCGCCAGCATACTGCTGGAAGATTGACAGAAGTCCCGTGTACAGGAATCCAATCTGGAAGAGGATGAGGAAGGGAAGCGTGCCGTAAATGCCGTTGGCGAGCGCGTAGAACACCGTCGCGGTGAAATAGAGGCCGAGCGTCAGCTCGATCATCGGCTGCACCAGCACACTCTGCCGATACTTCTTGCCAATCCATTCGTCGGCGCGCGCCTCGATGCGGTATTTCGGCGTCCGCGCGAACTCGGTCTCCTTGTTGAACAGCGCCTCGAAAACGGCCTTCGTGTTGTTCACCGTCAGCCCGATGCCGATCGACATCAGGAACGGCAGATATTTCAGCCGGACCAGCCAGTCGTCGTGCAACTCGCGCTGGCACACCATGTAGAAGTTCGCGACCGAGGCCGTCGCCGCGAAGAACAGCGGCACATCGATGAGCAGCATCTCGTACCAGCCCATGTTGTAGCGGATCACCATGGCGGGTGCCATCAGCACCGACAACACGCACATGAGCGGGTAGTTGAAGTTCGCCGACAGGTGAAAGAAGGCTTCGGCCTTCACCCGCAGGGGCAGGCTTGACGCGAGAATCGCCGGCAGCAGCTTGCGGCACGTCTGGATCGAGCCCTTTGCCCACCGGTGCTGCTGCGACTTGAAGGCGTTCATCTCGACCGGCACTTCCGCGGGAGCGATCAGGCCCGGCAGGAACACGAACTTCCAGCCGCGAAGCTGCGCGCGGTAACTCAAATCGAGATCCTCGGTGAGGGTGTCGTGCTGCCACCCGCCGGCATCCGCAATGGCATTCCGCCGCCAGATCCCTGCAGTGCCATTGAAGTTGAAGAACAAACCGGACCGGTTGCGGCCGCCATGCTCGAGCACGAAGTGCGCGTCGAGCAGGATCGATTGCACCTTCGTCAGCAGCGAATAGTCCTGATTGATGTGGCCCCACCGCGCCTGAACCATCGCAATGCCGGGGTCCCCGAAAAATGGAATCGTGCGCCGCAGGAAGTCGGTGGTGGGGGTGAAATCGGCGTCGAAAATCGCGATGAAGCTGCCTTTGGCGACCTTCAGCCCTGCTTCGAGCGCTCCTGCCTTGAAACCGGTGCGGTCCGTGCGGTGCATGTACGTGATGTCGATGCCCTGCGCCGCATTGCGGCGCACCGCCCGTTCGGCGACGATTGTCGTTTCGTCGGTGGAGTCGTCGAGCACCTGGATCTCGAGCAGCTCCCGCGGATAATCGATCTGGCACACGGCGTCGATCAGGCGATCAGCAACATACATTTCGTTGTAAATCGGCAGCTGGATCGTGACGAGCGGCAGCTCGGTCAGGGGATTCGCGGGTACCGGCACCTTGTCTTTGTTCTTCATGTACAGATAGACCAGGTAATACCGATGCCATCCGTACACGGCGAGAATGACGAGAACAAAGAAGTAAGTGCCCAGGATGAGGATTTCGTTGAGCGTCATAAGAGGGCGGGGTCGTCGAGGGCGAGCACGATCTCAAATTATACGGGGATGACTGGATCCGAGGAAGCTACGAAAACGTCATCATGACGAGCTTGGAGATACAAAATCTGCTCGACGCCGTTCGCGCGGGCACGGTTGACTCGGCGGCCGCGGCAGAACGCATCGCCATGGCGCTGCAACAGGCGCCGTTTGAGGACCTCGGCTTTGCGCGCGTCGATACGCACCGCGAGCTCCGGCAGGGATTTCCGGAAGTCATCCTCGGCCTTGGCAAGACGCCGACGCAGATCGCCGCCATCGCATCGCGCATTGTCGAGCGGGGACAAGCGCTGCTCATCACACGCGCCGGATCGGATGCATTCGATGCGGTGCGGCAGGTCGCGCCTTCGGCGACGTACCACGAGCACGCACGCGCCGTCACGCTCGTTCAGGGCGAGGTCTGTCGCGGCAAGGGAACGATTGTCGTGGCGTGTGCCGGCACATCCGATCTGCAGGTCGCGGAAGAGGCCGCTGTCACCGCCGAGATCATGGGGAACACCATCGAACGACTGTACGACGTCGGCGTCGCGGGCATCCATCGCATCCTGAGCGAACACGGTCGGCTGCAACGCGCGCGCGTGATCATCGTCGTCGCGGGCATGGAAGGTGCCCTGCCGAGCGTTGTCGCCGGGCTTGTCAGCGTACCGGTGATTGCGGTACCGACCAGCGTCGGTTATGGCGCCAGTTTTGGTGGCATCGCCGCGCTGCTCGGGATGCTGAACAGCTGCGCAAACGGCGTCGCCGTCGTCAATATCGATAACGGCTTTGGAGCGGCGGCAATTGCCAGTTTGATAAACCACTTATAACCACGAAGCTCACGAAGGACGCGAAGGTCACGAAATTCGGAGCATGAATTCCCCAACACTTCGTACGCTCGAATTCGATCGCATCGTCGCCGCCGTCGCCGATCTTGCCGTGACGCCTACGGGGCAGGAACGGCTTCTCGAGTTGGAGCCGTTGCCCGACGTGACGCGTGTGATCGCGGCGCAGAAAGCCACCAGCGAAGGGACCAGATTCCTCGCGGATTATCCCGGCTTTCCGCTGCGAGCGCCGTCGGATCTGGAATCCATTCTCGATGCCCTCGGCGTCGAAGGACGGCCGCTCGAAGCGGTCCGGCTGCTCGCGCTGGCTGATTATCTCGAGTCGATCGAACATTCACGGACCGCTGTCCGCAACGCGACGACGATGTTTCCGATTCTTCGGGAGCTGGTCGAACGCGTCGCGTCGTTCAAGGCGGAAATTGCGGACGTTCGCAAGAAGATCGATCCATCTGGCGAGGTCAACGACCATGCGAGCGCGGCGCTCGCCGGAATCCGGGAACGCCTGCGGCGCCAACGGGCGAAGCTGCGAACGACGCTGGAGTCGTTCCTGCGCGGGCGCGACACCGCCAAATACCTGCAAGAGCAGGTCGTCACCGACCGCAACGGCCGATACGTGCTCGTTGTCCGATCGGAACATCGATCCGCGATTCCGGGCATTGTGCACGGGGCCTCCGCGAGCGGCGCAAGTCTGTATCTCGAGCCGCTCGCCACGGTCGAAATCAATAACGACATCGTCGCGCTCGAAGAGCAGGAGGCGGAGGAAGTTCGGCGGATTCTGCTTGTGTTGACCGATCAGTTTCGCGCCAGGCCTGAGGATCTTCGCCGCACCATCGAGGTGGCGACCGAGCTGGACGTGATACAGGCGCGCGCGCGTTTTTCGCTGAAGGTCGGAGGCAGCGAACCGGCGATCTCGATCGACGGCACCTTCGAGCTTCGAGGTGCGCGACACCCGTTGCTGATTCCGGGAGTCGGAAATCGTCCCTCGACAGACTCGGGGCGCCCTGAGGCTCTCGAAGGGCGGGAGTCGGGCGTCGAGCAGTCCGAGCCCGTCCCCAACGACATCCTGATCATTCCGCCAACACGTGTGATGGTCATCACCGGACCGAATACCGGGGGCAAGACGGTGGCATTGAAGACCGCCGGCCTGCTCGCACTGATGGCGCAGGCAGGTCTGCACATCCCAGCCGAGCAGAGCTCGCGCGTCCCGGTCTTTCGATGCGTGTTTGCCGACATCGGCGACGAACAGTCGATCTCCGCCAGTCTGAGTACGTTCTCGGCCCACATTGCCAACGTCGTTTCGATGGACCGCAACCTCACCCTTCCTGCTTTGGTGCTGCTCGACGAAGTAGGCGCCGGCACCGATCCCGTCGAAGGCGGTGCGCTCGGCATTGCGGTGATCGATCATTTCCGCAAGCGTGGTGCGCACCTGATCGCGACGACGCACTACGACGCCCTGAAGTCGTATGCATCGACCACGGACGGTGTGACGAGTGCCGCGTTCGGCTTCGATCCCGACTCCTTCGCGCCGACGTATCGGCTCGTCTACGGGTCGCCCGGGCGCAGCCTCGCCATCGAAATCGCGGCACGGCTTGGCGTGCCGCCGCCCGTGATCGCTGCCGCGCGCGAAAATCTCAGCGAAGAACAGAAACAGCTCGCCGATCATCTGGCGCGCGTCGACAAAGAACTTCGTGCGATCGAGCAGCAGCGGCGAGAGCTGTCGAATCAACGCGCCGCCCTCGCCGAGTCGGAGAAGAAATTGCGCGGACGCGAGGTGTCGGTGCGCGAACGCGAGGAAACATTCCGACGGCGGCTCGATACGAAGATTGACGACCAGCTCCGCGAGGCGCGCCGCGAGATAGACAAGGTGATTGAGGAGCTCCGGAATCGCGCGCCGCGACTGGTGAACACCGGGGAAACCGGCGCGGCGCGATCGGACGCGCGGGCGTCTATCGACCAGATCGTCGGACGAATCGGCACAAAGACGGAAGGGCCGCCGAAAGCCGCCCCCTACCTGACGGAAGAACCCGCCGGTCCAATCGAAGCCGGCTCACGAGTCGTTGTCGGCGGACTCGGTCTTGAGGGCACGGTCGTCGAACTCCGCGGCAGTGACGCGGAAATAGACGTGCGCGGCAAACGCATGCGCGCCAAAGTGCGCGATCTGCGGGCGCTTGGGGGAACGCCCGCGTCCGCCAGAGTGAACGTCAATGTCGACCTCCAGCCGCGCGAGGGTTCCCTTTCGGATTTAAATGTGATCGGCCAGACCGTCGACGAAGCGATCGCCCGCCTCGAAAAATTTCTCGATGAATCGACCTTGACAGATCAGCGTACCATCCGCATCGTTCACGGACACGGCACCGGACAGCTTCGCCGCGCGATTGCCGCGTTTCTCAAGAATCATCCGCTCGTCGCGCATTACGAACTGGCTCCGCAGAAGGAAGGCGGCGGCGGCGCCACGATCGTTGAGCTGAAGGACTGACCGTCATTCCCAAAATGGGTCTGTTTCCGCAGAGATTCATCGACGATCTCAAACAGCAAGCCGACATCGTCGTCGTGATCCAGGACTACGTCTCGCTGAAGAAGACGGGCGCGACCTACAAAGGCCTCTGCCCGTTCCACGGCGAGAAGACGCCCTCATTTCACGTCAATCGCGATAAGGGCTTCTTTCACTGCTTCGGCTGTGGCGTTGGCGGCGACGTCCTCAAGTTTCTCGAGTTGCACGAAAAAATCGGTTTTGCCGAAGCCGTGAAGCTGCTCGCGCAGCGGTTCGGCGTGGCACTGCCGGAAATGGAACGAGACGACGAGCAGCGCGCCAACGCCGCGGAGCGCGAGACGCTGCTCAAGATCCACGAAGCGGCTGCGGCCTGGTTTCGTCAGCAGCTGGCATCGAACGCCGGGACGCGTATCAGGAGGCAGATCGAGAATCGCGGCGTGAACGAAGTAACCAGCACGGCGTTGGGGCTCGGTTATGCACCAACCAGCCGCGATGCGCTGAAGTCCGCGCTCCTGCAGCAGGGATTCTCGCAAGCGATGCTGCTGCGCGCGGGTCTCGTCCTCCAGCGCGAAGAGGGGACGGTCGTCGATCGCTTCCGTAACCGGCTCATCATTCCGATCTGCAGGGACACCGGATCGGTGATCGCTTTTGGCGGCCGAGCCGTTGATCCAGATCAACAGCCGAAATATCTCAACTCGCCGGAGACACCTATCTACTCAAAAGGCCGAACGCTGTACGGTTTGAATCTGAGCAAGAACGCGATCAGACAGCGGAAGTTCGCGATTCTCGTCGAGGGCTACTTCGATTTCGCACAGGTCTATCAAGCGGGGTTCCAGGGCGTCGTGGCATCGTGTGGGACGGCACTCACACCGCAACAGGCACAACAACTCCGCCGGTTTACGAGCAAGGTCGTACTGAGCTTCGATCCGGACGCGGCCGGGCAAGGCGCCGCAGCGAAATCGTGCGAGATGCTGGTCGCCGAAGGTTTCGCCGTGAACGTGGCCGGCTTGCCGACAGGGGATGACCCCGACACGTTCATCAGGAAGCGAGGGGCCCCTGGGTATGCCGAACGCCTCGAGCACTCCACCCCGTATCTCGAGTACCTGCTGGATCGGGCGGCCGCCGGCCACAACCTGAATACCGATGAAGGCCGGGTCAAGTTTCTGGGCGACATGCTGCCGGTTGCCGGCCGGATTCCGGACGCCGCCATGCGGGATCGCTTCGCCGATCGGCTGGCATTCAAGGCGCGGGTGACCGACGACGTCGTCCGGGCGGAAATTCGGAAGGCCGTTGTTCAAAAGCAGGGCACATTCACCCAGCGTCAAGTGCCGAGCTTCGGTCAGGTCACCAAGGCGGAAAAAGGGCTCATATGGCTACTAGTCCACCAACCGGAAGACTCTTTGGAGGCGCTCGCCGCCCTGGACGACGTCGATTTTGAGGGTCTTGCGGGGGGTCGGATACTAGATCTCGCCAAAAAACTGAACGAAGATAAGGGGTTCTCACCAGCTGCGCTCCTCGAGCGTCTAACGGACGTCGACGTCCAGCTCGTGACGGCCATCGCCAGTGAGGTTGAACCCCATGTCAAGAACGCGACGAGCTGCGTTCGCATTCTTCAGCGCATGCAGTTGGAACGCGAGCTTGGGGAACTGCAGCGTGAGCTAGATCGTTTGCAAGAAGTAGACGTAGCGAGAAACGACGACCAGATCAGCATTCTCGGCAAACGGAAGAACGATTTGCGGCGCCAACTCGAAGACCTGTATTAGTCCGGAGGAATATGGCCCTGTCGCTTGAAGAACGTTACGACGAAGTACGCCAGTTGATTCAGGTCGGCAAGGAAAAGGGATACCTGCTCTACGACGAGGTCAACGAGATGCTTCCGTCCGAGATCACCTCGTCGGAAGACCTCGACGATCTGTTCAACGCGTTCGGCAGTGCCGGCATCGAGGTCGTCGATTCCGACAAGGCCTATCGCGGCGAGAAGGACTTCGATCGTGACGGCTCCGAGGAAGGTCCCGAGCTCGATCTCACTCCGGGCGCGCTCGACAAGACGAACGACCCCGTCCGCATGTATCTGCGCGAGATGGGCACCGTCCCCCTGCTTACACGCGAAGGCGAAGTCGCCATCGCCAAGCGCATCGAACGCGGCAAGCTCGCGGTCATCAAGTCGATCTCCCGCACGCCGACCATTGCCAAGCGCATTCTTGTCATCGGCGATCAACTTCGCGCCGGCGAACGAACGATCCGGGAACTGGTGATCTTCAGCGACGAGGAGATTACCGACGAGGTCATCGAGGATCGAAAGACCGAAGTCCTCGAGCAGATCGAAGAGGTCCGCAAGGCGCGCACCAACTACGTGAAGCTCGCGGAGAAAGTGGACGGCATCTCGCGTACGCAGGAGCGCAAGAAGTACCGCAAGGCGCGCATGAAAGCGCTCCGGGCCCGTATTGACGTCAGCCGGGCGATCCGCCGCATTGAATTCACCGAGACGATGAAGCGGCGGCTCATCGACGAGGTGAAGGACGCGGTCGATGCCGTGCAGAAGGTGCAGCGCGAAGTCGAGGCGCTCGAGCGACAGATCAACCCGAAGATCAAGACCAAGGGTGCGCCAAAGCTGAAGGAAGAGGAGAAGAAGAATCTCCTCAAGAAGCAGAAGGACATCAAGACGCAGGTCAAAGGAATGATTGACGACCTGGAGGAGACGCCGGAGCGTCTCCGCCGGACGATCGAAGTCATCCAGCGCGGCGAAGCGCAGGCCGAGCAGGCGAAAAAGGAGCTGGTCGAAGCCAACCTCCGTCTCGTCGTGTCAATTGCGAAGAAGTACACAAACCGCGGCCTGCAGTTCCTCGATCTGATCCAGGAAGGCAACATCGGTCTGATGAAGGCGGTCGACAAGTTCGAGTACCGCCGCGGCTACAAGTTCTCGACCTACGCGACGTGGTGGATCCGCCAGGCCATTACGCGCGCGATTGCCGATCAGGCGCGGACGATCCGCATCCCGGTCCACATGATCGAAACGATCAACAAGCTGATTCGCACGTCGCGGGCACTGGTGCAGGAGCTCGGCCGCGAACCGACCTCGGAAGAGATCGCCAAGCGCATGGACATTCCGGTCGCGAAGGTTCGCAAGGTGCTCAAGATCGCGCAGGAACCGATCTCGCTCGAGACGCCGATCGGGGAAGAGGAAGATTCACATCTTGGCGACTTCATCGAAGATCGCAACATCGTGTCGCCCGCCGAGGCGGTGATAAACCTGAATCTCAAGGAGCAGACCGAATCGGTGCTCAAGACGCTGACGCCGCGCGAGGAGAAGGTCATCAAGATGCGGTTCGGCGTGGGCGACGGCAGCGAGCACACGCTCGAAGAGGTAGGACAGAACTTCGCGGTGACGCGCGAACGCATCCGCCAGATCGAAGCGAAGGCGCTGCGCAAGCTGCGGCACCCGTCACGCTCGCGGAAGCTGAAGGCCTTTTTGGAGGGTCGCACGTAGACGTGCTCCTTGGTAAATCCCAGAACCCAAATCCCAAATCCCAAATCCCAACTGGGAGTTGCGCAAACTTGGGATTTGGAGCTTGGGATTTGGGATTTGGGATTTGGGATTTGGGATTTGCTTTGGGGGCCCGTAGCTCAGCGGTTAGAGCGGCCGGCTCATAATCGGTTGGTCCCAGGTTCGAATCCTGGCGGGCCCACTCAAACATGAATGTCACCTGACCTCCAGCAGCTCATCGACCTCCAGAATCTGGAGACCGCCATTGAGGAGGCCAAGCGGCGCATCGCCGCTCATCCTCAGCACATGGCGGATGCCGATGCGCGTCTCGCGCACGCGAAAGACGCGCTCGAGACGGCGCGGCAGCGTCTCAAAACGAGCCAGGAGGCGCGCCGCGAGCAGGAAAGGGAAGCCGCTACCTTTCAGTCCCGCCTCTCGAAATTCAAGGATCAACTCTCCGCCGTCAAGACCAACCGCGAATACCAGGCGATGCAGCACGAGATCGAAACCGCGCAGAAAGAGCTCGGCACCGTCGAAGAGCGCGTGCTCGAACGGATGATGGAAGCCGACGCGGTGACAGCAGACATCAAGAAAGCCGAGCAGGTGCTGGCGGCGCAGCAGAAGGACGTCGAGGCGGAGAAGAAGACGCTGGCCGAGGAACTGGTCACGGCCGAAGCCGCGCTCAAGGAGGCGACCAACAAACGGCAGGCGCTCGTCGCCTCTCTACCCGCGCGCCTGGTCGCGTTGTTCGAGCAGGTCGCGCGCGCGCGCAAGGGCCTCGCCATTGCCGTCGCGACACGCGATGGTCTCTGCTCCGCGTGCCATGTTCGCCTGCGGCCGCAGGTGTTCCAGGAAGTGCGTCGCAACGATCAGATCATTCAGTGCGCCAGCTGCAATCGCATCCTCTACTACATTCCTCCACCCGCGGTCGAACCCGCAGTCACGCACGCGTAGCCGTTTGACGTTCGAAGGGCGAAGTTCGAAGTGAATCAACCGTCGCTCTTTGGTGCGCCTCAGGGCGGATCTGCGCGCGCGTACGTGGATGGCGGGTCGCGTGGCAATCCCGGTCCCGCCGGGTATGGCGTTCGTATCGAGCAGGAAGACGGCACGATCGCCGAGCTGAAGGAGTCGTTGGGGCTCGCGACGAACAACGTGGCGGAGTACAGCGGATTGATCGCTGCGTTAAGATGGGCGGCCGCTCATGGGATTTCAAAGCTGCATGTCCGCGCCGATTCGGAGCTATTGGTGAAACAGATGCGGGGGGAATACCGCGTGAAGAGTCCGGGCCTGCAGCCGCTCTACGAGCAGGCGCGTGCCCTTACCCGTCAAATAGGCGACGTGACGTTCGAACACGTGCGCCGTGAATTCAACAAGGAAGCCGACCGCCTCGCGAACGAGGCCATGGACGAAGCGGCGGCCGGATGATCGGCCGGCTCGTGACCGTTTCGCTTCTTGTGGGACTGCTCTGCCCCGCGTCGGCTCGCGCGCAGGAGCCCGAGCCGGTCACCGTCCGCGCCCATCGTCTGATGCAGCCGCTCGTCTTCGACGGCCGCCTCGATGACGCGGTCTATACGTCGTTTGAGTCAGCGCCGGCGTTCAGACAGCAAGAGCCGCAGATCGGGGAGCTC
>DASTZI010000014.1:0-5050 GCA_035764385.1 Vicinamibacterales bacterium
CTCAAGAAGGTCGCGGATCTCAACCCGGCATTCGGCGGCCCGATCCTTCAGAACAAGCTGTGGTTCTACGCGTCGCATCGGCTGCAGATCGCGCAGAACTGGGTCGGCGGCATGTTCTTCGACACCACCTACAACGATCCGAACGTCTGGACGCTGAATCAGGACGCGGCCCATCGCGTCTCCAATGACGGGATGTGGAATGAAGGGAACGTCCGCCTCACCTGGCAAGCCACGCAGAGAAACAAGTTCGGGTTCTCGTTCGCGAAAGAGCACATGTGCACCTGCCCGTCGGCGATCCGCGCGACCACGTCGCCCGGGTTCGATAACCATTGGGGCTGGCCACACCATCTGCTCACGACCGAATGGACTTCTCCCGTCACGTCCCGACTGCTGCTCGAGGCCGGCATGTTTCACCAGTACCACCGGTGGGGCTGGTTCCCCTACACAGGCACCAATCCGGATGTGATCGGCGTGCTCGAGCAATCGAGTCAGATCAACTACAAGCTTCGCCCGGCGGGCTTCGCTGATCGCTGGCAGCACGATTTGCGCTATCGGGCAGCCGCGTCCTACATCACCGGCGCTCACGCCTTCAAGGTGGGATTCAATAACGGCGACGGCGATATCGACGCCCTGTTGTTCCTGAATGGACGGCAGAACCTCTACTATCGATTCAACAACGGCGTCCCCAACCTGATCACGGTGTACGCGACGCCGTACCACGACGGCTGGAACCTCGATCACGACCTCGGCGTTTACGCGCAGGATCGATGGACCATCACGCGCCTCACGCTGACTGGCGGCGTGAGGTTTGACTCGTTCAAGAGCAGTTTTCCCGAGGAGACCTACGGTCCAATCCAGTTTGCGCCGGGCCGCAACTTCACCCTTCCGCGCACGCCGAATTCGAACTGGAAAGACATCACGCCAAGAATGGGCGCCGCGTACGACCTGTTCGGAAACGGCAAGACAGCCGTGAAGGTCAGCCTGAACAAATATCTGATCGGATCGGACGGCCCTGCCTTCACCTACGGAACGCAGGCTCCATACAGCCGGGTCGTCCACAGCACCACGCGGACGTGGAGCGACGGCAATCGGAATTTCGTCCCTGATTGCGACCTGACGAGCGCGGCCGCAAACGGCGAGTGCGGCCCGTTGAACGATCCAAATTTCGGGAAAGCGAACCCGAGCACGACCTACGATCCGAAAGCGACCACTGGCTGGGGAAATCGGTCTTTCGACTGGGAGTTCGCCACCAGCGTTCAGCACCAGGTGTTGCCGCGGGTGTCGGTGGACGTCGGGTATTTCCGTCGGTGGTATGGGAACTTCGGCGTGACCGACAATCTGGCGCTTGCGCCCGCCGACTTCGATACGTATTGCATTACCGCTCCCGCCGACGGGCGGCTGCCCGGCGGCGGCGCAAATCAGATCTGTGGGCTGTACAACGTGACCCCGTCCAAGTTCAGCGTGCCTGCGCAGAATTTCGTGACACTCGCCTCCAACTACGGTACGCAGATCGAGCACTGGAACGGCGTCGACTTCAGCGCGAATGCACGCTTGACGCGTGGGCTCACGGTCCAGGGTGGCGTGAGCACGGGCCGCACCAGTACTGACAACTGCGACGTCGTGGCGAAGCTTCCGGAACTGATCAGCACCGCCACGACGGCATTGCCGCTTGGCTACTGCAGCATGAATTCTCCGTGGCTCACGCAGGTCAAGGCGCTGGGGTCGTACACGATTCCGAGGCTGGACGTTCAGGTCGGCGGCTCATTCCAGAGCAATCCCGGACCGATCGTTCAGGCGACATTTAACGCGCCAACCGCGTTGGCGGCACAGTCACTTGGGCGCCCGTTGTCGGGGAACTCGGCGAACGCACAGGTGAATCTGTTCGGATCGAATGCGCTGGCGGCAACGCCGACGACGGCGACCGCAGGCGCGCTGTACGGAGACCGCGTCAACCAGCTCGACTTCCGCGTGGGCAAGATCTTCAAATTCCAGCAGCGGCGCACAGCAGTGAATCTCGATCTGTATAACGCGTTGAATTCGAGTGCGGTTCTGACCGAAAGTGCGGCCTACGGCACGTATCGGGTGCCGCAGATCGTGATGGTGGGCCGTTTCCTCAAGATTAGTGCGCAGCTGGATTTTTGAGAGAGGTGTTGAGATGAAACGCAGGGTCTTCGCGATTTCGGCCGCAATCTTCGGTGCGCTGACCGCCGTACCTGTGTCCGCGCACCACTCGTTTGCCGCGGCGTTCGACGCCAACGCGCTCATCACCGTCCAGGGTGTGATCACCCAGGTCAAACTCGCCAATCCGCACTCCTGGATCTATCTCGACGTCAAGGACGCGAACGGCAAAGTCGAGCAGTGGGGATTCGAAGCGCAGACGCCGACCGCGCTCATTCGCAGTGGCGTGAAGCCCGACGTATTCAAAGTGGGATCGACGGTGACGATCAGAGGTTGTCACGCACGCGACGTGACCAAGAACGAGGGAGCGGCCCGCGAAATCGTTCTCGCCGACGGCCGGTCCTACATCATCGGACCCAAGGGCAACGAGCCCGACGCAAACAGATAACGGAGGAAAGGTGTTCGCCATGAAGAAGGCATTCATCATCGCGATCGCGATCGTGTCCCTCGCTCTGATCAGCGCCACGCCCGTAGCGGCCCAATCGAAGCCGATCCCACGCACGGCTGACGGTCATCCGGACATGACCGGGGTCTGGTGGCCCGGGCACGATCTCATTCCCGCACAGGCGACCGCCATCTACCGGGACGGAGAGCGTCAGGGTATCGGCGCCCAGTCGTTCGGAAGTCTGTACAAGCCCGACTCGATGGCGAAGGCGAAGGCGCTCAGCGACAAGGACGATCCGGCGCTGTGGTGCATCCCGAGCATCATCGGTCCGACTCCACTGGTTGGCAACGGCCTCGTCGGTGAGATCGTGATGACGCCGAAGACCATGTTTCAGCTCATCGAGACGTACCACGGTTTTCGCATCATCCCGACCGATGGACGGCCGCATCGCGACGATGTCGTGCCCTCAAACCGTGGTGACGCTGTGGGTCGTTGGGATGGCGACACGCTCATCGTCGACGTGACGAACTTCAGCGATCGCAACTGGCTGCACCATCATGGCGACGTGTCGTTTCACTCCGATGCGCTGCACATGGTTGAAACGTATCGTCTGGTCGACGCCGACACACTCGAGATCAATGTCACGGCTGATGATCCGAACGTACTGACCAGCACGTGGAAGGCGCCGACGACGAAGCTGGTGCGGGCGCCGTTCGAGCACATCATGGAAACATCGTGCGAGAACACTGAGACGGCGAATCTCATCGACGCCGCGGCGAAGGACAACTACGGGCGGAACAAGAAGTAGGTTACGTCAGCTTCAGTACCTGCTCCATCACCAGACGTGGACCGCGATCCGGGTCGCGCACGACGCGGCATTCGTTGTTGAAGAGCATCGTGTCGCGTGACGCGGCCGAATAGGTTGGCCATGCTGGCAGTCTGGACGTATTCGGGTTGCCGGTCCGCGCAAATGCCGCCCACGCCGCGCTCGTCTTCTCGGCGAGCGCGTACGCCGCAGGCGTTTTCGAAATGAGTGGTCCCGCAATCTTGATGTTGTTGAACACGAACTGAATCTCAATCGTGTGCGGCGATCGCATATGACCGCCGCCTTCAGGTGTTTCCCAGTCGTACCGGTACGCGAAGACCGGCGCGCCACGTTGATCGGCCTTCCGCTTCGCGAGTTCGCGCGAGTACGTCCCTCGAGGATGATCGGTTGCGATCAAAATCCACAAATCCCATGGCGACGCCTGCGGGTTGGCCTGGCGGAACGTCTCGATCACGTGTGTGGGATCGACGCCGAGCCGTTTGCTCGCGCGCTCTTTGAGTCCAGCCTCATTGAGCGCCAGCTTTTCGGGTGTCGGGCGATCGTAGAGCGTCTCCTCTGTGTGGGCATACCCGATGAGCAAGGGTATCGTCGCCGACAATGGCGGCCCCTTGGGATCCCACGGATGGCCGGGAATGACCTTGCCGTCCACCATCGGCGAGTTCGCCGTCATGCCCGGCTCACCCTGCTTGATCTTCTGTTGCACGGCCGCGTCAGCCGCGAGCAGGCGCGCCATCGACACGTTCTGAAGCTCACGTAGCTGACCGCGCTTGAGGCCGAGCTCGGCGAGCAGCACGTCGGTCTGCTTCGACGCGTCCTCGTGCGTCGTCAGGCGAAGCACGGCGCCGCTCTCGATGATCGCGCGGTGAAAGAGTGCCTTTGCGCCCGGCATCGACATCAGCGTGGCGACCTTTCGTCCGCCGCCCGATTGGCCGAAGATCGTCACGAGATTCGGATCGCCGCCAAACCCGCTGATGTTGTCTCGTACCCACTCGAGCGCGGCCACGATGTCGAGCAAACCGACGCTGCTGGAGGCTGCGAAGTCGGACCCCATCGCGTCGCCGAGATACGTGTAGCCGAACACGTTCAGCCTGTGATTCAGCGTCACGACGACGACGTCCTGCGTGTGAGCGAGGCTGGTGCCGTCGAGAATGCGGCCGGAGCCGGAGCCGCTCGAAAATCCGCCGCCGTGCAGCCAGACCATGACCGGCCGCTTTCGTCCGTCGCTCACGCCAGGCGTGAACACGTTCAGCACGAGACAGTCTTCGCTCTGCTGCGGCGGCGACCCTGCGGCGGTTGTTCCGGAGTTGTCGCTCGTTTGCGGTGCCGTCGGGCCGTACGCGAGCGCATCGCGCACGCCAGTCCACGGCGCAGGTTTGACCGGCGGCCTGAATCGGTTCTGCCCGCCCGTCGGCGCACCATAGGGAATGCCTTTGAATATCCTGACGCGTCCCATCACGACGCCACGAACCTTGCCACCTGACGTGTCGGCGATGGCGCTCTCGAGATCTGCGGCGCTGACGCACTTCAGCCACGGCGTTACGTACGCTCCTGCAACGAGCAGCGAAGCCTGTTTCACAAACGTTCGGCGGCTCGACATATGCGTCACCGTAGTGCGATCGGCGCCACGGTCGAACCAGTGGCACCGACCAGCTTCAGCGGCT
>DASTZI010000015.1:0-12385 GCA_035764385.1 Vicinamibacterales bacterium
GAAACGCC
Organism: Vicinamibacterales bacterium; assembly: GCA_035764385.1. Lineage (GTDB taxonomy): Bacteria > Acidobacteriota > Vicinamibacteria > Vicinamibacterales > UBA2999 > Gp6-AA40. The sequence goes on from DASTZI010000015.1 coordinate 9, forward strand.
GCGGTCACGATGAATTGTTGCCCGATCACTCCCGCACCAAACCCGACGATTGCCTTTGCGAGACCCCCGATACCGACCGTACCGCTCGACAACGCATCCTGCACGATGCCTGCGGCGCTTCCGGACAGCATTCCCGTTACCGGTCCGCTCGTTAGCGCGACGTACACCACGACGACGAGCACGAGGTCGAGCGCCGCCGTTCCACCAACGAGGAACCGCGCCAGGCTCGTTTGCAACGCCAGCGCCAGAGCTATCGCTATTAAAACGCCGGCTGCTCTCACCTAGTACCCTGATCCGCGCCGGGTCCACTTACGTGCGCCGTAGGCGGTGGCGTAAGAACGATTAACACCGCTTCGAGCGCCGAGAAATCGACTGCCGGTCGGATCACAATCGAGCTGTATTGTCCCGCTCCCCTCTTTACAGATTGTATCTGACCTATTACAAAGCCCTTAGGGTAAATGCCGTCGATTCCGGACGTCACGACCACGTCACCAGGCTTCACTTCGGTCGATCCGGCAACGTAATCCATCCGCAACTCGTCTTCGCCAGTTCCGATCACGACACCTTGCGCACGGCTGCGCTCGATCAGTGCACCTGCGGCGGCGTTGCGGTCGATGAGCAGCTGCACCTTCGCTGCCCGCGGACTCGGCTGGATGATGCGGCCGACGATCCCGGCAGGTGAAATGACTGCCATGTCACCGTGCACACCCTCACTCGTCCCCTTGTCGATCGTGATCGTGCGGAACTCCGGGCTGGCGCTGCCCGCGATGACATTGGCCGCCGTCGTCGACAGCTCGATGCTGGTTTTCAGATCCAGCAGTTTTTGAAGTGACTGCGACTGCTGCGCCAGACTGCGCTCCTGCTGAAGACGGATCTGCAGGGCGCTGATTTGTTGTTTCAACTGCTCGTTTTCTTCCTGCACCTGCTGAAGCGCAAAGTAGTCCTTCCACGACGTGCGGACGCCCATCGTGACCGCATTCGCAACCCGCTGCACTTCTGCAAAGAGGCCGAACACCGCTTCCGCGAGCATCGGCACACCGCGTTTGGTCGTGACCTGCGTGGATATCAGGATGACGTGCCCCACGACCACCGCAAGAAAGAGGTAACCGGTACGGCGGCGGATATCGATCACGGCCATATCAATGGCGTCCCGCAAAGGGGCGCCCCACACGCCTAATCAATGGAGATCTTCCGCAGCAAATTAAAGTCCGACAGCATTTTGCCCGCGCCGAGGACTACTGACGAAAGCGGATCCTCCGCCATCGCGAGCGGCAGACCCGTTTCCTCGCGCAGCCGCTTGTCGAGATTTTTCAGCATCGATCCGCCGCCGGTGAGCACGATGCCTCGGTCGACGATGTCGGCCGACAGTTCGGGCGGCGTGCGCTCGAGCGCGACGCGGACCGCATCGACGATGACGTTCACCGTTTCCGCGAGCGCCTCGCGAATCTCTTCGTCCGAAATGGTGATCGTCTTCGGCACGCCTTCAATCAGGTGCCGCCCCTTGATCTCCATCGTCATTTTTTCTTCGAGGGGGAACGCGGAGCCGATCTCCATTTTGATCTGCTCTGCGGTGCGCTCGCCGATGAGGAGGTTATAGGTCTTCTTGATGTACTGGATGATCGCTTCATCCATCTCGTTGCCCGCGACGCGCACCGCCTTGCTGTAGACGATTCCGGCCAGGGAGATCACGGCAATGTCGGTCGTGCCGCCGCCGATGTCGACGATCATGTTGCCCGAGGGTTCGGTGATCGGCATCCCCGCGCCGATCGCCGCGGCCATCGCTTCCTCGACGAGGTGAACCTCGCTCGCCTTGGCGCGATACGCGCTGTCTTTCACCGCGCGCTTCTCGACTTGCGTGATTTCCGATGGAACGCCGATGACGATTCGCGGACGCACCCAGACATTCCGGTTGTGCGCCTTCTTGATGAAATAGGTCAGCATCTTCTCGGTCACTTCGAAGTCCGCGATGACGCCGTCCTTCATCGGTTTGATCGCGACGATGTTGCCCGGCGTGCGGCCGAGCATCTCTTTCGCATCTTTGCCGACCGCTTCAACACGGCCGTTGACCTTGTTGATCGCGACGATCGAGGGCTCGTTCACGACAATGCCCTTGCCACGAGCGTAGACGCAGGTGTTGGCGGTGCCGAGGTCGATCGCGAGATCGCTTGAGAAGAGGGAGAAAAACGAGCCGAGAGCCAAGTCGAAAACTCCTTGGGCGGGCCTGTTGGTCCGCCTCTACATCAAAAGGCCGGAGCCTCCTGCGCAATATGAATCCCATTCTTCCCCGCGTCTTTTACTCGGTACATGGCCACGTCGGCGGCTCGTATTAATTCTTCGGCCGAAGCAGCCACGTCCGGCAGGGTTGCAACTCCAATAGACGCGGTGAGATGGACGGATAACCCGTCCGACGCCAGAAAGATGCAGGCGCCAATCCGATCCCGGATCCGTTCGGCGACCGATAGCGCGCCTTCGCGGCCCGTATCGGGCAATACCACCGAAAACTCGTCTCCGCCAAAACGTGCAGCGATGTCCGTTTCGCGCGCGCTCCCGCGGATGATCGCCGCCGCTTCGACGAGCGCCTTGCTGCCCGCCAGATGTCCGTAGGTGTCGTTGACCTGCTTGAAACCATCGAGATCGAGAAACAGCAGCGAAAGCGGCCGGCCGCTGCGCGAGGCGCGTTTGGCTTCGCGGCGCAGCACGAGATTGAGAAATCGCGAGTTGTGCAGCCCCGTCAGGTCGTCGGTGACAGACACCGCCTCCAGGCGTTGGAGCGCCAGCGCGTTGTCGAGCGCAATCGCGGGCGCCTCGAGGATCGAGCGAAACGCCAACGAGAGCGACGCGCTGAGCGCGGGCAAGGCTGCGGAAGGCATCGGATCGAGGCCGGCCAGCACGCCGATTGGACGGTTGCGGCACACAAGCGGAAATGCGATCGCGCTCCCCATCGCCCCTTGCTTGCCGCTGTCTTTGGCGAGATCGCCGGACAACAACTCCGAGCCGTGACGCATCACCCACTGCGCGGCCACCCAGACCGACGGCATCAGGTCAGATGTCAGCCCTTCGTCAGCGATCACGGTCAGGTCGCCCTTCATGTCGCGCGCGACGACGGCCCAGCATGGACATGGAATCCACGTCCTCGCACGGTGCACCAGCCATCCCGCCACTTTCCTGGGGTCGACCGTCGCGTTCGCTTCACGAATCGTCTCGAGCAATGTCTCACGCCGCTCGAGCTGCGTGCGCAGCGAACGGACGCGCCCTTTCAGTCGAGCAGCCAGATCGGCACGACGAATACGGCGCCCGGCGGAGTCGGAAAGGCTAGACTTGGCGGAGATAGGTGTCACCGCTGGAAGGGAGCGGGGGCGCTAAGTCCTTCTAAACTAGCAAAATATACCATGAAACCGTTGCGACTCCGGCGAGTGATGGCGTACGATGAGAGGCTTCAATACCGTGCTGAGGATTAAACCATGACGATGCTCGACTCGATGCGGCGGCACAAGAACTGGCTCAAGTGGAGCCTGGCTCTGGTCGTGCTGGCCTTCATCGCGCTGTATTTCCCGAGCTACATGAACACGGGAACCACCATTGGCGCGACCCCATCGGACGTTGTGGCCACCGTCAACGGCACCGACATCCGGGGCGTCGATTTTCAGCGTCGCTATCAGAATCAGATCCAGGCCTACCAACAGCAGTACGGCGGCAGCATCAACGAGCAACTGCTGCGCCAGCTCGGGGTCGATCAGCAGATTCTGCAGCAGATGGTGGACGAGCAGGCCGCGCTCGCCGAGGCCGACCGCCAGGGCATCCGGATCAGCGATGAAGAACTGGCGCAGCAGATCTTCTCGATTCCAGCGCTGCAGGAAAACGGCCGCTTCATCGGCGAGCAGCGGTACGAACAGCTGCTCGCGTCGCAGTATCCGCCGCTCACCAAGGGCGACTTCGAGCAGAGCTTGCGACGCAGCATGATGATCGACAAGCTGCGCTCGGCCATCACGGACTGGGTGTCCGTCTCCGATTCCGACCTCGAGCGTGAATACCGCAACCGCAACGAGAAGGTGAAGCTGCAGGTCGTCGCGCTCACCGCGGACAAGTTCCGTGACAAGGTCACGGTGAACGACGCGGATATCTCCTCGTACTACGACGCCCACAAGACGGAGTACCGCAAGGGCGACTCGCGGAAGATCCGGTACCTGCTCGTCGATCGCGATCAGCTGCGCTCGCGCATAACCATAACGCCGCAGGAGATTGAGAGCTACTACAACTCGAACATCCAGCAGTTCCAGGCTCCGGAACAGGTGCGCGCGAGCCACATCCTGCTGAAGACGGACGGCAAGGATGAAGCGACCGTCAAGAAGCAGGCCGAGGACATCCTGAAGCAGGCGAAAGCCCCCGGAGCGGACTTCGCGGCACTCGCGAAAAAATACTCGGAAGACGACGGATCGAAGGCCAACGGCGGCGACCTCGACTACTTCCCGAAAGGCCGTATGGTTCCTGAATTCGAGCAGGCGGCCTTCTCGATGCAGCCGGGGCAGATCAGCGATCTCGTGAAGTCGCAGTTCGGGTTCCACATCATCAAGGTGGTGGACAAGAAGGCGGCGGCGACGCGCACGTTGGATGAAGTGCGCGCACAGATCCAGGGCACGCTCACGACGCAGCGGCTCGATCAGCAGCTCATGGACCGCACGCGCGACCTCGACGCGCGAATCAAGAAGCCGGCGGATCTGGATACCGTCGGCAAGGAAGCCGGCCTGGTCGTGAGCGAAACCGCCTTTTTCGCACGCGACGAACCGGTCCCTGGCATCGGCCCGACGCCCGAGGTCACCAACCAGGCGTTTCAGATGAAAGACGGCGAAGTGAGCCGCGGGCTGCAGTCACCGCGTGGTCCGATGTACATCGTGGTAAGCGGCAGGCGCGAGCCCTACGTGCCGAATCTGGATGAAGTCAAGGATCGCGTGCGCGACGACGTGATTAAGGTCCGTGCAGCGGAGTTGAGCAAACAGAAGGCTGGTGAGATCGCCGCCGCCCTCCGATCGGCGAACGACTTCGCGGCGGCAGCCAAGGCGCAGGGTCTCGAAGCCAAGGACACGCAGCTCATCACACGCGGCTCGCCAATTCCCGACGTCGGCGTCAGTCAGGAAGTCGACAAGGCGGCGTTCACGCTTCCCGCAGGAGGCGTCAGCGAACCGATTGCGACGCCCACGGCAACCGTCATCGTCCGTGCCGCCGAACGACAGGAAGTGACGCCCGACGCCTTCACGTCGGGGAAAGAGACGTTCCGGACGCAGCTGCTCAACGAGCGCCGCGCCCAGTTCTTCGAATCCTATATGGCGAAGGCAAAGCAGGGCATGAAGATCCAGGTGAATGCCGACGTCGCCAAGAAGATTATCGGCGCCTAGCGCACGAACGCAAACGGCATCAACGCCAGCGGCTCGCCACGCCGGAATGTTGCAACCGGCGTGACGAGTGACGCCACCGCCTGACGCTCGGCCGCATTCAGTAAGACCCCCCACGATGTAAACGCCGACGAAGAGCGACTCAGCTCGGTGAGCGCCTCGAATAAACTTCGCCGCCCCGAGTAGACCACGAGCTCCACGTCCTCGTCGGCCGGAATATGTGCGCGTTGTTTGGCGATCGCCACGGCGGTGTCGAGACCGCCGAGCGCGTCCACCAGTCCGCGCTCTTTCGCCTGCGCGCCGGTCCAGACGCGACCTTGTCCGACCGCATCGATCTTGTCGGGGGTCGTGTGGCGCCCTTCCGCGACCTTGGTGATGAACGTTTTGTAGAACCCCGCCATGTACTCACCCATCTTGGTGCGCTGATCCGGAGAAAAGCGCGTGAACGGCGAGGCGAGATCCGAATTCTTCCCGGACTTGACCGTCTCGGTGGTGATGCCGATTTTCGCCAATGTGCCATCGATGACGACCTTGCCGCTGAACACGCCGATCGAGCCGGTCAGCGTCCCAGGCTGCGCGACGATGACTTGTCCGGGCGCGGAAATGTAGTACCCGCCGGAGGCCGCCAGATCGGACATCGACACGATGAGCGGACGGGCCGGTTTCTGATCGCGCGTGATCGTGAGCTCACGCCACATCACGTCGGAGGCCGAACCCGATCCGCCCGGGCTATCCACCCGCAACACGATCGCTTTGATGGACTCATCGTTGCGGACACGGCGGAGCTGCTCGACGAAGGTGTCGGAGCCGACAACCATGCCTGATCCTGGGTTATAGCCACTCTTTCCCGACGCAATGACACCCGATGCGTAGAGCACGGCGATGCGCGACCCCGTTCGTACTCCAACCGAACGCGGCGTGACGCGTTGATACTCACTGCCGTCGACGCGACGCATCTCGCCGCCCTGACGGAGTTGCGGCACCCGATCATCGAGCTGGTCTTCGTACGCCAGGCCGTCGACCAGTCCGCTTCGAACCGCTTCCTCGGGTGAGAACGGCCCCTGATCGAGCAGCTGTCGCATCTCTGCTTCCGTTTTCTTGCGGGCAGACGCAATGCCTCGCACCAGTTGCTGGTACATGTCGTCGTTGAGCGACTCGGCCATCTCACGATGCTCGGGCGTGAACGTTTTCTGCGTCAGCTGATTGACTGCGGTCTTGTACGGGCCAATCTGCAGAAAGTCGGGATAGGCGCCAACCTTGTCGAAGGCGCCACGCAGAAAGACCTCATACGAGACAATGCCTGTAATGTCGAGCGAACTGGTGGGCAGCAAGTAGACGTGATCCGCGGCGCTCGCCAGGTAATACTCGCGATCGCCGCCGTATTCGAGGAAACCAACGACCACCTTCCCCGACTTGCGGAAGTCGAGCACCGCGTCGCGCAGTTCCTGCACTTTTCCCCAGTACGGCGAGTCGATGGACGAGGGCATCAGCAGGACACCGGTAATGCGCGGGTCGCGTTTTGCCAGACGGAGGCTTTCGACAAAACCGCGCACCGTCATGGTGTCGCTCGCGATCAGTTGCCCGACGACGTCGGCGGGTACCGTTTCCTGCAGTTCACCGCCGGGACGCAGCACCAGCGTCGAATCGTCCTGAATGGACGGACCACGCGAGACCAGCAGATACACGAGCCCGATGCCCGTGAAAGACACGATCACGCCAAACGCGATGATGGCGACAATGACGGCAACGCCGCGGCGAACAGCCACAAGCACCTCCGTCTCTATTGTGTACTGAAGGGATCAGGGATCGGGGATCAGGGATCGGGGATCAGGGATCGGGGATCGGGGATCGGGGATCAAGCACTTCCCATCCCTACGTCCCACCGATCAGCTCGCGCGCGGCGCGCTGCCCGGACTCGATGGCGCCGTTCATGTAACCCTGCCAGCGTTCGCTCGTATGCTCGCCGGCAAAGACAATGCGCCCGGCCCGGCGCGCCAGCAGCGATCGCCACGCGGGGTCGAATCCCGGATCGAGGAAGGCGTATCCACCGCGCACCCACGGGTCCGCCGTCCAGTCGCCAATATGCACGGCAGTGATGGGTGCTCGATCGATGCCGAGCCAGCACAGGTTGGACAGCAGAGACTGACCACCCGCCGCCGCCTTGTCGCGCAGGCAGCCGCTGGCGGATCCGCCACCGAGAAACGAGACGATGGATGCCGCATCACCCTGTTCCTCGCTGCCGTCCCAGAATGCACCCACGCAATCGTCGGTCGCGAAGGCGCGGGCGTGGCGATCGTCGAACATTTTCATCGAGCTTTGGAGCAACACCTTCGTGGCGCGGCCGTAGGCAAGACGCTCAATCGCCCGACGTTGATCGTCAGCCAATGCAGGTTGGATGTCGACGTGGCGCAAGGTCGATGCGGGCAGCGTCATCACCAGATAGTCCGCTTCAATCTGCTGCGTCAGGCCCGACGGATCCGTGACGGTGACGACAACCCGATTCAGCGCGCTGGCGACCGTCCGCACCGCGTGTCCAAGAAGAACCCGGCCTGCCGCGCCGCGCACCAGCGCATCGACGAGGCGATCGTTTCCGCCTTCGATGCGAAAGAACCCGGCCTGCGAAGGCGGGCCGCCCTTCGCAATCTGCTCGACCACGGGCAGAACAGAGATTTCGTCCGGATCCGCGAGAAAGAACCCACGGAGCGCGTTTGCGATGTAATGCACGTCGGCAGGCGCTTTCGATTGCCGCATCCAGTCGCTCAGCGACATCCTCGCTATTTCGCGGATGGCCTCTGACGAGGAATCGCCTCGGGCGAGTGTGTAGCGGCGCGTCAGCGGCGATAAGCAGTCGCGGAGCGCGTCCCATGGCGCCGTCCGGCTCACGTGAAATGTCCCGCTCGCGTCGCGGAATCTGTGGGTGAATCCGCCGCGCAGAATCCGTACAAGCGGCAGGTCGAATTGCCGGCAGAGATCAATGATTTCCTTCTGATCGCCGTCGATGAATTCGCCGCCCAGCTCGCCGTGTTGTTGTGCAGCGAATTCGCGGACTGTCCGCACCCGTCCGCCGGCATAGGACCGCGCATCCAGCAGTGTCACGGCGGCCCCGGCGCGGGCTAGTTCATAGGCCGCGGACAGCCCCGCCAGTCCCGTTCCGGCAATGGCGACGTGAAAACCGTGCACGGACGCGCAAGGGAGCAATGGAAGTGCCACCTATAATCAAGTCCATGAAACGTGTGGCGACGGCTCTGCTCATCAGCGTGCTTGCCGCATGCGGTGGAGGCAACATGGGTCAATCCAACATCACGCAGCTGATGAAGCAGGATGTGAAAACTGGAACCGGCGACGAGGCCACGCCCGGACGCCGCGTCCAAGTGCACTATACAGGCTGGCTTTACGACGAAGGAAAATCCGATCACAAGGGTACGAAGTTCGACAGCTCGCGCGATCGAAACGAACCATTCACATTCCGCCTTGGCGGCGGAGAAGTGATTCCGGGCTGGGACCAGGGTGTTGCCGGCATGAAGGTCGGCGGACAGCGTACCCTCACCATTCCTCCCGCACTCGGGTATGGAGCACAGGGAGCCGGAGGCGTGATTCCGCCCAACGCGACGCTCGTCTTCGACGTCGAGCTTCTGAATGTGAGTTGAGTATTGTCGACATCGACGCGCTCGCGCCCAACGGCGACGGCATCGCCACCTCCAATGGGCGCCGGCTAACCGTTCCATTCACCATCCCCGGCGAGCGCGTTCGCATCCGCGTTATCGAGCGCGGACGCGTTCCGGCGGTCGTGTCGCTCGTCGAAATTCTCCGCGCGTCGCCACATCGAGTCACGCCGCGCTGCCGCCACTTCGGCCCCGACGCCAAACCGGGCGTCGGTCCATGCGGCGGCTGCACGTGGCAGCACATCGCATATCCCGAACAACTTCGGCTCAAGACGCAACTCGTTGATCGACTCGTCCGCGCCAGTGTGCCTGACGCTCCAGCCACGCTGCCCACGCTAGCCGCCACCGCGCTGGACCAGCCGTGGGGATACCGGCACAAAGTGCATTTCGTCTTCGGCAATCGTGGTGCAACGTTGACGATGGGACACTACGTTCGCGGATCGCGGCGCGTCATTCCGGTTGTGGAATGCCCGGTGCACGACGAGCGCGGAAATGCCTTCGCATTTTGCGCCCGCGACACATTCGCGGCGGCCGGCCTTCGGGCCGCCGGCGGCGAGCGCGGGACCTTGCGCAGTCTCGCCATCCGGGTTGGCTACCGCACCAAGGAACTCATGGCGACCCTCGTCGTGTCGCACGATCGAGACCGTCGCGTTCGGATCGCCACCCGGCAGTTGCTGGAACGTACGCCGCCGACATCGTTGCACGTCAACGTGCACGATCGGAACGATGCGTTCATCTTCGGGACGGCGACACGGCACCTGGCTGGTTCGTCGCGAATGCGCGAGGAGGTCGCCGGGGCTTCGCTGCTGATGTCGCCGACCGCCTTTTTCCAGACCAACGTTGAAGCTGCTGAACTTCTCGTTCGACTCGTCGTCGACGCCGTGTCGTCCGCGTCGCGCGTGCTGGACCTCTACGCCGGCAGCGGCTTGTTCGCCATTCCGCTTGCCGCGGCTGGACACGAAGTACTCGCCGTCGAGGAAAATCGCGTTGCGGTCGCGGATGGCGAAGCCGCGCTCAAATTGAATAAATCGGCACGCGGCCGCTGTCGGTTCCTTGCGCGACGGGTCGAAGCGGCACTGCCTTCACTCCGGAATGCCGAAGCCGTGGTCCTGGATCCCCCACGGGAAGGGTGTTCGGCGTCCGTCCTACGCGAGGTGTTCGGCCGGCTCAAGCCCCGCCGCGCGACCTACGTCTCCTGTAATCCGGAGGCGCTCACCCGGGAGTTGCCCCGAATCTGCGGCTACGGCTATCGAGTCGTGTCTCTTCAACCCGTGGACATGTTTCCGCATACTGCACACATTGAGACTGTGGCAGTGCTACAGATGAAGTGACCGACCTTAACTCGTTGAGTTGGCACCGGTAACGGAAGCCCTCCAGCCTTCGTTGTCCCTCGAAAATTGTTCCATAATTGGCTCTCGTGTCATCTCAAGTTACACCCCAGGCTGTTGTGAATACCGTTTGGGCCGATATTGGGTACGAAATCGATGAAACGTACGCACCTGGGCATTCAGGCCATCATCGTCCTGACAATGGTGTCGTTTGTCAGCTGGCCGCAATTCCGACCGGTTCGCCTGCAATCGATCTGGCGGTACACCCCCGCGGCGGTGCTCGAGGCTCGGACAACCGACGCCGCGCGGTATGCGGGTGGGGCGACCGCTTCAAGCCCCCGGCCGTTCATCGGTGAACTGTCATCGTCTTCAACCGCGCTCGTGCGGACACCGCGCGGTTCTTCCGTCGTCGACAACGCAGTGCCCGAAATAACACCGGGCGCGATCGCGGCCCTCGGCGGGACGGACAACGCGCTCGTCGGCCTGGCGCAAAACTCGCTGAATGCATCGATTCCGCACGCGCGCGTGGTGCTGCGCGACATCCGCACGGGCGCAGCGCTGCAGCAGACAAGCGCCGATGAACTCGGACAGTTCTGGTTCGTGGATCTCCCATCAAGTGAGTACGTGGTGGAACTGGTTGGCTCCGACGGCTCCGTCGTCGCCGCGAGTGAAGTCGTGAAGACGTCAAAGGGAGGTCTGCTGCGAACGGTCGTTCGGGTCGCGGCGGCCGCCGCCGTCGTCGCGGCGCTGTTCAGCAACCAGTTATGGTCCAGCCGGGGCGATGCCGACGCGCTCGCGACGAGCCGCGACGTCACGCCGACGACGACCACGCAGCTGCCGCGAGTAACGTCCACCGGAAATTAGAATGTTTGCTCCTCGCGGCCTCACACCGACAGATCCCACAGGCGGAGCGCCGTCTTCGGTTTCGACGCCAACCGCGCAGGGCCGGAAGACCGGCGGGTTGTTCAGCGCCGACCCGAACGTCCACCTGTTCGATCGCCTCGCGATCATCATCAAGCATTGGAAAACGGCGATCGGTGTCGCGATGCTCGTCATCGCGGGCATGATGTACCAGACGTACACGACGGTGCCGCTTTATCGCGCCCAGGCTCGCATTCAGATTGACGAGGAGCATACGACGGCGCAGACGGATTTCAAGGAATCGTCGCTCGTCTACAGCGATCCGGAGCCGTATTACCAGACGCAATACAAGATTCTTCAAGGACGCGACCTCGCGCTGCACGCCGTCAAACGGCTGCAGCTGCAAGCGGTGCCCGAGTTCAACGGACAAGGCGCCAAACCGCCTGCGCTGACGCAGGCGATCGCCGACATCAAAGCGAAGGCGATCGCGCTCGTCCGTGGCGAACCAGCAGCGCCGGCTCGTCGTGCGGGCGGCCCCCTCAATGAGAATCAACAGGCAGACGCATTCCTGGGCCGTGTGCAGGTCGCGCCGGTCCGCGGCAGCCGGCTCGTGGACGTCTATTTCGTCTCCGCCGATCCGCAGTTCGCCGCGCGTGCCGTCAATGTGCTGGCCGAGGAGTACGTCAATCAGAACCTCGAGTTCCGACTGCAGAACACCGACAAGACGCTGGACTGGCTGACCGAGGAAGTCGCCAAGCAACAGAGTGTCGTGCAGACGAGCGAACGGATGCTCGCCGAGTACCGTGAAAACAAGAACGCGCTTTCACTGGAAGATCGGCAGAACATTATCGTGTCGCGTCTGAACCAGGTGAACGACGCTGCCTCACGGGCGCGGATGACGCGCATTCAGAAGGAGGCGCTCTACAACCAGGTTGCGGCGGCGAACGATCGCGAAAGCCTCAGCACGATTGCCAGCAATCCGTTCGTCCAGCAGTTGAAGACACGGGTCTCCGAGCTCCAGCGCGAAAAGCTTCGGCTCGAAGATCGGTATGGCGAAAAGCATCCAGACGTCCAGCGCGTCAACGGCCAGATTGTCGATGCCCAGCGTCAGCTCGATCTCGAAGTCGACAGGAGCGTGG
>DASTZI010000016.1:0-15414 GCA_035764385.1 Vicinamibacterales bacterium
TTTCACGTTGGCGACCGCACCGGACACCGAGCTGACCGAGATCGCGACCGTCGCGCTCAGGGGTGAGCCGGTATACGTCTGCGGCGAGTTGCTCACGGCCAGGGTCGCCGTCGGCGTTGCCTTGATAACCGTCTGTCCGCCAGCGAGGCTGCCGCTGCTCGCAGAAAAGGCGCCCGTAGGACTGTAATTCGCCGTGACACTGTGAGCGGAACCCGGCACTGTAAGAGTTGTGGTCGCAGCACTCGTGGCGACACCGTTCGTCCCAACGGCGCTTAGCGTAACGGGGGAACCAAAGTTGACGCCGTCAATCACGAACTGCACGGTGCCTGTCGGAGCCGTTGAGCCCGACGCTGGGGCGACTGTCGCGGTGAAACTTACCGATTGTCCGAACGTTGATGGATTTTGTGACGAGCTTACTGACGTCGTCGTCGCCGTTGTTGCCGGGTTCACCGTGAGCGTGTTAGATCCCGTTGAACTCGCGTAGCTTAATGTTCCCACCAGCGTGGCCGTCACACCTGTTGGATACGTGCCTACTGCAATACCAGCGAGACTGGCGTTGCTCAGCGTGGCGTTTCCGCTGCCACCGGTCGTCGTCGCGGACCCGACAAGTATTCCGTTCACGAAGAAGTTAACTTGCGAGCCGTTCGGCACATTCCCGCCGCCGTTCAGCGAGGAGTGAGACGAGAGATTAACCGTTCCGCCGAAGTTACCTGTGGCGGCCGCTGTCGTGGTTGTCGTTGCCGGCGCAACAACGAGAAGTGACCCCGTATTGCTTGCCGTCCCGCTCTGACAGGTTCCGCCGCCGTTGGCCGCCAGAACTGTGAACGAAGTTGCTGCCGGCGGTACCGGCGTGACACCGAGTGTAGTTGTGAGAGTAAGTGTCGAAGTGACATTCTCGCCGCTGCTGGTCACGGATGCTGGGCTGAACGAAGCGGTGACGCCAGAGGGCAGTGCGCTGCTTACGCTTAACGGAGAAGTGCACGATGACCCGCTGCCATTGAAATTAACCGTGATGAGGTACGTCGCGGATGACCCGGACACAACCGGGTTTGGACTCTGAGGACCAACTGTCACCGTATTTGGTTTCGAGTCCGTAAACGTCATCTGCGCGCGATGCTCACCTTGAGCAGTGAGCTGTTTCGCCATCAGATAAAACCGCACGTTCAGGTCATGTTCTTCTGGAGCCCACGTATCCCAAGAAAAGTTTCCCTCGCCGTCGGTCGGCACGTGCAGCACGTAGTCGTCGTGCACCGCCGGGTCTTCCTGGAACACGAGCGTGACTTCGGAGTCCGCCTTCCAGCCTGAACCGGTAATCATCGCCTGCTCGCCCGGTGCGTAGTCGTCCTTATCCGTCTTGACGGTAGGGAAGCGATAGACCTCCGCGTCGGTCGCACCGCCACCCATCGCGACCGCGTACCCCTCGATGTGCGGTGACGCAATCGCTCCCGCACGTGGGGTGAGGAGATCGCCCGTCTGCGCGAAGCTGCCCATTCCATACGAATACGGATCCGGGAATTCCGCGGGGACGAACAGATCGCTCGTACGTACGGGAACGCCATTTCGCGAACCACCGGCAATCAGAACGCTGTTGTTGTTGGGGAGGAGAACGGCTGCGTGACCGCTGCGCTCGAAGCTGAGCATCGTCGTGGTCGCCTCGAAAATCTGTGACGACGGCTCGAAGATTTCAGCCGACTTGAGATCGTCGGTGCCGTTATTGCCGCCGGCCACCAGCACGCGTCCGTCAATCAGCGTTGTTGCCGATGCGCCCGTGCGCGGCGACAGCATCGGAAGCACAGTTGGTGTCGCCGTTCCCGTCTCCGGGTCCCACACCTCAGCGTTCCGAAGAACGCCGTCGACGCTATTTCTGCCGCCGACAATCAAGACCCTTCCATCTGCGAGCTTCGCGGCGGCGTGCCCGCTGCGCGGCTGCGTCATCGCGCCGCCGAGCACCGACATGCCAGCGGCCGGATCGAAGAGCTCGAGGTCCGCGCTGTCCAAATCGCCAGCGGTTCCACCGGCGATGAGAACGCGGCCGTCGTCGAGCCGCGTGGCCGTGTGTCCGACGCGCGCGAGCAGAAGATGTCCGGCCAGCGAGAACGATCCGGTGTTCGGATCGAACACGACGACGGAGTCCGTCGGTGTGCCGTCGACCGATCCGCCCGCGATGAGCGTGCGGCCATCCTTCAGCGCAACCGCGGCTGCGGCGACGCGGCTCTCTGGTGTCGTACCCAGTGACGCCCACGTTCCAATAGCCTGCGGCAGTTCGGCGCGAATGCTGTGCGTTGCGGCGAAGACGAGAGCGGCAAGCACGACAGCGAGCACTACACGGTTCTTCAACGGCGTTCTCACGCGGCCTCCTGTGCCAACCCAAGACACATGTCCCGCGTCGCGGCCTGTCGCGCGCGCACGCGGGGCTGGGACCTTTGGGTTATTCGAACGGCACGAAGGGCAACGGATATGCCTCTATGGTTCAGGTAGCGTCAGCTTTGCGCTGCGTGTCAAATCGCTTTCTGGCTTGAGCGTCAAGTACGAGACGTCTTCTCTCAGAAGGTCTTAGTTCCGCGCGGGGCAGGTACTTCGGTGCTGGTGTGCGCGCGCGTGTGGACTGTTTGATCTGGATCACGGACACATTCGCGTGTTCTACATGAAGACCCTTTCACTGATCTGCGCGCGCGTCTCGTGGATGCGTCGAGGCCGGGGCATGTTCACACGGCTGCACCAACACATTGACTACGACGACGCGAAAACAGTCCTGAAAGCCCGAGTCGTTTAGTCTCTGCGGGCGGAGTCTTGTTCAACGCAACGCGCGTGTGCCTGCCTCTTTGTCATAGAGCTCGTTGAGTTTGTCGCCGCGATGTCGATAAAAGCCGCCGTGGCTGCGGCCTTGCACATTGCCGAAATCTGTCGCGATAACAGAACGATTAATGGAACCCGATCCCCCCCGCGGGTCGTTCATCGATTCTTCGCGCTTCGACACGCTCGTGCGTACGCGCACGTGGGAGTGGCTCGACGCGCTGAGCCGTCGTCTGCATCTCGATGTGCAGCTCTTCGATCCGCACGCGCGTCGCGGGTTGCCGATCAACATTGGTGACCAGACTGCGCTCGCGCGTCTGGTCGCATCACCTCCTCCAGAGCTGCGCAACTTGGTCAGTACGGCGACAGCACGTCGTGCACGTCAAATCGCGGTGGTGCAGGGTCTTCGCATTTCTGCATATCCGTTGAGCGAGCGCAGTGACGTCGTTGGTGTCGTCCTGATCGCGTATCCGATGTCGGGACGACGCGGCACCGGCGAAGAGCTCATCGGTCTGGAGATCGCCGCGCAGAGCATCGTCGTCGGCATACAGGCGCACTTGCAGGCGACGCCCGTTGCGTCGCGAGGCGAGTTGTTCGACGATGTCGCGTCGCTCGGCCATGTGCTCGACGCGATGGCGGCACACGGCACCGACCGCGAGATCATGGCGGCGTTTGCAGCGGCGCTGGCCTTCTGGAAGCACGTGGATGTCTACGGATACGTGATGACCGCAGACGGAATGTTCGCGGCGGAAGTCTCACCGCCGGTCCCGGCAAAAGCGCAGATGCCTGCGAACATTCCGATGGACGCACTGCCCGCAGCGAGTGTGCTGACGCCACTTTCACGCGCGCAGATTCAGGCGCTCGGTATCACACACGGTCCAGACGTGTTCGTCGCGCGGATTCCCGAGGGCGATTTTCCGTGGCTGATCGTGTTCTGCGGTGCGATTTCGCGAGATGAGGCGGCGCGTCTCGGTCTATACGTGCGGCTGCTGGACCAGTTGGTTCGAACCGCCGTTTCCGAAGCGACCATCAAACTGGCTTGCGCGATGTCTTCACACCTGCTGGAGCACGGAGACGCGATCAGCGACGCTGCGTCGGGCGCTCTTGATGCGCTGAATGCCAGCACGGGCATGGCATCGAGCGCGCTGAAAGTGACGACCTCGTACGGGGCGCCGCTGATCCAGCTTGGACAGATGGAGCCTCGACACGCTGACGGTGGGCGCGGGTCGCGCCTTGTGATCGTCCGCCGCGCGCCTAACCGATACACATTGACACTCGTCCTCACATCCGCTGAAGGCCGGCGCGTGACGCGACAGCACCGTGAAATTGCCGACGTCGCGGCGAACCTGCTCGATGCGTTCGTCCGAAGCGTCCTCGGCCGTCTGCAGCAGCAGGATCGGCGGACTGCGGCTCGCTCATTCGACGAGGTGCTCGATCGATTCGCCGCGCAGGCCATTGAGCGAGGCACCGCGGTGTCAATGGTCGTCGTGCTGATGGCCGATGCCGCGTCCTTTCCGGGGCTGACGCAGCAATGGATCGCACGCATCCGCGGCGTGATGAGAGCTGCCGACATTGTCGGCATGCTGGGCGAGGGCGAGATTGCGCTGCTGCTGCACGACACGCCGCTCGATCGCGCGGAGGCGGTTGCGCAGCGCATCGTGAAGATGCTGGACACCATCGCCGATCGCCATCCGTCGCCCGTCGTGGCGACCGGCGTGGCGACCCGGGTGCCCGGCAGCGGCGGCGGTGCGGGTCTGGCTGCCGAAGCGCGCAACGATGCGATGCTGCGAGCGACCGCCTCGCTCATTCACCAGCCGCCACGAAGCTCATGAAGACGTCCGGCGATCGCCGAACGGGCGCGCGACTCGAAGTCGTCGGGCCGCTTTGGGGCACGGTCCATTTCAACGTTCCCGTGCGCATAGTGGATGCAACTGCGCTGGGTGTGCTGATCGCGTCGCCGGTCCGTTTTCCCGCGGAGTCGATTCAGCAGCTGTGCGTCAATGTCGGGGGCCACGAATTCAGGATCGACGCCCGCGCGTGCCACGTCCGGGCAGCTGACCAAGCAGAGCAGGAGTTGATTGGTCTGGAGTTCCTGCCCGCCGCATCGGATCTGCCGAGATAACGGGATCGTGTTCTGCGTTCAGAAAATCCCCTGATTTTCAGGCGACCGTCTGGGTTTTCTGGATTCATACACGGTGGGACCGATTGGGCGAAACGGCCTTACATTCGGCCGATGTGTAACTTACGGTGGCAGACAAATGTCTGCCCCATGTGGCGAATTCCTTGCAAGACGGTGCAAATCAGTCAACTGTCCACGGCACTATCTATCGATTGAGATGAACACGGACCACGTTTACGGCAGTCCTGACGGACGCGAGCGCCGCCGCGCGGCGCGGCGACGAATTGAGGGGCAATCTGCGTCGATGCCGATTGTCGCGTCGGTCCAGGTGATCGACATCAGCAGGACCGGCGTGCTGCTCGCAGCCGATCGCACGTTCGCTCCTGGCGACAGGGGTAGGTTGTGCGTTGACATCAACGGCAGCTCGTTGAAGGCGGCTATCCAAGTGCGGCGAGTTGCGTCTTCCTCGACCGGCGGCTCCCATCGACACCAACTGGGCGCATCGTTTGTGACGTCGAGCTCGGACCACAACCTCTTTTTCAGGCAGTTCTAACATGACGATGACAGCAACAGGCGTAGACGCCGGTAGCCGCACCAATTTGCTTGCTGGTATGCGGATGAAGACCAACGTGGAACTGGTTGGTCGCAGCGCGGAAATCATTGCCCTGCAGCACGAAGTGGAGCGCGTGGCGCGATCCGACGCCAAGGTGCTCATCACCGGCGAGAGCGGCGTCGGCAAGGAGATCGTCGCGCGCAGCATTCACACGCGGAGTCCGCGCGCGGGCCACGTGTTTGCGCCGGTCAACTGCGCGGGTCTTCCCGAAACGCTGCTCGAGTCAGAGTTGTTCGGTCATGTGAAGGGCAGTTTCACGGGGGCGTACCGCGACAAGCCGGGGAAGATGGAAACGGCGCATCTCGGGACGGTGTTCCTCGATGAAGTCGGCGAGATGACCCTGCGGATGCAGGGCATGTTGTTGCGCTTCCTGGAGACGGGTGAACTGCAGAAGGTTGGAGCAGACGGCAGCACCAGACACGTGAACGTGCGTGTCATCGCTGCGACCAATCGCGATCTCCGCGAGTTGGTGACGCGAGGCTCGTTTCGCGAAGATCTCTTCTATCGATTGAACGTCATTCACATCCTCGTGCCGCCGCTTCGCGAGCGGCGCCAGGACATCCCGCTGCTCGTCAATCAGTTCCTGTCGCAATTCGCGACCGCCAATCGCACGCAGATGTTGACGGTATCGCCCGAGGCGATGAACACGCTGATCGCCTACTCATGGCCTGGCAACGTCCGCGAACTCGAAAACGCAATGGAGCGTCTCGTGGTGACGCTGCAGGGCAATACGATTGAAGCCGAACATCTGCCGACGGAAATCCGCGGCAACGCCAGTTCAGTCGCCCTCCGACCGAAGCGGGAACGGCGCCGCACGGTCGCCGACGAGTTGTACAAACGAATGACCGAGCAGGGCGAGTCGTTCTGGACGACGGTGTATCCGATGTTCATGGGGCGCGAGATCACACGGTCGAACGTCCGCGATCTGATCGCCCTGGGCCTGCAGGAAACTCGCGGCAACTACAAGATCGTGGCGCGCATCTTCAACATGGAGCAGCGCGATTACAAACGGTTTCTCAATTTCCTGCGAAAACACGACTGCCAGATCCCGTTCAAAGAGTATCGATGACGGTGTCCGTGTAGGAACAGGCATCGTGAATCTAGAACGATAGTCGTACGACTCGGGGCCCTTCCACGTGAGTGCAACGAGTCGGATGGCGCAGCCCTCGGCAGTCATCTGGGGATTTCATAACGTCATTTGTCGCGTTCTCCGCGGATAATTTTCAACCCTTTCAGACGTTCCCAGTTTTGCGCTGGGTGTGACGATCTCGTAAACCACACATGTAGCGTGGCCCGGCATAACTGTAGGGCCGGCATTTTCCTTGCGAGACAGCCCAATAGTCCGGTTTGGCCGCATTCGGCGGTCGCCCAGGGCCCCTCAAGGACAACATGCTCGGTCGTCGAAGCCATCCGCGGTGCGTGATACCTGCCTCTATCGAAGGCGTCCTGTGCGTTTCACGCGATGTCCTGGTACGAGCGCGCGATCCAGAGCATGTGACCGTCGTCAGTCGTGAGCCAGGGGTGCCGGGCGAACGCGGTCAGTTGACGATGCCCATGCCGAATGCGGAGAGCGTGGCCGTGCGCCTCGCTACCAGCCGGCCGGTCGTCATGGACGGAACCATTCGACACGAGCTCCGACTGAAACTCGTCGTGGAGCGTGTCGCGGAAGCAGTGTGATGGCCGACCGACTCGCCGTGTTGACGCGTGACTTGCCTGTGCGTCTGCTCAACTGCAGCGCGTCGGGGTGTCTCGTGGAGACGAACGTGCCGCTCGAGGTGTCGACCGTCGCATCGCTCACGTTAAACGTTGACGGCCGTCATTTCACCGACGACGCACTCGTGGCATGGTGTAGACCGATCGCGGGCGGCGATGCCCGATATCACGTCGGCCTCCGGTTCGTGTGGACGGCCGCGGCAACCCCGAACACACTCCGAATGATGGCGCATCAGCTCGTGGCTGGTGTCAACACGTCGGGCGCGGAGCAGGCGCCCGGAGGCCGTTGATCATGTCGTTCGCGCTACGGTCAGGGACGGAATTGCTCGGAAACGATCCGCACGTCGTTTCGCTGCTCGAGACTGCCAAACGCGCCGCGGCCTCCGATGCGACGGTCCTCATTCACGGCGAAAGCGGCGTTGGAAAAACGCTGCTGGCCGAACACATTCACGCTCACTCGCTGCGTGCAGGCAGCCGTCTCGTCACGATCCGTTGCGTCGCGCTTCCCGACGGCATCCTCGAATCGGAGCTGTTCGGCGACACATACCACACCGCGATTGGTGGGACGGTCGTCATCGACGGGATCGCCGAGTTGCCGCTGCGGCTTCAAGGTCTCCTGCTCGACATGTTGGAGCGCGCCGATCGCGATCTCACCAGCTCCGATTCACGGCCAACGGGCGTGCGCGTCATTGCAACCGCCAGCCGCAAACTTCCGGAGTTGGTGGCGTCGGGTCAGTTTCGTGAGGACCTGCTGAACCGGCTGCGAATCATCGAACTTGCGGTGCCGGCGTTACGCGAGCGCCGGACGGACATTCCGCTGCTTGCCGCGACCTTCGCCGAGCGTCTCAGGCCGGTCAGCTTCTCGCCCGCGGCGATGGAGCTGATGACGCGCTATCGGTGGCCGGGGAACGTGCGCGAATTGCGCAATGCGGTCGAGCACGCCGTGTTCCATACCGACGACCACGTCATTCCGGTGCAAGCGCTTCCCGAGAGTGTAACCGCGACGCCAGACACGATCGTGCTGCAACGCGACCGTCGCAGCCGCATTGCCGACGAATTGTACGAAGCGCTCGTGAACGCCGGCTATTCGTTCTGGGATCACGTGCAGCCGCTCTTTCTCTCGCGTGACATCACGAGGCAGGATCTGCGCGAACTGGTGCACCTGGGTCTCGCAAATGCCCGAGGCAGTTACATGGGCCTGCTGACGTTGTTCGGCATCGAGTCGAGCGACTACCAACGCTTTCTGAACTTCCTGGCGGCTCACGATTGCGAGGTCGATTTCCGGCTCTTCGGCGACAACGGCGGACGTTCGAAGACGCGCGGCGCTTAGAGCGTCGATTCCCGGATGCTCGTCACCGGATCCACACGACGTTCATGAACGCGGCGCTCGTGGTGGGCATCCGACGGAGTTTGCGTGACGCGTCGATCGCCGTGTCGGCGCTCGAACGGGGGCCGAATCGGATCGACTGAATCCGGCGATCGAAACAGCGTTCGGCAGACGGCGGCGCGAAACTCCGCCACACCCGCCGTCTTCAGGACAAAGGTCGCACCCATCCGCTCGGCTTCCAGCTGAAGGAGCGGATCCGAGATTTGCGTCCTGATAATCGCGGCCATTTGTCGGCGAACCGACTTGGCTCGAAAGACGAGGTGCAGGCCGTTATATTCGTTGAGTCGTAATTCTGTGATCAACAGGGTGATGGATGGACCGAGACGCGCTTTGGCGTCGTTGAAGTTATCGGAGACCGTCACCTGAAAGCCGAGCTCGGAGAGCACCGAATGAAGCGACAGCGCCTCGGCGAGCGACGGCTCGACGACGAGTGCCGTGGGTCCCGTGTGCTGGGCGTTGGTATCCTCTACCGAAAAAGTGGCCGGTGTCATCCCACGCCGAATCTCGATCGCCAGGTCCTAACGCGGCGACTTTTGTCTCCGTCAAGAGACCATTCGCAGCCCGAATGCGGAGACACGTCTCCGTTCCGACGTACGTCTGTTCTCAGAGACAAGTCCCTTACTGTCACCAAATACCAGTAATGCTACAGTTTATCCTCCGTGTTCGCACGAACAGGGGGTCGTGGTTCACTGTGCAACACGATGGCCGCTGTTAACGGAAATGTGATTACCGAGGATCCACCGCTTTTCCGATTCTCCCGCACCGCCGCAGAACTCGTCTCCATGTAGTCTCCCAAACGATCTCGACGCCGAGTAAACTCGCCGCACAGGGCGACTTCGCCACCAGGCGAACTACAGATGTTGCTCTCGCACAACAACTTACCTCGCCATTACACATGGCGTTTCGTTTGCTGACGGGAGGCCTGCGACTTTGGTGTGATTGCCGACGCCAGGTGTGTGGACTGGCGGTCGATTCAGGAGGAGGGTCGGAACGTGCGTCGAACTTTAATTGCAGTTGGCTTCTTTGTGGCTGTCGCCCTGGGCGTCGCGAGCCCGGCGAAAGCTGCGTTGCTTACAATCAATGACTTTACGGGTGGGGCAAACACGGTCTGGACATTGGACGTGCAGACCGGCTGCTCTTCCTGCGCCATCACGCTCACAGCAAACGTCGGCGCCGGGAGTTCGCTGAGCGGTTCGTTCATCGACGCCGTCCAGTTTGCGATCGCCGGCACCGACCCGACGGGCATCACGGTCAATTCGGCGCCGGGCGGAACAGCATTGTGGACGCAGCCGAGCTTTGACAATCTCGACGCGTCACTGAGCGGCGGCAACCAGTGCAATGGTGGTGCTTCGAACAATGTTTGCTTCGAGACGGACACGACCTTAGGTTTCGGGCCGATTGCGTCGAGTACCACGTATACCTGGACGTTCACGGAAACGTTTGCGAGCGCATTGCCGTCGACGTTGACAACGGGCAACATTCGCGCGTCGTTCAACAACGCGGAAGGGCAGAACGTTCACACCTTCTCGCCGGACGGCGGCACCTTCACCAATACTGGCACCGGCGCCGGCGGCAGCACCGGCATCACGCTGGTTCCGGAACCAACGAGTCTGTTGCTGTTCGGCACAGGGCTGAGCATGGCGGCATATCGCGCCCGTCGCAAGAAGCAGAACGAAAAGAAGTAACCCCCGCAGTTCGATCCTCCTCAAGAACGGCGAGGCCCTGAGCCTCGCCGTTTTTTTGTCGGATCCGCAGCCCGGTTGCCATCGGGCCGGCCCGCGCCGCACAATGCCCAGCACCTTATTGTGTCCAGCGACCGATGGCTTCTTTCCACTCTCATCGCGATTCACCTGGTCGCCATCAGCGCGGCGTCAATACCCGATCCTCGTGAGCTGGATCTGGTCAGGTCAGCCGCGGCAGTGTCCCCCTCCGATCCGATCGCCCGGATCGCAGCGCCAGCGCTAAACGCGGTTGTTGGCGCGTTGGGCCCGTCGGAGGCGCAAGCATACCGATTCACCGCGCCGATACGAGCGCTCACCGGAATGTATGTCCAGGCGGGATTGCGGCAGAAATGGAACATGTTCTCGAATCCCGTCACCTCCGACCAGTACGTGCGTGTGGTGTACTACGTCACGTCGCGGGAAGCCGGTCGCGTTCGTGTTTTCCGCGAACTCGCCCTGCCCGGTCAACCTGAAGATCGCGCTCGACTGGCCCACATGTTTCGCGACAAGGCGATCCTCAACTCACTCGAGGCGCTTGTCGTCGACCGGCTGGAGCACCCTGAGGCTGAACGCTTCGCGGACCTCGATCCGATTGCCGCCTTTTTCAGCAATCGTTTCCGCGCCGCGTATCTCACTCCATACGAGGCCATCACGCGAACGGAGATCTGGTTTGGGGTGGCTCAAACGCCGCCAACCGGCGAGCGGCTGACCGATTTGCAACTGCACGAGCGGTGGGCGCTCTTGCGGCGCTACCGGGACGGTCCTATCGACGTTCCCCCGCCCATCACGCCGCCGCAACTCGGCGCTCTTCAGGGCGAATCGGACATTGTGTGGCGACTCGAGTACGCGCAGAACAAATGAGTGTTTTTCTGGAGCGATGGGAGCGGTTCTGGTTCGCACCGATTTCACCGCACGTCTACGCGCTGCTTCGCATGGCTTTCGGGTTGGTGGGTTGTGGAACGTTGTTCGGACTCCGCGATCTGCCCACATTCTGGTTTCTCGATGGCCTGGTCCCGCTGCACCTCGGCGCGGTTGGTCCCAAGCAGTACCTGATCACACACGGGTTGGGCCATGCGGCCGGCGCGGCGTTGTACGTCGTGACATCCGTCTCGTTCGTCGCAATGACGATTGGTGTTCAGACGCGGATGGCAGTGCCGGCGGCGCTCTTTGCTTCGTTGACACAGGTCGCGTGGAACTATCTTCCGCTTTCCGGCGCCGACGCCGCGATGCGCGTGTTTCTCTTCTGCCTCGTATGGTCGGACTCTGGGTCTGTCTGGTCGGTTGACGCGTGGTCAGCTGCCCGTCGCAATGTCGCTGGACCGCCGACTGTCGTGGAAAGGAGCTCGTTCGCGCCGCTGCGATTGATTCGGTTTCAGGTCGCCTTGATCTACCTGAACGCGGGAATGTGGAAGATCTTCAACCCGTACTGGCGCAACGGATCCGCGGTGCATTACGTCGTTCAAAGCAACATCTATCGGCGTTTACCTCACGGCATGCCGCTGGGATTCGATCACGTCGTGAGCCTGTTGACCTACGGCACGTTGGCCTGGGAGCTCTCGTTTGCGTTCCTCCTTCTCTTTGCACGCACACGCCGAATCGCGCTCGTTGCCGGAATCCTCATTCACCTTGGGATGCTGTTGACGATTGAAGTCGGTCCATTCCACTTCATCATGTTGGCGAGCTATCTGGCGTTTTTGGAGCCGGACGCAGTGCCCCAACTCTCGCATCGACTCATGACGTTACTGGGACGCCCGCCGAGCGTGCCGGCGCGGCTCGAAACCGCCGCGAATCAGTGATTGAGTCGCGACGATCAGGCAGCAATCGTCTTCGGCATAGCGCTAGGTGCCGTCGCGACGGACCTAACGTGCTAATACGCGGCGACGTGCCGGCCGTGCTCTGCTCGCCAGTCGCACGACTCGAACGTTGTTGTCTGAAATTCCTACGAACCACGCAAACGTGGGTGATCGGAAGTCGGCGCAAACTGAGCGATCCGTGTGAGCACAATGTAATTGTTGCGGCACCGGCCGCATCTTTTCTGGTCAGGCCGTACTCACAACGCGAGTGCGTGCAAGCTTTCACTCAGAAATTCGATTCACTTCTCATATTGGCCTTGTCTTTGCGGTAGGCAAATGCGGACGGTGCAGGTCCGTCCACACGGGCGAGACTTCCCCCAAAGCCCCCGTTTATTCCGACCCATCAGGGCTGCAACGCTTCATTCCAATCCGGGTCGTGACCGATCCGAGATGTCGGGAGTGATCCGTCGGCGGAGGCGTATTTCGATGGCAATTATTTGCGCTGGTTTTTCGCAACGTACGTGTGCGGTGGCGCTGCTCGCGGTGTGCGCGGCGGCCTCGATTGCGTTTGCTTCCGACAGCCGTCCGGTGCCGCTCGCCGAGCGGATTCAGGGCGCGGAGGTCGTCGTCGTCGCGACACCGACGAGCGTCGATCCGAGCTGGCGCGAGAACGGCTTTGGCGATCGGCTGATCGTCTCCCGGTACGTTCTCCAGGTGCACGAAACGCTGAAGGGACGGCCAGCGCAGGCGATGTCGCTGGATCTGGACGGCGGGACGCTGGACGGAATGACATTGCGGGTCTCGAGCTCGCCTGCCCTCGCGCCCGGTGAACGCGCAGTGTTCTTCCTCGATGGCGGTAATGGTGCCTACCACGCCCATCTCAAAGGGCAAGGGATTCTAAAGCTCGATGACCAGGACGTCGTCCGCGGCAGCAGTCTCACGCTGGGTGAAATCAGGCGCGCCGCCGCAGCGGCGACGCGGTAGCGAGAAACCCAATGGGCATCCTGCGGCCATTCTCGCGGCGCCT
The DNA here is from genome assembly GCA_035764385.1 of Vicinamibacterales bacterium. Taxonomy (GTDB): domain Bacteria; phylum Acidobacteriota; class Vicinamibacteria; order Vicinamibacterales; family UBA2999; genus Gp6-AA40. Next base: position 13,167 of record DASTZI010000016.1, read on the forward strand.
CCTTCCACTGTGGCTTAGTGGTCTCGCGCTGTTCGCGTTCCTGTGCGCAAACCTGAAAGGCTACTCGACCAACGGACACACCTGGGGAACGAACCAGGTCCTGTATTACGTGAACGCGAACAGCATCTGGTTATCACCTAGCGCCGCCGTGTCGGCCATTCAACTAGGCGCCCAGGCGTGGAGTTCGCAAAGCCACGCCAACATCCAGCTTGTCTATGCCGGTTCAACCAACGGTTCTTCGCTCACGCTGAACAACAAGAATGAAGTGTTTTTCCGCAACGACAGCAACGGCTTCGTAGGCGAAACGTATTGGTGGTACGACGCGAGCGGACGTCTTGTCGACGCTGATGTCGTTTTTCACGAAAGTGGTTTGCACTACTACACAGGCTCGGGCTGTTCGGGAGGTGTCTACCTCGAGGACGTCGCCGTGCACGAGCTCGGGCACGCGCTCGGCCTTGGCCATTCCTCTGTTCCCACCGCGACGATGGAGCCCTCGCTGCCGGGGTATTGCGATCTCACACAGATGTCGCTCGAATCCGACGACATTGCTGGAATCGAGTCACTCTATCCGCCGACATCGACCACCAGGAACACCGCTCCAGCGATAAATATCTCGTCACCTGCAAACGGCTCCTCGTTCGGTAGCGGCGCATCCGTGACGTTCAACGGGTCGGCGACGGACAAAGAGGACGGCAACTTATCGTCGTCGATAGGGTGGACGTCGAGTATCGACGGGCTGCTGGGATATGGTTCAAGCCTGAACCGGGTGCTCTCGGCCGGGACGCACACAATCACTGCATCCGTGCGTGATTCAGGCGGGCTGTCAGGTTCAACGCAGGTAGCCGTGAATGTCGCTGCGGCACCTTCATCAAGCAGTGTGTCGGCTGACGGAACGACCGTGCCGACCACGGCGTCGCAGATCGTCGACACCACGGGCGCGGTGTGGACGATCGGGAGCAACCTTCTGGTCCTGCGCAACGGGGCATCGGTGCTCGGATGGCAGACCACAAAGATTCTCTGGAAGAGCAGCACGATCTATGTGCTGGGCATGGACAGTAACTGGTGGCAGTGGGCAGGAAGTTCCTGGGTGAACGTCGGTCCGACCACTCCGGGCACGACGTCGGCGACCAGTGGAGGCGGCGCGACGTCGGCTGATGGAACGATGGTGCCGACCACGGCATCGCAGATCGTCGACACCACGGGCGCGGTGTGGACGATCGCGAGCAACCTTCTGGTCCTGCGCAACGGTGGCACGGTGGGCGGCTGGCAGGCCACAAAGATTCTCTGGAAGAGCAGCACCATCTACGTGCTGGGCATGGACAGTAACTGGTGGCAATGGACCGGATGGGTGTGGGTGAACGTGGGTCGCACACAGCCGTGACCCGGGACATCCAAGAGCACGCGACAGCCCCGGTGTCCTGATCACATTTCCGTTCTCGCGGGGCGGGCGGATCCTGTGCAGTCGGGTGCACGTCTCCGCGCGCCCTCGTCGAGCATCTCCTTCGACGTCTTCAACTTAGACATCCATCCTCACAATGCGACCCACGAGGATCGTGAATTGCTCAATAGCGCTCGCCCCCGGACCGAAATTGTTCCAACTTGCGGCGCCGCCGCGACCTGAGACGAGCGTTTCGAGGAGTGTGCGCATGGAGTCGCGAATCATTCATTCGCCCCGAGCAGTCACCGGGGTATTGACCGTGGCTGCGTGTGTCATTGCGAGCGCGGTCGTCAGCGAGGCGTCAGGTGGCCGGATCGCAACGCTCGACGAGCGGATCGCAGGCGCTCAGCGAGTCGTCGTGGCGTCCGCGCGGAGTGTTGACGCCCGCTGGCGTGAAAACACCTACGGCGACCGCCTGATCGTCTCCCGCGTTCTTCTCGATGTCGAAGAAACGCTGAAGGGATCTGCGACCGGCAACGCCATCTGGATGGACCTCGAAGGGGGCACGCTCGATGGGTTCACGCTCAGGGTGTCGGATTTACCAGACGTCAGACCCGGTGAACGCGCCGTGTTCTTTCTTGATCAGGACGCGAATGGCGTCGCGATGCCACATCTGCGCGGTCAAGGGATCCTGAAACTCAATCAGGACAACATCGTGACGGGTAGCAGCCTTCGTCTCGATGTCATTCGCACCCTCGCGCGCGGGCGCTGGTAGAAGCGCCATGAGGACTTCAACCCGCACACGTCTGTTTGCGACTGCACTCGCCACTCTCCTGACGATCGGCGCGCTTGGTGTCCGAGTGAACACCT
>DASTZI010000017.1:0-29457 GCA_035764385.1 Vicinamibacterales bacterium
CGATACGCTACCTTTACCGCCCTACACGACCGACAACACATGCGGGGCTCGCAAAAACCTTAATGAATTTTGGAGGCGCCGCCCGGATTTGAACCGGGGATCGAGGTTTTGCAGACCTCTGCCTTACCACTTGGCGACGGCGCCGGTCGGAACTGTGTGCAGGGAGATTCCGGCCGCGTCTAGACGCAGCGACAACAGCGCGCGGAACAGCAGGTCGGAATCATCGTTGATCGCAGCGAACGTTGGCCTGCCAACCGAAGCTCGAAGAGCTCTGTCCGGTCCGCCGACGCGTCGCTTCGCGACGCCATGGCGGACAACCTTCGCCTGGCACCGGAGCGAAGGTTGGAGCGGGAAACGGGATTCGAACCCGCGACTTCGACCTTGGCAAGGTCGCACTCTACCACTGAGTTATTCCCGCTCTTCGGCGAAAAGTCAGCGTACCACAGCGATCTTTGCCCAATCAAGACACCCGGGGATGCGTGATCCACCCTGGATCGTTTTACACTCGGCGGCACCATGCTGCGAATCCTCCCCCTCGGCATTTTCGTCCTCATCGTCGCAACACCTGCTTACGCTGACGAAGTTCGCCTGAAAAACGGCGACCGGATCACCGGCGTCACCACGTCCCTGGTCGGCGGTACGCTCACGTTCAAAGCGACCGGAGGGGAACTGAAGATGCCGTGGGTTGACGTGACATCACTGGCAATCGACCAACCGATGCTGGTCACCGTCGGCACGTCCGCGCCCACCCCGGCCGTCGTCGTCGCAGGCGACACCTCGGGACAGGTGACGCTCATCCCCGGCGGACCGGTCGCTCTCTCCGCGATCGTGGCCTTGAAACGGCCGCAACCCGCCTGGACGTTGGCCGGCGGAGCCGGCGCGGGCGTTGTTCAAACCGCGGGCAACACGCAGGTGAACAACGTCCGACTCAGTGGCGATCTCGTCGCCACCGGCGCGGTGGATCGCTATTCATTTGCGGGCATCGTCACGCACGCCAACGACCGCGGCGTCGAGACGGCGCGCAACTGGTCCGCCACCGGCAAATACGATCGCTTCCTTACTACGCGACTGTTCGCGAACGCGAATACCAACCTGACGAATGACCGCTTCCGCGATATCGATCTCCGGACAGCGCTCGGCGCAGGCGTCGGTTATCAGATTCTGCAGATGGCTCGAACAACGCTCACGGCGGACGCCGGCCTCGCGTGGGTCAACGAGAATTTCAAAACCATTGCTGATGACAGTTACGCCGCAGCGCATGAATCCGCGGGGCTTCAAGTTCAGCTAATCCCCGATCGCGCGCAGTTCTTTCATCTCCACGACGGCTACTTCGGTATGAGCGGCGATGACAAGATGTTCATCCGCACACAGAATGGGGTGCGCATCGGCTTGGCCGCGGGATTCGTGACCACGATCGAAGAGGATGTGGATTACGATCGGAGGCCGTCGCCGGGCCGCCGACAGACGGACCGGACGTTCTCGTTGACGCTCGGCTACCGGTTTTAGGTACGCACGTCGCGTAAGACCTGCGCGGCTTCCTCGGGCGATGTCGGATTCAGGTAGAACCCGGTCGCCCACTCGAATCCCGCGACCTTCGTCAGCTTCGGAATGATCTCCACATGCCAGTGATAGAACTCGGCCGCCGATTCGACGACCGGCGCTGTGTGAATCAGCAGGTTGTACGGCGGCGAACCGAGTGACCGGTTGATGCGGCGCAGGATGTCGCCGAGCATCCGCGACAGCGACGCGTACTCGTGCCGGGGCGAGTTTTCAAAATGTGCTTCGTGCCGCCGCGGCAGCAGCCACGTTTCGAAGGGAAACCGCGGAGCGTAGGGTGCGACGGCGACGATGTCCGCATTCTCGGCAATCAACCGCTGCCCTTCGCGCGTCTCCTGCCGCAGGATGTCGCAGAACACGCAGCGCTCCTTCGCGTCGAAATGCGCCTTCGCGCCGTCGACTTCATCCCGCACTTCGCGCGGGACGATTGGCAAGGCGATCAACTGCGAATGGGAATGATCAAGCGAGGATCCCGCCGCCGAGCCGTGGTTCTTGAACACGATGATGTAGCGGAAGCGGCGATCCTGACGCAGATCCTGCATCCGTTCGCGCGCGGCCCACAGCACCTGCTCGATGGCCTCGTCGCTCATGTCGGCAAGCATGTCCAGGTGCCGGGGCGACTCGATGATCACCTCGTGCGCGCCAATGCCGTTCATCTTGTCGAAAATCCCCTCACCCTGACGATCGACCGTGCCTTCGACGCGCAACACGGGAAACTGATTCGGCACGACACGAAGATTCCACCCCGGCATGTTGGGCCGACTGCCGTTGTGACGCACGGCAAGCAGCTCCGGCGGCGTCATCGCCTCATGGCCTTCGCAGAATGGACAGGTGGGATCAGGCGAGATGTGCACCGACTCGAGACGGAAGTCGTTCGGCCGTTTGCGCCGCTCGGTGGAAATGATGACCCAGCGGCCAGTGACGGGATCTTTGCGCAGTTCAGACACTAGGCGTCAAACGCATTAGGGTACACGATGATGCGCGGCTCCGACTGGTTGAAATCGATGGCGACGACATCAAAGCGGCAGGGACAATCATGTAGGTTCTGGCGAGCGTGGTAATCGACCGCCATCCTGGCGATGCGCCGCTGCTTCCAGCGGGTCATCGCCGCAGCCGCGCCGCCGAACTCCTGCGTCATCCGCGTTTTGACTTCGACGAACACCGTCGTCGGCCCGTCCTTGGCGATGATGTCGATTTCGCCGAATCTCGTGCGGTAGCGGCGTTCAACAATTGCGTACCCCCGGCGCTGCAGTTCGGCGCACGCGAGATCTTCACCGGACATTCCGAGAGCTTGCCGAGCATCGCTGGTCATCAGGTCGCGGACCTTACAAGGTCCGCGCCGCGCGCGAGCCGAATGGGCCGGCTAAAGCCGGCGCCTACGTACGCGCCGCCGCCAACGACTCGTCGAGAGCTCGCAGGGCGATGTCAGCTTCCTGCTTCGTCAGCACCAGCGGGGGCGAGAGACGAATGGCATTGCGGCCCGCGCCGAGCACGAGCAGCCCGCGCCTGAAGCACTCGCGGACCAGCGCATCGCGCTCGGTTGTCGCGCGTTCTTTCGTCTGGCGATCGCGAACGAGCTCGATGCCGACCATCAACCCTCGTCCGCGCACGTCGCCGATGAGCGGATGTTTATCCATGAGCGCGCGGGCGCCTTCGATCAAATAGGAGCCGACAACCTCCGCGTTCTTGACGAGGCTTTCCCGCAGCAGCTTGATCGTCGCAATCGCCGCAGCGCACGAGACCGGGTTGCCGCCGAACGTGCTCGCGTGCGCGCCGGGGGGCCACTGCCCCATCAGACTCGACGACGCCGTCGTGATCCCCAGCGGAAGACCCGAGGCGATTCCCTTCGCGATGGTCATGATGTCGGGCGCGACCTTCGCGTGCTCAATCGCGAACATCTTCCCGGTGCGGCCCATCCCGGACTGCACCTCGTCGACGATCAGTTGAATTCCGTGTTGCGTCGCAATTGCCCGCAAACGCTCGAGGAAACTGTCAGGTGCAACGATGTACCCGCCCTCGCCCTGAATGGGCTCGACGACGATGGCCGCGACTTCGTCGGGTGACACGAGGTGCACGAACAGCTGCTGCTCGATGAACTCGATGCAGCGATCCGCCGTGGCGTCGGGCGACAGGCCCGAGCGGTACGTATCGGGATACGGCGCGTGATACACACCTGGCACGAGCGGTCCGAAGCGCTGACGCTGCCGCACCTTGCTCGCGGTCAGCGACAGCGAGCCCATCGAACGGCCGTGAAATGCGCCGAAAAACGCAATCACGTTGTGCCGGCCGGTGGCGAATTTCGCGAGCTTCAGCGCGGCCTCGTTGGCCTCAGTTCCGGAGTTGCTGAAAAATGATCGTTGGGGACCCGCCATCGGAACGAGGGCAGCCATCTCCTCACCCAGCCGTGCCTGCAGCTCGTAGTAGAAGTCCGTGCCCGACATGTGCAGGAACTTCTGCGCCTGTTCGGTAATGGCCTTCACCACGTCGGGATGTGAGTGGCCGGTGGACGCAACAGCGATCCCTGCCGTGCAGTCGAGGAAGACATTCCCATCCACGTCTTCGACGACAGCGCCGCATCCTTTCGCGATCACGAGCGGATAATCGCGCGTGTACGACGTGGAGACCGTCGCGCGATCGCGCGCGATGATGTCGCGCGCCATCGGTCCGGGCAAATCGGTGCGAATATCGGGAACCCTCGACTCGCGTCGCTCGGTCGGGTCAGGCCCCTTCACTTTCGTTTCCAGCGTGTACCCCCGGGGTTGTCCTCCAGCAGGATTCCGCGCTCGGCGAGTGCATTTCGGATGCCGTCAGCGGCAGCGAAGTCGCGCCGGGCCCGTGCGGCCGTCCGTTCGTCGATGAGCCGCTCGATCTCGTCGATCGGGACCGGCGGCTGCGCGTCCTCGGCGCGGCGTAGCGTCACGACACCGAGTACGCAGTCGAACTCGTCTATGGCCCGTCGCGCCGCATCCGCGTTCTCGCGACTGATCGCCTTCGAGTCGATTGCGGCATTCAAATCGCGAACGAGGTCGAAGATTGCACCGAGACCAGCGGCCGTATTGAGATCGTTCAGTAGCGCAGCCGTGAATGCCGCGCGTGCCTTGTCGATCGAGGCCTCCACGGCAGGCGACCCATCGGTGGACGACACCGTCTCGAGCCGCGCGAGGCAGTCGACGATGCGGCGCAGCGATTCTTCGGCCTGCTCCATTCCCGCCCAGGTGAAATTCAACTGTTTCCGGTAATGAGAAGACAGCAGCAGGTATCGCAGGGCCGACGCGCGATTTCCGCGCGCGAGCACGTCGGGCAGCGTGTAGACGTTGCCCAGCCTTTTCGACATCTTTTCGTTTTCCACGAAGAGATGTTCGATGTGCACCCAGAACCGCGAGAACGGCCGCTTCATCGCGCCCTCACTCTGCGCGATTTCGTTTTCGTGGTGCGGGAAGATCAAGTCGATGCCGCCCGCGTGAATGTCAATCGGTGGTTCGCCGAGTAGTCGGAGCGCCATCGCCGAGCACTCGAGATGCCATCCGGGCCGTCCGGGGCCTGCGCCAACATCCCATGTCGGCTCGCCAGGCTTGGTCGCTTTCCACAGCACGAAATCGCGGACGTCGTCTTTGGTGTATTCATCGACGTCGACGCTGACGCCTGACTTCATTCCGTCGTGATCGAGGCGCGCGAGCTTGCCATAGTCCGGCAACGTGGCGATCTTGAAATACGTGGAGCCATCGCGCGAGTAGGTATGTCCGTTGCGGCCGAGCGCCGCAATCAGCTCGCCCATCGCGCGCAGGTTGGCTTCATCGGTCGCCCGCGGCGTCTCCTCAGGCACTTCGATGCCGAGTTGGTCGATATCCTCGCGGAACGCCCGAATCCACTGCTCGGTATATTCGCGCAGCGGCATCCCGGCCTGCTGTGCACCGACGATCGTCTTGTCGTCCACGTCGGTGTAGTTGATGGCCTCGCGCATCCTGTAGCCACAGAGATGCTTCAGCGTGCGGCGCAGGACGTCCACACACACGTACGTTCTGAAGTTACCGATATGCGCGCGCGCGTACACGGTCGGCCCGCACGCGTACATGCGCACGGTCCCGTCCTGCGAGGGCGCGAACGCCTCTTCCTGCCGTGTGAGCGTGTTGTACAGACGAAGCATCACGTTTTGCCGGGTCCAACAGGACCCGGCCTACACCGATAACTGAGCAAACAATCTCTCCGCGCGGCGACGATCGGCTTCCATTTGCTCCCGCAGCGCGTCCACGTCTTCGAATTTCCGTTCGTCGCGCAACCGCTGCACGAACCCGAGCCTCAGCGGACGTCCGTACAGGTCGCCGTTGAACCCGAGAATGTACGACTCGATGATCGGCCTGGTCGTGTCGCCGAAGGTTGGCCGCACGCCAATATTGGTCAGACTCGCATGGACGACGCCGTCAATCGTGGTCGTCGTGGCATACACGCCGTTGGGCGGGAGCAGCTCGTTGTCCGTCTGCAGGTTCGCGGTCGGAAACCCGAGTTCCCGGCCGCGACGCTTTCCCACGACGACCGTCCCATCGACGTAATACGGATGCCCAAGCAACGCGCCTGCCTCATCCATCCGTGCTTCCGCGACCAGCCTGCGAATGCGCGTGCTGCTGACGACAAACTCTTTGTAGCGGACGGGATCGATCTTGTCCGCGCGAAAACCGTAGCGTTGCCCCAGCGTTCGCAGCGTCGAGAAATTCCCGCTGCGATCATGCCCGAACAGAAAGTTGGCGCCGACCCACACTTCCGATACGCGCAGCCAGTCCACAAGCACGGTCCTGACGAATGTCTCCGGGTCCCAGCGTGAGAGCTCCGGCGTAAACCGCACGACCGCGACCGCGGCAATCCCCGCCCGGTCGAGCGCCTCGAGCCGCTGCGCCTTGGTCATGAGCAGCGGCGGCGCCTTGTCGGGCCGCACGATGCGCGACGGATGCGGATCGAACGTCATGGCCATCGGTGTGCCGCCATGCTCGGCGGCGCCGCGCCGGACGCGCTCGACGATCTTGAGATGTCCGCGGTGAAGGCCGTCGAAGTTGCCAAGGGCAAGCACGGGATGCACGAGCCAGGCCGGACGCGTGTCGTCCGGAAAGTGGAGCACTTCCACTTACGCTGCGTGAACCTCGATGTCGAACACGAGGCCATCATATGCCAGCTCCACACCTGCGGGCAGCCGGGCGTTGGTCTTCGCATGCGGCAGGTCGTGTGTCATGTGGGTGAAGTAGGTTAGCCGCGGCGCAATGCGTTCGGCAGCGGCGACCGCTTCAGCGACGGTGAAGTGCGTCTCATGCGGCGTATCGCGGAGCGCGTCGAGCACGAGAATGTCCACCCCAGCAACGAGTGTCCACGCCTCGTCCGGGATCCGATTGCAGTCCGTCAAGTACGCGAAATTGCCGAAACGGAAACCGAGGATCGGGAGTTTGCCGTGCCACAACGGCACCGGCACGACGCGAACGCCGCCGACTGCGAATGGGCCCGTGATTTCGTTCGTCGTCAACTGCGGCACGCCGCCACCTTCCTGCAGCGGCGCTTCGAACACGTAGGGGAATTGCCGACGGACGGCGTCGAGCGCTTCGCGATTCCCGTAACACGGGATCGCGGCGCCCTGAAGCGCGTTGAAGCTGCGGAGATCATCGAGCCCGAGAATGTGATCCGCGTGTGCATGGGTGAAGAGCACGGCGTCAACGCGAGCGAGTTTGTGCTCGAGCGCCTGCTGCCGCAGATCCGTCGCCGTGTCGACGAGAATCCGTGCCCGTTCCGGCACGGCAACGTAAATCGAAGGTCGCAGGCGTCGATCGCGCGGATCGGTCGAACGGCACGTCGCGCACGCGCAGCCAATCATCGGCACACCGTGCGACGTCCCGGTGCCCAGCATGGTGACTGTGCCGTGGACCATCCGGCGACGCTACGGCGTGATGATGCGCGACTGTGGCTTGCTCGCTTCGACGAAGCGCAGCCGCAGCTCGTAGAGAATCTGGTCGAGCAGTTGACGCTCTTCCGCCGTCAGGTTGCCGCGGGTCTTCTCCTCGAGCAGCGACAGGATGTCGATCATCTGCTGCGCGGCTGGCAGGTTCACGTCTGACTGCTGACCGCTGACGGGATCCGGAATGTCTCCGAAATGAACGGCGGCGGTGTGTGCAAGGGAGAGCACGAACGCGGCAAAGCTGATGCTGTCCGCGGCGTGCTGATCTTCGGCGTGGTCGTGTTCGGCCATGACAAACCCCGAATGCTAGCATACGAACCCATGGCCTCTTCGCACGTCGAACGTCCGGTTTCTACAGAATCGCCCGGCGAGAAGTTCGACAAACTCGTCGCCATCATGCGCACGCTCCGCGCGCCGGGTGGCTGCCCCTGGGATCGCGAACAGACACACGGTTCACTTCGTCCGTTCGTGCTCGAGGAGACGTACGAAGTGCTCGAGGCCATCGATGCCGGCAATATGGAGGAGCTTCGGGAAGAATTGGGCGATTACCTCTATGAGGCCGTGTTCCTCGCCCAGATCAGCGAAGAGGCCGGCGAGTTTTCGATTGGCGATGCGATCGACGCGATTCGGGAGAAGCTCGTGCGCCGCCATCCCCACGTGTTCGCGAAAGCCCCGGATGAGAAAGACATCACCACCGGGCAGGTGATCGAGCGGTGGGAAACGATGAAGGCGCGTGAGCGGGAAACAAAGGGACAGCCGGACTCGCCGGCCAAGACGACGTTGAGCGGAGTTCCCAAGACACTGCCGTCTTTGCTGCGTGCCTACGAAATCAGCGCACGCGCTGCAGCCGTCGGCTTCGATTGGGTGAGGGCGGGCGATGTGCTCGACAAGATTGAGGAGGAGGTGGCAGAGGTCAGACGCGAGGTCGAATCGGGTGCGACGAGTCACCCGTCACGCGCCGAGGAGGAAATGGGCGATCTCCTGTTTGCCATCACGAACCTGTCGCGCAAGCTCGGCATCGAACCCGAGGCGGCGTTGCGCCGCGCGAACGAGAAGTTCACGAAACGGTTTGATGCGATGGAGCGCTCTTTGACGTCGCGCGGGAAGCTGCTGACTAATGCGACGCTGGAAGAAATGGAGGAAGAGTGGCGGAGGGTGAAACGCGACATCTGATTCATCGCGTCTGTCGTAACCACGAAGGCCACGAGCCACGAAGTTCGATTGCACAGGCGATGGTCGCTCATCGCATCCTCAGCCTCCGGTGAACGTTTTCACGACAACATGCTGGCCATCTGTATCAACCGTGATTTCTCCATCGAGATCAGTCCGGTAGATTCGCGCGCCGATCGCCTCGAGTCGTGCGATGACGTCAGCTGCAGGGTGACCGAACGGGTTCCCGCGCCCGCAGCTGATGAGCGCGATCTGGGGACGCCAGGCGTCCAGCAGCTCGCGTGAAGTCGACGTACGACTTCCATGGTGGGCGACTTTGAGAACGCGGAACCTTGCCGGCACCAGTTGCGGGACAATCGCGCGCTCGACGTCCTCGCCGATGTCGCCCGTCAGCAGCAGCGCAACGTCGCCGTAGACGATCTCGAGAACGACCGAGTCATCGTTGCGGACGCGCTGGCGCTGCCAGTCAGGTGGTGGCGGATGGAGCACGATCACGCGGGCGTCGCCGAGACGAAGCTCTTCGCCGCTTCGTCGCTGCTCGATCGCGGCACCGGATGCGGAGGCGCGTGCGAGGACCGCCTGCAGCGAGCTCGCGCGCGGAACCGGCACGCCCTCCCAGAGATGACGTGGGCTGAAGTCATCGATCAGTGGCAACGCCCCGCCAATGTGATCGGGATCGCCGTGAGTCAGCAGAAGCGTGTCGATCGCCGAGACGCCGCGCGCCCACAGCGCCGGCGCGAGGACGCGTGAACCGATGTCGAAGCCGCTGCCGAAGGGACTTCCGCCGGTATCGACCATCAGCGCGCGCGAGCCTGTGCGTTTGCGGTCGGCGTCAGGTCCATTCGGCTCGCCGACCTGCAACATCAACGCGTCGCCCTGCCCTACGTCGAACATCGTCAGGCGGAGACCTCCAAGATCCTGACGCGCAGGGGAACCGGTGACGATGACGATGCCGCAGGCGACGAGAGCGATGACACCGGCGACTCTCGTGCGTCGCGTTGCGGACCACAGCGCCACAGCCAGACCTGCGTAATAGATCGCAACGATGCTCGCGGATGGTGATGGAACACGAGTCGACAGCCACGGTGCGATGTCGACCAGACGCGCGCTGTCCAGAATCGCCATTGCGCCAAGATGCGCTACCCATCCAGCCGCCGCACTGAGCGATTCGATTGGCGCAAGCACGACGACAAGCCCGGCGATTTGAACCAGAGCCATCGCGGGAACGGCGACGATGTTCAGGACGAGCCCCGCAGCTGTCACCCGCGAGAACGTCTCAGCCATCACTGGCAGCAGCACGATCTCCACTGCCATCGACGCGCGGATCGACCCGCCGAGCCACGCTGCCCATTGCCGTCCCTTCACGCCCATGCCGTTGTCGGCGCGGATCGATTCACGGCCGACAGCCACGAGAAGGGCGGCAGTCGCACCGAACGTCAACAGGAACCCTGCATTCCGTACGTCGAGCGGCTCTCCAACCGCAAGCAACGCGCCGGCAACCGCGCACGCCTGCCAGGGCGCGGCCCGGTGATCGAACAATCGTGCAAGCAAATAGACCACGGCGACCAACGTGGCGCGCCAGACGGATGGTCCCGATGTCACGACGAGGGCGTAGGCGACGAGGCCGACGAGCGTCAGTGCGGCGACCGGGCGCCCGGCAATCCCAAAGGGCACGAACGCAACGACCATCACCGCCGCGAGAATGGCGATGTTGCCCCCTGAAATCGCCACGACATGGTACGTGCCGGCGATCTGCAGACGGGAACGGATGTCATCGGGAAGGCCGGTCCGATCGCCGATCAACACCGCGTCGACGATCGCCGCCGAAAGCGCGCTGTACGGGCCAACGCGATCCGCCACGACATGGCGCACGTACGCCCGAGAGTCAGCCGCGAGTTCGTCGATTGCGGTTGCCCGCTGATACACGTCCACCAGCAATGCACTCTTGATTGTTCCGAGGAGCGAAATTCCATCGAGCGCGGCATCGCGTTCGAAATCCGGAACGCCGTCATTCAGAAAGCGCGCGGGACGCCGGAAAATCACTGGCGCCTCGAGCGTCCGACCACGACGCCACTGCGTGAACTGCGTCTGGCTGGCGCTGCCGCTGACGCTGAGCACCGCACCGCCCTCCGCGGCTACCCATACGTCGTTTGGCCGGAGTGCAAGGATGCGCGCTCGTAGCGTCGCGAAGTTGCCTTCGACCGAGGCATCTTCGGTCAGCAGCAGACGCGTTGGGATGGGACGGTTGTTCTCCGGAAGCTCCGCGGCGCCGACGCGAAACCCGTGTAGCTCGCGATCGAGCACCAAGCGAAGGGGCGTCTCAATGCTTTCCTGCCGCGCGTGCGATCCCAGAACACATCCGCAGCACGCAAAAGCGGCCACGACTGTGGCCCACGTCACGTGAAGATGCCGGCGGTACCAGGCCACTGAGGCCACGACGAGGAGAGGCACGAGCAGCGATAGCAGACTGCGCCAAGGGGCCTCGACGACGATGCCGATGGCTGCGCCGGCGGTCAGCGCGAGTGCAGGAAGGAGTGCCGCTGGGCCCACGTACGGGACCCTGCAAACACGAGTGCGGCCCGATTAGCGGGTTTCTCGCGGGGCCGTGGATCGTCTGCGCCCGAATCGCGCAGTTTTCGCGTACTGGCCCAGAGACTACGGTTTAAAAACCTGCACTCAAGGCGACGCGAACGGCCCGCGGCGAGCCTGGCGAAATGTTCGTATTGCTGTCGGCGTTGGCGAAATAGCTCCGGTCAAAGAGATTTTCGACGTTCACCTGCAGGCGCGTTCGCTCGCTGAGGGAGAAAAAGGCCGCCGCATCGGCGCGCGTGTACGCGGGTAACACGACGGCGTCGTCGATCGCCGCAAACATGTCCGTTCGACGAATGATGCCTAGTCCGGCACCGACGCGCGGCAGCAGCTGATAGTTGTTCCACAGCGAGAACGTGTGGCGCGGCACCTGCGCGACCTGCGCGCCGGCCCGAGCCGCGGTCGTCGCGCTCGTCACGAACGCGTGCTGATGCGCATAGCCACCAGTCATCTTCCACGCGTGCGTGATAGTTCCATTGATGCCGAACTCATATCCGTCGGTTCGCTGGCTCCCTGTCTGAACGATGCGGGTCGGGTCGTTGGGATCGGTCGCGCGGGTGTTCGTCCGATCGAGGCGATACAACGCCGTCGTCAGGGAAAGCTCTGAGGTCGCATCCCACTTCGCGCCGACCTCGTAGTTGGTGAACTGTTCGGGCTTCATCTGTTGCGTGATAACAGTCAGGGATGCGAACTGATCTCCGGAGCTCGGCAGGTATGAACGGGTGAAGCTGCTGTAAATCGAGGCGCTGGCAATCGGCTTCAGCACCACGCCAGCGCGCGGCGACGCGAGATGATCAATACGGCGTAGCGCCTCGCCAGTGCGGTTGTTGTGGAACTGAAGATCGAAACGATCGAACCGCACGCCGCCGATGACCTGCACGAAGCGCGAAAGTTCCGCTTGATCCTGGAGATACACCGCGCCGACGTACGTGCGGACGCGGTTGTTCGCGTCGGTGGCACTCTGCCGATAGGTGACCGGCAATGCCGTCGATGGCTCGGAGAGCGGCACCATCACCGTCGTGGACGCATTCTCGAAATATCCGGTGTTCCGGACGTTCTGGTTGCGTTGACGGCCGATCTCCCCACCGAAGAGCAGCATGTGCCGCACGCGACCAGTTCGGATGGCGCGTGTGACGTCGGTCTGGTTGAAGGTGTTCAATCGCGCCGTCGCGTTGTTGTAGGCGGTCAACGCGACGCGGCTCCGGTCATCCGTGACCGCGCCCGGCACATAGTTCTGATACCCGCGATCGTAGCTGCCGACGACCGTGCGGTTGCGAATCGTAAAGCCACGCGCCTCGTGCTCGATGCTCGCCGCCGCCAGGTCCACATCCGCGCGCACCTGGCTGTCGGCAGGATTGCCGAAGAAGGTTGACCGCGGGACGTCGACCGGTCGCCCCCCGAACGAGCTGATGCCACGGTCCGCGACACGCTGATCGTGGAAATGTTCGTAATCGATCGTCAGCATGGTTCGAGGGGTGGCCACAAACGTCACGCTCGGCGCAATCCCGTATCGCTGCAGCCCAACGCTGCGGCGAAAGCTGTCTGAGTCCTCAAACACGCCGTTGACGCGCAGCGCCAGCGACGACGTCAATGGCTGATTCACATCGGCGCTGAAACGGCGGTTGCCATACGAGCCTGCCTGCAGCATCGTCTCCCCGCTCCGCAGGAAGCCGGCTTGCTTGGTGACCCGATTGATGACGCCTCCACCACCGCCACGACCGAACACCATCCCGTTGGGTCCTTTCAACGCCTCGATGCGCTCGACGTTGTAAAGGTCACGGTAGTACTGCACGTCGTCGCGGACCCCGTTGACGTAGAAGTCGGCCGAGGAACTGTTGCCGCGAACGACGATCTGGTCGCGATTGTTCTCGCCCTGGTGCGTGGTGATGCCCGGGATGTAGTTGACCGTATCCGCGACGCTCGACATGAGCTGATCGCGAATCAGCGCTCTCGGGACGACCGTGACTGCCTGCGGTACGTCGCGGAGCGGTGTCGGCGTCTTCGTGCTCGTACTGACGGTGGGCGTATTTCCCGCCGCTTCGCCGTTCACCTCAACCGATTGCGTGAAGCCAGCTATCTGCAGCACAAATTCAACGGGTGCTGCCCCCGACGGTGGAACCGTAATGTGACGTGACTCTTCCGAGAACCCCGGTGAGCTGATCGTAAGGAGATATGCGCCAGGCTCGAGGTGGAGCTCGAATCGTCCCTCGGCATCCGAGACGGAAGTCATCACGGAGCCGCCGGGCGCTGCGACCGCGATCACTCGGGCGGCAGCAACAGCGGCTCGCATCGGATCAACAACGCGGCCGCGGAGGACCGCGGTCTGGGCGGACGCCGCAGCAGGGACGAGCAGGACGAGAGCAACAACAGAGATGAGATTGAGTCTCAGAGTCACGCTCGGACTTTATACCCGACCGTTTCAGTCCGTCAAGACCGAATCGGTCGGATATCGCGTCGCACTGGGGTGCACGATGCTCTCCCCGTCAGGAATGGTCCGGCTGAAGTCGGCAGTCTCGGGGATGAAATCCGGATCTCGGGTTCCGGCCGAGAGGCTGGCTAGTGCTCGGGAGTGGCGAAATATCCCCGCCGCGCTCGCGCGATGTAGTCGCGATTGCGCACCCGTACGCGGATGGTCCGCCAGCTTCCGTCCTGCGGACGCATGGTCGCGTAGGCAAGCGTGTACTGCGCATTGAGCTCTTCCGCGATTCGCTGCGTGGCGGGCCCAAGGTCCGCTGACGTTCGCACCACTTCCGTGTAGCCGCCGCTCGGGCCGGTGATTTCGCGCAGTGCCTCCGGGTTCACACGCGTGCTCACCCGCTGCTCCGTCGCCGAATCGATCGCGATCGCGTACACGAACGCGTCGCTGCGGCGCAGTAGCTCGCGCGTTTGCGGCAGGGAGAGGTCGCTCGCTGTGTCGGCACCATCGGAAATCACGATCATCGCGGCACGCGTGCGCTGGCGGCGCCCGAACATCGACACCGATGCGGCGATCGCGTCGTATATAGCCGTTCCCCCGGTGGGCCGTTCGCTATCCAGACGGCCGGCAAGCCGCGCGGGCGGCGCGGTCCACGGCACTAGAATGCGCGGTAGGTGATTGAACGCACCGACAAACGCTTCGTCATCATCCTCGAGCAGGTCGCCCATGAAACGATCGACCGCGCCGCGCGCATCGACGATCGGCTGTCCGCGCATGCTGTCGCTGATGTCGAGGAGTACTCCGACGCTGACGGACGTTCGCTTGTCCGAAAACTGCGTAATCGGCTCCGGATCGCCGTCTTCGAATACTTCGAAGTCATCCCTCGTAAGGCCGGTAATCAGGCGGTTACTGGTGTCGGTGACCGTGACAGGTATTTCAACGGTGGTGACGCTGCCGCGGAATGTCTGCGCCTGTCCCACGAAGGCCGAAACGACGAAGGCCGCCACAGCGGCGAGCACGAAGGTCACGAAGCGCGCTTTGCCGCTCTTCCTGTGCTCCGTGGCGTCCGCCTCGAGGCGGACCTGGTCGTGCTTCATGGAGATCAGGCCCCGGCTTCCACCCCCGCATAGTAATCCTGAAGCGAGCGTACGGTGAGCGTCTGCGATCGGAGCGCCTTGATGGCGCTAACCGCAGCTGAGGCGCCGGTCAGCGTCGTGATGCACGGGACCTGTGCCATCGTCGCCGCGCGGCGAACAGCGCGGTCGTCGAAAAACGACTCGCGGCCCAGCGGGGTGTTGATAACGAGGTCGATCTTGCCGTTGACGATCTGGTCGGCGATGTTGGGGCGACCTTCGTTGACTTTGTAAACGACTTCAGCGTCGATGCCGTGCGCACGCAGGAAGGCAGCCGTACCTCGACTGGCGGTGATGGAAAAGCCGAGGGCGGCCAGATCGCGCGCGATGGGGACGACCGTAGGCTTGTCGCTGTTGTTGACGCTGATGAATACGCATCCGTCCTTCGGCAACTGCTGTCCCGCGCCCATCATCGCCTTGCCAAAAGCCGCGCCGAAGTTGTCCGCGCCACCCATCACCTCGCCCGTGGATTTCATCTCGGGCCCAAGGATGGTATCGACGCCAGGGAACCGCACGAACGGGAACACCGGACTCTTGACGAACACGCCCGCCGCCTCGAGATCGTTGACGACGCCAACCTCTGCCAGCGTGCGACCCGACGCCACACGCGCGGCGATGCGCGCCATCGGCACGCCCGTCGCCTTCGAAATGTACGGAACGGTTCGAGACGATCGCGGATTCACCTCCAGGACGTACACCGTATCGTCCTTGATCGCGTACTGCACATTCATCAGCCCGACAACTTTCAGGGCACGAGCGATGCGCCGCGTGTATTCGCGAATGGTGCCGAGGTGCCGCTCCGCGACCATGAAGGGTGGAACCACGCAGGAGCTATCGCCGGAATGAATGCCTGCCTCTTCAATGTGCTCCATGATTCCGCCGATAACCACTGCACCGCTCGCATCGGCTACCGCATCGACGTCGAATTCAAACGCGTCCTCGAGAAACCGATCGATGAGCACAGGCCGGTCGTGCGATACGTCAACGGCGCCCGTCATGTAGCGATCGAGTGCACCGGAGTCGAACACAATCGCCATCCCTCGGCCACCGAGCACATACGATGGACGCACGACAACGGGATAGCCGATTCGCTCGGCGACCTCACGCGCCTCCTGGCGGGAAATCGCGGTGCCGCTGGCAGGCTGCGGCACGCCCAGATCCCACAGCAACTGCGAGAAGCGTTGCCGGTCCTCGGCGAGATCGATCGAATCCGGCGTCGTGCCAAGGATCTTCACACCCGCTTCCTGAAGCGCCAACGCCAGCTTCAACGGCGTCTGACCACCAAACTGGACGACGCACGACACGTCGGCGCCGGCGCTCTGCTCGCGGTCGACGATCCCCATGACGTCTTCAAAGGTGAGCGGCTCGAAGTACAAGCGGTCTGACGTGTCATAGTCGGTCGAAACCGTCTCCGGATTGCAGTTCACCATGACGGTTTCGAATCCCTCGTCGCGAAATCCAAATACCGCGTGGCAGCAGCAATAGTCGAATTCGATGCCCTGGCCGATCCGGTTCGGCCCGCTGCCAAGGATGATCACTTTCCGGGTGGGCGTCGGGTCGGCCTCGCAGACCTCTTCGAAGGTCCCGTACATGTAGGGCGTGAACGATTCGAACTCCGCAGCGCAAGTATCGATGCGCTTGTAGGCGGGAACGATTCCTTCGTCCTGCCGCCGCTGGCGAACTGCCGCTTCGTCGAGGCCGTACACGCCCGCGATGTCTTCGTCGCTGAAACCGTTTCGTTTGAGGGTCCGCAGAAGGTCGGTCGACATTTCGCGGAATTCTCCGAGCGCCGCCATGTCGCGGAGCGCCACGATGTCGGCGAACTGCTGCAGAAACCAGCGGTCGATCCTGGTCAGCTCGTGGATGGTGTCGATGCTCCACCCGCGGCGAAGAGCGCGGAAGATTGCCCAGATGCGACGATCGCTTGGCACGACCAGCCGCTTGCGCAGCGCGGATTCGTCCTCGTCACCGTCCACAGCATCTTCCAGGTTGTCCGGAAACAACCGGCCGAGCTTGCCGAGTTCGAGCGAGCGGACAGCCTTGAGAAAGGCCTCCTTGAAGGTCCGCCCGATCGCCATCGCCTCGCCCACCGACTTCATCTGCGTCGTCAGCGTGCGATCGGCCTGCGGGACCTTCTCGAAGTTCCAGCGCGGGAACTTCACCACGATGTAATCGATCGTCGGCTCGAACGACGCCGGCGTCAGGCGGGTGATGTCGTTGGGGATCTCGTCCAGGTGATAACCGAGCGCCAGCTTCGCCGCGATCTTTGCAATCGGGAATCCGGTGGCTTTCGACGCGAGCGCAGACGAGCGTGAGACGCGAGGATTCATCTCGATCGCCACGATGCGTCCGTCCTGCGGATTCACCGCGAACTGAATGTTGGAGCCGCCTGTCTCGACGCCGACGCGACGGATGATGCGTCGCGCCATGTCGCGCATCCGCTGATACTCTTTGTCCGTCAGGGTGAGCGCCGGGGCGACGGTGATGCTGTCGCCCGTGTGCACCCCCATCGCATCCACGTTTTCGATCGAACAGATGACGACGAAGTTGTCGGCGACGTCGCGCATCACCTCGAGCTCGAATTCCTTCCAGCCGATGACCGATTCCTCGACCAGGATTTCGTGAACGGGTGAAAATTCGAGGCCGCGCGCCGCGAGCTCGCGGAACTCCTCGACGTTGTAGGCGATGCCGCCGCCGACGCCACCCATCGTGAACGATGGCCGGATGATCGCGGGGAATCCGGTGTCTTCGACGATCGTCGTCGCCTCTTCCAGCGATTTAGCGACGCCGCTGCGCGGCACCTCGACACCGATCTCTCCCATCGCGTTGCGGAACAGCAGGCGATCTTCAGCAACCTTGATGGCGTCGATCTGCGCGCCGATCAGCTTGACGTTGTACTTCTCCAGAACGCCGCGCTCCGCCAGCGCAACGGCGAGATTGAGGGCGGTCTGGCCGCCGACCGTTGGCAGCACCGCGTCCGGCCGTTCTTTCTCGATGATGGCGGCAACCAAATCCGGTGTCAGCGGCTCGACATAGGTACGGTCGGCCATTTCCGGATCGGTCATGATCGTCGCCGGGTTGCTGTTGACGAGAATGACTTCGAGACCCTCGGACCGAAGCGCCTTGCATGCCTGGGTGCCCGAATAATCGAACTCGCAGGCCTGCCCAATCACGATCGGTCCTGAACCGATCACGAGAATCCGTTTGAGGTCGGTACGTTTAGGCATTCGTTCCGGTCAGCGCTTTTCCATCGCGTCGAGGAACTTCAGAAACAAATAGTCTGCGTCGTGCGGGCCCGGCGAGGCCTCGGGATGGTACTGCACCGAGAACACCGATTTGCGGGTGTGGCAAAACCCTTCAACGGTGCCGTCGTACAGGTTCAAGTGCGTGACCTTGATGTCCCCGGGCAGCGAATCGGGATCAACGGCGAAGCCATGGTTCTGCGATGTGATCTCGACCTTGCCCGAATCGAGCTCCTTCACCGGGTGGTTGGCGCCACGGTGACCAAACTTCAGTTTGAATGTCTGACCTCCAACCGCAAGCCCGAGAATCTGATGGCCGAGACAGATGCCGAAGGTCGGAATATCCGCTTTCACCAGATCGCGTGCGTTGGCGATCGCATAGGGTAGCGCAGCCGGATCCCCCGGCCCGTTGCTGAGGAAGATCCCATCAGGCTCGGCCGCGAGCAGGTCACTCGCCGGGGCGGTGGCGGGAAACACACGCACATCACAGCCGTAGGCGTCCAGGCGGCGAAGAATGTTCCACTTGATCCCGAAGTCGTAGGCCGCGACGCGCAGCCGTCTGGACGAGCGTCGCTGTGGCGTGATGCCGAACTCGCGATGGTCCGCCTCGCCGGCCGTGACCGCCACATCGCGCCAATCGAACGGCGCCTCGCACGTGACGCCGCGCACCAGATCGGATCCCTCCATCTTCGGAATGGCTCGTGCCTTGCTGACGAGCTCGTCAGGGTCAACTGGCCCCGTTGCGATCACGCCGCGCATCACGCCCGCTGAACGGAGCACGCGCGTCAGGGCGCGTGTGTCGATGTCGGCAATGGCGACAATATTGTGGCGGACGAGATAGTCGCGCAGGGAAGAATCCGCGCGCCAGTTGCTGGCAACCGGCGAGGCTTCCCGGACGATGAAACCTGCGACACGTGGCGTCTGCGACTCGGCGTCTCCAGAAGCCGTGCCGTAATTGCCGATGAGCGGCGCCGTCATCGTCACGATTTGTCCGGCATACGACGGATCGGTGAGCACTTCCTGATAGCCGGTCATGCTCGTGTTGAACACGACCTCGCCGCTCGTTTCGCCGGGTGCGCCGGCCGAGACGCCGCGGTACCACGTGCCGTCTTCCAGTGCGAGGGTCGCGTTCATCTGCTGTGCATGATTATGACGGAGGGTGGATAATTATACATAACCGGTTGGTGCGAACGGTGCGAGCGGTGCAACTGGTGCAATCGGTGCGCGCTGTGCGGCGTTGAGTGGTTCGCGCCTCGCATTGATCGCACGCTTCTGCACCGTTCGCACCTCTCGCACCCATTGCACCGTTCGCACCTTTCTGCGACAGTACGGCTCAGTGCCCGGCGTCGCCACCACGTCACGCATTCCCGTCGATATCCGTCGCCTGCCGTGGATCAAGCCACTGGTCGTCGATTATGCGTTCGATCACGCTAGGGTCGCGCCGTTTTTCGCCGGCGATCCACGCGATCCGCTCGCGTGGCGTGAGGCGATCGCCCGAACCCGCTCATACCCGCGCGAGCGCCATGCGATCGCCGACATCATAGCCGCGCAACAGCAGCATCGCGGCGCACCGGCCGAAGCCACCGTTGCGACGGCATGGCTGCGTAGCTCCGAAACGGTCGCTGTCGTCACCGGCCAGCAGGCGGGACTGTTCGGCGGCCCGCTGTTCACGCTCCTGAAGGCGTTGACCGCGGTCCAGCTCGCCGACCGCGTGAAGGCCGAACACGGCGTGCCGGCTGTCGCCGTGTTCTGGATCGATGCAGAGGACCACGACTGGGACGAAGTGAAATCGTGCGGTGTGCTCGACGCGTCGCTATCGCGTCGCACGGTTGCCGCGGGCGATCCTCCTGGCGCCCACGTTGAGCCGGTCGCTCGCCTGCGGCTGGACGGGACGATCGATGCGGCGATCCACGAATTGACAGCTGCCCTGCCGCAAACGGATTTCACAGAGTCCCTGCTTGCATCCATCCGCGCGGCGTACGTCCCCGGTGCGGGGATGGTCGACGCCTTTGGACGCTGGCTCGAATCGCTGCTCGGTGCGCGTGGCCTGGTGGTATTCGATTCGTCGGATCCGGCGGCGAAACCGTTTGCCGCACCGGTGTTCGCGCGTGAGATCGAACGGGCCGGCAAGACCGCGCGTCTTGCCGCGGAGGCCGGCGCAGCGCTGGAAGCGCACGGCTACACCGCACAGGTCACGCCTCAGCCTGAGACGGTGGCGTTGTTTCATCTCAACGGCGGACGTCAGGCGGTGCGCATCCAGGGTGACGCATTTCAGGTCGGTGAGTCGATTGTTGCGAAGGACGCGCTCCTTCAGCATGTTCGCCGCACGCCGGCAGACTTCAGCCCCAACGTGCTGCTGCGTCCCATCGTTCAGGACACGCTTTTTCCGACCGTCTGCTACGTGGCGGGCCCGAACGAGCTCGCCTATCTCGGCCAGCTCCGGGGCGTCTACGATAACTTCGACGTGCCGATGCCGCTGATGTATCAGCGTGCAACCGCGACGTTGCTCGACTCCAATGCCGTCCGGTTCCTGACGCGGCACGACATCTCCGTCGAACAGTTACAAGCGCAGGACGAGTCTCTGCTGAACCAGCTCCTTGCCGCGCAGCTGCCGCCGGATGTCGAGGCTGCGATGCAGGACGTCAATCACCTCCTGCAGGATCGGATGGACCAGCTCGCCACGAGTGTCTCCCACATCGACCCGACGCTGGAGGGAGCCGCACGCTCGGCATTCAGCCGGATGCAGGACGACCTCAAGAAGCTCAACACCAAGATCATCCAGGCCGCCAAGCGGAAGGACGAAACCCTTCGACGCCAGTTTCACCATGCGCAGGCTCAGGCGTTCCCCGGAGGAGAGCCACAGGAACGAAGCGTTGGCTTCCTGTCGTTTCTCAACAAATACGGGCCCCCGTTCGTCGATCGACTGCTTGAAGAGCTGACGACCGATATAGGGATTCACTGGGTGATCACACCGTGAGCCAAGTGACGCACCATCAGGTGCGCGGCCGAACGTGGATCTCACGCCATCCCGCCGCCGTCAGGTACTTCCTGCTCGGCTGTGCGCTGGCCTCGCTCATCGTCGGGGCCGTGCTCTCGTACTTCTATATTTCTTTTTCAGGGATCATCGACGCACGACTGCACGGCGAGCGCGAGCGCTCACTGCCGCGGGTGTACGCGCGGCCGCTCGAAGTCCGGCGCGGTGAGACGCTGAGCGTGGTCGACCTGGTCGCCCGCCTCAACGATCTCGGTTACGCGCAGCGTCCTGCCGTTCAGGCCCCGGGCGAATTCGCGATCGTGCGGAACGCCGTGTTCATCTCGCCGCGATCCGGGACGTACAGCGGCAAAACGATTCGTGCCGCGTTCCCTGCAGCGCCGGCCGTCCGCCGCGCAGGCGGAACGCCGCCAGCGCCGCCACGTGGCATCACGGCCCTCGAAGTCATCAACGCAGCCGGCAAACCAGTCCGAGCCGAGGCCGTCACGCTCGACGCGCCGCTGTTGACCGCACTGATGGCCGACGGCGCACGCGAAAAACGGCGGCGTGTGTCGCTGACTGTCATCCCCAAACGGATGCAGGACGCGGTGCTCGCGATCGAAGACCAGAGCTATTACTCGCATCCGGGCGTCAATCCGTTCAGCGTGCTGCGCTCGATCCTGGTGAACGCGTTCGGCAGCAACAGGTACCCGGTCGGTGGCAGCACGATCACGCAGCAGCTCGCGCGGATGTTCTTCCTCACCGACGAGTTCAACAATGAGCTGTCAAGCGGCACCCGTTCCTACCGGCGCAAGCTCCAGGAGGCGTTCATGTCGCTCGTCCTCGAGCGTCGCGCTTCGAAGGACGAGATCCTCGCGCTCTATTTGAATGACGTGTATTTGGGCCAGCGGGGCTCATTCGCGATTCACGGCGTTGCAGAGGCCGCGCGTCTGTTCTTTGGCAAGGATGTGGCGAATGTGACGGTGGGTGAAGCCGCGCTCATCGCCGGCGTTATTCAGAATCCGGGGCTTCACTCTCCGTTCATCAATCCCAAGAATGCCGTCGAGCGCCGAAACGTCGTCCTGCGCACGATGGCGGACGAGGAATACATCACCGCCGAAGTCGCTGAGCGTGCCATCCGGGAGCCGCTCCAGGTTGCGCCGCGCGGCGTCGACAACGAGGCGCCCTATTTCGTCGACATGGTTGGCCAGCAAATCGCCGAGCAATTCCCCGGGCTGACAGCTCAGGCAAACGCGGTGAGCGTCCATACGACCCTCGATATCAATCTTCAGCGGCTCGCGCTCGATGCCGTGCGCGACGGCCTGGCGCACGTGGACGAGATGCTCGCGCGGCGAAAGCGAAAAGGTCGCGCGCAGGCAGCGCTCGTCGCCGTCGATCCACAGACGGGCGAAATTCTCGCGATGGTTGGCGGACGTTCGTACAACCAATCCCAGTACAACCGCGCGACGACGGCGCGCAGGCAGCCGGGTTCCGTCTTCAAACCGTTTGTATATCTCGCGGCGTTCGAGCACGGGGCCGAAGAGGGCCGGACAGACCTGACACCCGCCTCGCTGACCAACGATGCGCCTGAAGTCTTCACGTTCGACAACCAGACGTGGGAACCGAAGAACTACGACGACTACGACGGTGAAATCACGTGGCGGCGTGCCCTTGCCATGTCACGCAACCTCGGCACCATTCACGTCGGCGCGACCATCGGGTTCGACAAAGTGGCAGAGGTCTGGAAGCGCGTCGGCGTCGGGACCCCGCCGCAAGGCTATCCAGCCATTACGCTCGGCGTGTTCGAGCTGACGCCGTTGGAGGTCGCGGAGGCGTACACCGTGTTTACCAATGCCGGCGAGGTGCATCCGCTCAAATCGATCGATGCGATCGACGCTGGTGAGCGGCGCCTGACGGCGAAGACTCTCCCGCTCCGCCACGTGGCCCGCCCGGACACCACCTACCTGGTCACGAACATGATGCGAAGCGTGCTGAACGAGGGGACCGGCGCCGGCGCCCGCGCCGCAGGCTTCACGCTCAACGCGGCCGGGAAGAGTGGGACGACCAACGACCTGCGCGACGCATGGTTCGTCGGCTTTACGCCGCATTTATTGACAGTCGTCTGGGTTGGCTTTGACGACAATCAACCCGTGTCGCTGAGCGGCAGCCAGGCGGCGCTCCCCATCTGGACGCAGTTCATGAAGAGCGCCACAGCCGGCGAGGTGAGCGATGAGTTCGAGGTACCAGAAGGGATCACATTTGCTCAAATTGACCGCAACACCGGTAAGCTCGCCGTCCCCGGGTGTCCAAACACCATCAACGAATCGTTCGTGGCCGGAACCGAGCCCACCGAGTACTGCGAACTTCACCGGTAAAAGCGACGGTCCGGGTAAAGCCGGACGCTACGTGACGCTATAATTTTTTGAGCAACTGACCTGGCAATGGGTTCGCACGAACTCCCCGAACGATCGCGACGGCTGCTGGCTGCGCTTGTACGTGAGCACATCGCCACCGGTGAGCCGATCTCGTCGCAGACGCTTGCTCGACACAGCGGGCTTGGTGTCTCGTCGGCGACGATCCGCAATCTGTTCGTACGTCTCGAAGCTGAGGGCTACGTCCAGCAGCCTCATACCTCTGCCGGACGAGTGCCGACCGACCGCGCGTATCGCGTGTTCGTCGATCTGCTGCTCGAGGCCCGAAAGCCTGCGCCTCCGGCTGCGGGGGTCGAGCACGAACTCCGTCAGCGCGCGGAACGTTCGCCATTGATGGACGATCTGCTCGTCAGCGTGTCGCTCATGGTGTCGCGTGCTTCCAGGCACGTCGGCTTCGCCATCGGCAGCACCGATCCGGCCGTCCTCCAACGGATCGAATTCGTGCCGCTCGAAGGAAGCCGCGTGCTCGTCGTCGTCGTCTCGCGCGGCAACCAGGTCACGCAGAAGGTGGTCGACGCAGCTGAAACGATCCGCCCTGACGACCTCGTGCGGGCGGCCAACTATCTGAATACGGAATTTGCCGGCCTCTCGCTCTTCGACGTTCGTGAAGCAGTGCTCGCGCGCCTCGCGCAGGAGCGAACGCTCTACGACGAGCTCATGGCGCGAGCCCTTCGACTTGCTCGCGTCACGCTCGAGGAGCTGCCGCACCAGAACGCGTTTCACGTCGAAGGCGCCGCCTCGCTGCTCGACTCCGCAGCACCTGACGGCGTGGCGCTGCCGACCCTCCGTTCCCTGCTTCGGATGATGGAAGAAAAGGAGCGGATGCTGCGGTTGCTGAATCACTACATCGACGAACCCGGGTTGACCGTCGTCATCGGCGACGAACACGCGTCACCCGACCTGCGGCCGTTCAGCCTGATTGCGTCGACGGCGACCGACGGCAGCACTATTAGAACAGTCGGCATCATCGGGCCGACACGGATGCAGTACTCGCGCGCGATCAGCGTCGTCGACGGCGTCACACAAGCTGTCGCCCGCGTGCTCCGCAGCAATTAATCAGAATCATGCAGGACGACCGGATGGACGATCAGGAATCGGCGGGAGCGGCCACGGAACCGCAGCCCGAGCCGGAAGCCGGCGAATCGCAGCTCGAGGCGATCCGCCGGGAGAAGGACACGTTGCAGGATCAACTGCTGCGAACCGCGGCGGAGTTCGATAACTATCGCAAACGTGTCGATCGGGATAGGCGCGATCAGGCAGACGCCGCGACGGCAAGCGCGCTGACCGGCCTGTTGCCAATCATCGACGATCTCGAACGCGCCTTGAAGGCACCGACGGGCGAGGATGTCGAGAGCTTCCGCAAAGGTATTGAACTGATTCATCAGCAGATGCTCGAACTGCTGCGCAAGCGAGGCGTGAAAGCAATCGAGTCGACGGGTGCCGACTTCGATCCGCGCTACCACCAGGCAGTGGTCCATGAAAGCAGTCCCGATCATCGTGAAGGCGAAGTCATCGAGGAGTTTGCGCGCGGCTACATGCTCGGTAATCGCCTGCTTCGTCCGGCGATGGTCAAGGTAGCGAAGGCGTGAGCAAACGCGACTATTACGAGGTGCTCGGCGTTTCGCGCACCGCCTCCGACCAGGAGATCAAGAGCGCGTATCGCAAGCTCGCACTCAAATACCATCCCGATCGCAATCCCGGCGACAAGGTCGCCGAAGAGAACTTCAAGGAATCGGCGGAGGCCTATGCCGTGCTCGCCGATACCGACAAGCGCCACATGTACGACCGTTTCGGGCATGCGGGCCTTGGCGGTGCCGCGACCGGCGGCTTCGATCCGACCGTCTTCACGGGCTTTGAGGACATCCTCGGCGGCCTCGGCGACATCTTCGGGATCGGCGACATGTT
Source organism: Vicinamibacterales bacterium (assembly GCA_035764385.1). Lineage (GTDB taxonomy): Bacteria > Acidobacteriota > Vicinamibacteria > Vicinamibacterales > UBA2999 > Gp6-AA40. The sequence continues at coordinate 25,345 of DASTZI010000017.1, forward strand.
CGGCGGTCAGCGCCGCCGCGGAGGACCGCAGCGCGGCGCCGATCTGCGTTACGACCTCGAGATCTCCTTCGATGAATCCGCGCGTGGTGTCGAGACCACCATCCAAATTCCGAGACAGGAGACGTGCGAGACCTGCAACGGCTCAGGAGCGGCGCCGGGGTCGAAGCCGACGACGTGTCCGCAATGTCACGGCCGTGGTCAGCTGCGGTATCAGCAGGGGTTCTTCACGGTTGCGCGGACCTGCGGTCAGTGCCGTGGAACGGGTTCCATCATCAGCTCGCCATGCGCGACGTGCCGCGGAACAGGACGCGTGCAGCAAACCCGGAAGCTGACCGTGAAGATTCCCGCCGGCATCGCAAGCGGACAGCGGCTGCGCCTCAGCGGCGAGGGTGAAGCGGGCGGCGGCGGCGGTCCAGCCGGCGATCTCTACGTGGTGGTTCACGTCCAGGAACACGCGTTCTTCCATCGCGACGGCAACGATCTGTTCTGCGAAATTCCGCTGAACTACACGACGCTCGCGCTCGGCGGCGAAATTACCATTCCGAACCTCGAGGGCGAGCAGACGCTGAAGATCCCGGAGGGCACACAGACCGGCGCGACATTCCGGCTGCGCGGGAAAGGCATGCCCGACGTCGTCGCTGGTCGCGGCCGCGGCGATCTGCTCGTGACCGTGAAGGTCGTCACGCCGCGGAAACTGACGAAGGACCAGCGGAAAGTGCTCGAGCAGCTCGCAGAATCGCTCCCCAAGGAGAAGTTCGAACCCACACCGCGCGATGAGCACGAAGATCGAGGCATCTTCGATCGCGTCAAAGATATCTTTGGATAGATGCGCACATGGCCGGCGCTGGAGATCCAGCAGGCCGATGACGACGAGCTGATCCAGGCGTTCCTCATCGACTTCAATCTCGCCGCGATAGAGGGTTTCCGGTTCTTCTTCCACACCACTGACGACCGCGACCGTGCAGCAGCGGCACTGCGCGCGGAGTTTCGCGGCCTCGATGCGCAGTCAATTGACGTGCCGGATGAGGACTGGGCCGCACGCTCGCAGGCGGCGCTTCGGGCGATTACAGTCGGCGCATTGACGATCGCGCCTCCGTGGAACGTGGAGGGCCGGCCCTCCACGATCGTCATCCAACCATCGATGGGTTTCGGTACAGGCCATCACGCGACGACGCGTCTGTGTCTGGCTGCGTTGCAGGAAATCGATGTTCGCGGCCGCAGCGTGATCGATGTCGGTACCGGGTCAGGCGTGCTCGCGATCGCTGCGCGGAGACTTGGAGCGAGCGGCGTGCTCGCCATAGACGATGACCCCGATGCGATCGCAGCGGCCGAGGCGAACGTCGCCCTGAATCACGAATCGCGCATCGCGCTCGAAATCGGAGATTTCCGCTCCGCGAAGATTGGTCAGTTCGATCTCGTCACCGCGAACCTCACCGGCACGCTGCTGATTGCGTCTGCCGAGCGTCTTGAGTCGCTCGCAATTCCCGGCGGTCATCTCATCCTGAGCGGATTCATGGATCACGAAGAGCGAGAAGTATTGCGCGCCTTCGAAGGTTCGACGGTGGAATGGCGTGCGCAGGAAGATGAATGGGTGTGCTTCCGTTTGACGGTGTAGAGGCGGACCTTCAGATCCGCCTTATCGCGTCGCCGAGCGCGGCTGCACGACGTAGCGCAGCAGGATGTCGAAGACCTGCTGCCGGTGCCCGCGCCGCTCCTCGCCGACGTCGGGCGACGCGGTGGTCACGATCACCATGTCGAGATCGGGCACGACGAAGATGTACTGGCCGCCGTAGCCCCACGCAAAGCACGTGTCGTGACCTCCGAGCTCGTGCACCCACCACGAATAGCCGTACTTGCGGTCGCGCATCGGATCGACGAAGTCGGTGGGAATGCGGCGTCCGGTCCGCTCGCCGGGCCGGAACTCGCGCGCGCGCCCTTCACAGGACTTCGCCACCCAACGCTCGGGCACGATCTGCCGGCCGTTCAATCGACCTTGGTGCAGATACAGCTCCCCGAACATGACCATCTGCCGCGGTGTCATCAGCATGTCGTTGCCGCCGAAGTAGATGCCTTGCGGATCCACCGGCCATTGCGGCACGGAGAAGCCGACCGGCTTGAACAACGACTCGTTCGCGAATTGCCACGTGCTCATGCCCGTGGCCTTCGTCAGGATCGCGGACAGCAGATGCGAGTTGCCGGTGCTGTATTCCATCACCACGCCCGGCGCGGCAAACATCGGACGCGCAAGCGCGTGTTGCACCCAGTTGCGCGACCTCACCCACGCGCCGTAGTTCACGTTGCTCGTTCCTTCCAGCCCCGAACGCATGGTCAGCAGATCTTCGATCGTGATCGCTCGCTTGCGAGGGTCCGGATCCATGGCGAGCTCGGGAAAGTACGTGACGATCGGAGTCCGCACGTCTGGAATCTGCTTCCGTTCGATCGCGATGCCGATGAGTGCGGCGATCACACTCTTCGAGGCCGACTTGATGTTGGCGGGCCGATCGACGCGCCGTCCGTTGTAGTAGCGCTCGAACGTCAGCTGACCGTGCTGACTGACGAGCAGGCTGTGCAGACGTGGCAGCTGGCGCGCAGCTGTGTCGATAGCTACGCTGTCGAGCCCCGCAAGCGCGAGGGCGAGTATGAGCGACGCTGCGCGCACCACGTTAGAACTCCCTCCACATCGTAAAAAACGCCGAGAGCGCCACGACACACATGGCGTCGGCACGAAGGGTGCGGCTGCCGACCGTGATCAGTCGGCATACCGAGGCGCCGCGTTCGACTTCCACAGGCGTCCAGCCGCCTTCAGGTCCAATCAGCACGGTGGCGCCGCGCTGCGGGGAGAGATCCAGCTCTGACGCTGGCGTTGCATCCGTCGCGGCATTCGGCTCGACGAGCATCAGACCCGGCAGCGGCAGCTGCATCTTGCCAATCGCCTCGATCAGCTCGTCGAACTCGATCGCCTCACCGATGCGCGGCACCGTGGCTCGGCCGCACTGCTTCGCCGAGGAGACGGCGATTCGTTCCCACCGCTCGCGCCGTCGTCCGCGCAGCAGTGATCCGCGCGTCATCTCGGTGCGTGCCGTGATCATCGGCTGAATCTCCGTCGCGCCCATCATCGTCGCGTCGCGCACCACGTCGTCCATCTTGTCGCCTTTGAGCACCGCCTGGGCCAGTGTAATGGCCACACGCGGTTCGGGTGCCGCCGTCGCGAAATTCCCAAGCCGCACACGCACCGTTTGCTTGTCGGTCTGTTCCACCGTGGCATCGAACTCACGGCCCTGTCCGTTGAATACCCGCAGAACATCGCCGGCCTTCAAACGCAAGACGCGTGTGAGGTGCTCGGCCTCATCGCTCGGCAGCGTAATGAGGTCTCCAGGTCGATGCGCATCGGGTGCATAGAAGCGTGCGTTCACGCCGCTATAATCCGTCCGTGTTCCTGAAGGGTCAAACGGTCGGCAAGTACAGAATCATTTCGTCTCTCGGCAGCGGCGGTTTCGGCAGCGTCTTCCTCGCCGAAGACACCTGGATTCACAAGAAGGTCGCCATCAAGGTCCCGCACAAGCAGAACCTCGATTTCGTCGAGATGCTGAAGGAACCGCGGCTGCTCGCGTCGATGAATCACCCAAATATCGTCACCGTTCTGACCGCGGAAAAACAGGACGGCGTCTTTTTCATCGTCATGGAGTACGTCCCAGGCGAGACGCTGGAACAGATCATCCATCGTGACGGTGCGCTCGATGTGACACGCGCGCTCGACTTCACCTGCCAGATGTGCAATGCCATCGACCATGCGCACAAAGTCGGCGTGCTGCACCGCGACCTCCGGCCAGGCAACATGCTCGTGTCGCACAGCGGAATGTTGAAGGTCACCGACTTCGGCACCTCGCGCTTCCTCGAAATCGCGGCGCACGGAACGACCGTCATCGGCAGCCCGCCGTACATGGCGCCCGAACAGTTTTATGGCAAGGCGGTCTTCGCCAGCGACGTCTATTCAATTGGCGTCACCATGTATCAGATGCTCACCGGTGAATTGCCGTACGCCACGCCGACGCCAGGAGACATCGAGCTTCTGGTCCGCGGCGAACTCGTGACGGCGCCGCGTGTGAAGAACAA
>DASTZI010000018.1:0-5130 GCA_035764385.1 Vicinamibacterales bacterium
CACGAACGCGGCGGCAGGGACGTTCGGACGTCTGACCAGCACCGTCGGTCGAACGGTTGGTCTCGGAACGCCTCGTCAAGTTCAGTTCGCGCTGCGCTTCAACTTCTAGCAAGGCGTGGCGGGTTCATTCGCCCGCCGCATGGTGGCTGAAGGAGTGGGGACGGCCCTGCTCCTGGCCACGGTGGTTGGATCGGGCATCATGGGGGAGCGACTGGCGGGCGGCAACGTCGCCATCGCGCTCCTCGCTAACACACTTGCCACAGGCGCCGCGCTCGCGGCGCTCATTCTCACCTTTGGCCCTGTATCAGGCGCGCACTTCAACCCCGCGGTCACCATTGCAGACGCGTCACAGGGCGGTGTGCTCTGGCGAACTGTGCCGGGCTATGTCGCTGCGCAAGTCGTTGGCGCCCTGCTCGGTGTTGTGGTGGCGCATGCGATGTTCGGCGAGCCGCTCTTGATGGTGTCGACTCATCAGCGGTCGGGGGGCTCACAGGTGTTCAGCGAATTCGTCGCGACGTTCGGTCTGCTGTCCGTGATTTGGGGCTGTTCACGTCGGCGGCCGTCCACGCTTCCGTTCGCGGTGGCCGCCTATATCGTTGCGGCCTACTGGTTCACCGCGTCGACATCATTCGCGAACCCAGCCGTTACGATTGCGCGCGCGTTCACGGACACGTTCTCCGGCATCCGGCCGGCCGACGTGCCAGGGTTCCTGGTCGGGCAGGGCGCTGGCGCCGCGGTCGCAACGCTGCTGTTTCGATGGTTAATGCCACCTGCGACTGTCGGCGCCGAGGTGGTCGTGCAAGAGCTACTGGTGACGCAGAGTCTGGGCGGCGAATGACTCGTCTGACAAGACCGAGCCGATCGAATCGAGCTGCCGCTGGAGCGCTAGTCTGTCGAGCGATTCGAGCGGCAGGCTCGTAAACAGACGAAGACGCGCGTCAAGCGCACGGAACGCCGCATTGAATGCCCGCGATTGCTGTTCGACCGTTCCCTCCACGGCTGCCGGATCCTCGATGCCCCAGTGCGCCGTCATCGGCTGACCGGGCCACAACGGACACACTTCATTCGCGGCGCGATCGCAGACCGTGAAGACGAAATCAAGAGGTGGGGCACCCACAGCCGCAAATTCGTCCCAGCTCTTGCTGCGCAACCCATCCACCGAGAGGTGATTCCGTGTGATCGTGTCGAGCGCCCCGGGATGGACGGATCCACGCGGGTGACTTCCGGCGCTGAATGCACGGAACCGGCCCTTGCCGAGATGATTCAGCAGCACCTCCGCCATGATGCTGCGCGCGGAGTTGCCGGTGCAGAGAAACAACACATTGAACGCGTGGCCAGATTGCACGTCCGTCACCTTATCCCGGCCTCATCACAAATCGATGACAACCCAACTCCCGGAGCGGCCGTCCCCGGGAGTTGGCGTTTCAGTGATGCGTCAGTCGCCGCAGCAACCGCCGCCACACCCACAGCTGCACATACGCGCCTCCTTCCTATATTCGTGTTAGCGAATATTTGACCACGTTGGATCGATGCCGCTATATTTGTCAAGACGAATATATGAGCCAGTTGAATCAGCTCGAGGAACTATTCAAGGCACTTGCCGACGCCACACGGCTTCGGATCCTGAGATTGCTGATGGCGGGGGAGCTGTGTGTTTGTAATATTCACGACGCGTTGAAGATTCCGCAGGCGAAGGCGTCTCGTCATCTCGCATACCTGCGCCGAGTCGGTCTGGTGACGACGCGGCGCGAGGGCCTCTGGGTGTATTACAGCCTGTCGAAATCCGCGGATCCTATCGTCGGCACCATCGAGCACGCCACGACCCACGTGCTCGCGCACGTTGACGTGCTTCGAAAGGACGCGGAGCGCCTGGAAAAGCAGACCGGGTGCTGCGTTCCGGCCGCCGCGCGTGCGAAGGATCTGCCTTGCTGCGCGGCGGCGGCAGCAAAGGATCTGCGATGACAACCGTCACCATTGATCCAGCCCGGCCCTCGGATTACGACGTCGTCGCCGCGCTGCTCGAACGCGAACACCTGCCGCTCGATGGCTTGCGGCCGCATTTCGAAACTGCATTTGTGGCGCGCGCAGGCAACCGCATCGTCGGCTGTTCGGCGCTCGAGGTGTACGAAGGGGGTGCGCTCTTACGATCGCTCGTCGTCGACGCGGAATACCGTGGGGCCGGCGTGGGCAGCGGTTTAACCGACGCAGCGATTCAACTGGCGCGGCGGCGCCTCGCCCCAGCGGTCTATCTGCTGACGACCACCGCCGAGCGGTTTTTTCCGAAGTTCAGGTTCGAAGTTGTCGATCGTGCCGACGTGCCCGCCAGCGTTCTTGCGTCCGCAGAGTTCGCGCACGCGTGCCCGGCGACGGCAATCGTCATGCGTCGGTTCCTGACTTCGACGATGTAGTCGCGCGTCGCGTTGTCGCTCTCTCGGCGCGGGCCGCGCCACAGGGCGGAGCATCCGTCACATTCCCTGATCAATCTGTTTTCGCGCCTGTCACGACATCGCCATCGGCGTGTCATTGCCGGTCCATACGCTCCGGTTGATTCTTCCCCTTCCACGATCGGAGAGGCTGCACATGAAATCGACCCGAATTCCGCTGGCGCTTGCGCTGGCTGTCACGACCGGATTCACCGCGTTTGCGGCAAGTACGAAATTCACGGATTTCACCCCGCTCACCAGCTCCGCAACGGCACTGGCCGTCGATGGCCCTGGAGAAGCGACGCCCATTACGCTTGCAAACGCGAAGTGGAGTCAGCGGACGCTTGCCGACCGGCGAACGCAGAACAACCTTGTGATCAATTCGAATTCCGGCAGCTTTGACATGATTACGTCCAACGCGACGGGACCCGACGCAGGACGCTATTTGTTCATGCCGTTCGAGACGGGCACGGCCGGGGTCCAGCGTATCGACACGCAGGATCCGCACTACGACACGCGCACCGTCACCATCGTCCAGCCCGGCACGCAGGGATTCGTTTCCGGCGACGCGTCGCGCTGGACGCCGTGGGGTGGCTATCTGACGGCGGAAGAGTCATGGGGCACCGGGAGCGTCAAAGGACGGCTGTTCGAAGTGACCAACCCGATCACCGCCGGTCAGTACGGCGGCCACTTCGTATGGCGTTCGATTCTCCCGCGTGTGTCACACGAGGGTCTGGCGTTCGACGAGCACAACACGCTGTATTTCATCGACGAGCTGAACGGCGGCTCCATCTACAAGTACGTGTCTGCCAATCCGGACGCGACCACTGGCGATGAGTTCTTCGCCGCCGGGCAATCGTTCGTCCTGCGTGTCGGTGCGGGCGGGCAGAACGAAAACACCAACGGCCCCGCGATTACAGGCGCCGCGACCTGGGTGGCCATCACCAACGCAACGGGCGGCTCGATTCCAGGCGTCTCCGCCGTGCTGCCCGACGGGACAATTGACGGCCGGGTCACGGCTGACAATGCCGCGGTCAAGGCAACGGGCTACAACCGTCCTGAGGACATCGAGATCCAGACACTTGCCGACGGCACCCAGCTGCTGTACTTCAACACGACCGACTCGGACGTCAACACGACCGGCAGTGACGGCACCAGCCGCACATACAACCTCAACCTGTCGACCACTGTCGTTCAGCTGTTCGCGGCTCCGCAGACGACGGATCTAGGGACCGGTGCTCCGGCCGGTGGCGCGTTCAGGAACGCCGACAACCTCGCCATCGATCACGAGGGGAACATCTACATCGTCGAGGACCGTGCGGGTGGCGCAGACGACGACATCTGGTTCGCCGTCGATCTGAACAAGGATGGGGACCTCAACGATTCCGGCGAAGGGATCGCGCGCTGGGCTTCCAACGGCACCGTCGACTCGGAGTTCACCGGTCTCTATTTCGACCTCCGCAATCCGAACAAAGCCTACGTGAACATCCAGCACCCGGACAGTGGCGTCGATCGCACGATTGAGATCGTGGCGTCGCCGAATCTCGAGAGGGGGAACAGGTAGGAAGGTGCGAAAGGTGCGACGGGTGCAACAGGTGCAATTGGTGGCCGCACCAATCGCCCCGATTGCACCTTTCGCACCGATTGCACCTTTCGCACCCCTCGCACCCGTTTCACTGGTCGGGGAGCGTGATGACGAAACGCGCGCCCCCTTCCGGCCGGTTCTCGGCAACAGCCTGGCCGCCGTGCAGCTCGATGAGATGCTTCACGATCGCCAGGCCGAGACCTGTTCCGCCCGGCCGCGCGCGCGACTTGTCCACCCGATAAAACCGCTCGAAGACGCGTGACAGATCTTCCGGCGGAATTCCGGGCCCTGAGTCGGACACTGAGATGCGCACCGTGCCATTCTGGTGCGTGGCTTCAAGACGGATGGCGGCGTGAGCAGGAGAGTAGTGGACGGCATTTTCCACGAGGTTGCGCAACACATCATGCAACTTCGCGGGGTCTGCCGTGACCCGGCTTCCCGCGCCGTCAACCGCCGTGGTGATCTGCTGATGCTTGGCTTCGGCAGTCTGCGCGACATCACCGATCACGGTGTTAAATAACTGCTGCAGATCACACGACGCCAAATCGAGCGCTTCCTGCCTGGCATCGAGACGCGCGAGGCGCAACAGGTCGCTGACCAGCCGCTCCATGCGCTCACTGTGTCGAGCGATGATCTCCAGGAACTTGTTCGTGTCTTCCGAATCTGAACGGTCGTCTAGCAGGGCCTCGACGTAGCCACGGATCGCGGTGAGCGGCGTGCGCAGCTCGTGAGAGACGTTGGCCACGAAGTCGCGGCGAATTTGGTCGGCGCGCCTCAGGTCGGTGATCTCGTGCAGGACAATTACCGCGCCACCGCCGCCGCCACGCGACACGGGCGCCGCGCGCGCCACGAACGTGCGTCCCGGATCGCGGGTCAACGCGATCTCGCGGCTGTCTGCTTCTTGACCCCGCAGTGCGGTTCCAAGCTGCGCAGCAATGTCGGGATGACGAATCACCTCGACGTACGGCCGCCCGATCGACGAGGTGTCCATTCGCAGCATGCTCTGGGCTGCCCGGTTGGCCAACTGAATGCGCCCGGCCGCGTCGAGCACCAGGACACCCTCCACCATGCCGAACAAAATCGCATCGAGCCGCGCGCGATCGCGCGACAACTCGTCCAGCC
>DASTZI010000019.1:0-4603 GCA_035764385.1 Vicinamibacterales bacterium
AAAGTCCTCCACGCGCTCGAATCCTCACTCCACGGCGTCACCATCGACGCACTTGCCGACGACCTGGATGTCACGACGCGTACAATCCGGCGCGATCTGGCGGCGCTGCAGGAAGCCGGCTTTCCGCTCTATGACGAACGCGACGAGGACGGCCGCGCCCGCTGGCGGCTCGACGGGCACGTACTGAAGGGCATCGAAACGGGCTTCACGCTTGCCGAATTGTGCGCGCTCTATCTGAGTCGGAACATGCTCGAGGCGGTCGCCGGCACACCGTTTCAACGTGACCTGAGCCTCGCCTTCGCACGGCTCGAGAAAATGCTCTCGCCGCGCATGCGGCAGTTTCTCGACCGCCTGCCGCATGTTCTCGCGGCCAAACCAGGGCCTCGTGCCCGTGGCGCTGGCTCCTCACCCGCCATCGTTGAGCGTCTGCTCGAAGCCACACTCCACTACCGTGTGGCGCGCATGAAATATCACTCCGTGTCGAGTGCCCGGGTGAAGGATTACCTGATCCACCCGTATCGACTGGCATTCGCGCAGGGCGGGTTGTATCTTCTGGCTTACGTGCCCGAATACAAGGACGTACGCACCTTCGCGGTCGACCGCATTGCGTCCGTGTCGCTCGAGAAACAGACGTTCACGCCGTCGCGCGCGATCCCGGACGATGTGTTTGGCAACTCGCTCGGCGTGAACACGGGACCACCGTCGCATGTGGAAATCGCCTTCGACAAACGGGTGACGCCGTACGTTCGGGCTCGTGTATGGCACCCGTCACAGACGCTGCGTGACGGCGCCGATGGTGGCGTCGTGCTGACGCTGGAGGTCTGCAACGACCTCGCGCTTCGCAGCTGGATTCTCGGCTGGGGAGCTTCCGCGCGCGTCCTCGCACCGGCGGCGCTCGCGGCCGACATTCGCGCGGACCTCAACAACGCCAGTGCGCAGTACCACTGACATGCGCGTCTCCCTCCGCTTCACCGTCATTGTTGTTCTGGCGCTCCTCTTTTTCGGCGCCCCGTCGCTCATCCGCTTCTACACGGATTGGCTGTGGTTCGGCGAGGTCGGATACCAGGAGGTGTTTACGACGATTGTGCGGAGTCAAGCCTCGCTCTTCACCATCACCTTCGTCATCGCGGTCCTGTGGCTCGTGTTCAATCTGCGGCTGGCGCTTGGCTCCATGCGCGAAGGCCAGCCTATCTTCACCACCCAGCAGGGAATCGAGGTGGCGCTCCCCGGCCGTCAGCAGCTGCGAACCATTGCATCGGCCATCGCAATGATCCTCGCCGCCCTCATCGGGCTCTACGCGTCCTCACAGTGGGAAACGTGGGTGCTGTGGCGAAATGCGGCGCCGTTCGCCCAGCAGGATCCGATTCTCGGCTACGACATCGGGTTCTATGTGTTCTCGATTCCATTCCTGCAGTTCGTTCGTGGGATTGGACAGACACTCGTCATCATGGCGGCGCTTGGCGCGGGCGCCATTTACGCGTTGTCAGGGATGTTTCCGACGGGTCCATTTTCGGTCCTGTCGATGACGCCGACGATGCGGCGTCACATTGCGTTGCTTGTGGCGGTGTTCTTCCTGCTCGTCGCGGGCGGCGCGTGGCTGGGCCGCCTCGAGCTTCTCGCTCATCCAGCCGGCATCATCTACGGCGCGTCGTACGCAGACGTTCACGCGCGCATGCCGGTTGCGCTGGCACTCACCGTCGTGTCGATACTCGGCGCCGTCCTCGCGGTGATCCATGGCCTCACCCGACGCAACTGGCCTATCCCTGTCGCCATCGGGCTCTACCTGCTCGTGAGCCTTGGCGGCGAGGCGTACGCCACGCTGCTGCAGCGGTTCGTGGTGACGCCGAACGAGCAGGCCCGAGAATCACCGTTCATCCGTCACAACATCGACGCCACACGCCGCGCGTTCGCGCTCGACCGCGTCGACGAGCGCGGGCTGACCGGCGACGCGGTCCTCACGCGCGACGATATCGCCAGGAACGCGCCGACGCTGCAAAACATACGGTTGTGGGACCACCAGCCGTTGCTCGACACGTTCGGACAACTGCAGGAGATTCGCACGTATTACGACTTCGTCTCCGTTGACAACGATCGGTACGTCATCAACGGACGGCCGCAGCAGGTGATGCTCTCGGCGCGCGAACTCAACTCGAACAGCCTTCCCAACCGCACCTGGGTCAATGAGCGGCTCACCTTCACGCACGGATACGGGCTGACGCTTGGCCCGGTCAACCAGGTGACGACCGAGGGACTTCCGGTGCTCTGGGTTCGCAACCTGCCGACCGAAACGATTCCCGACCTGCCGATATCCGAGCCGAGCCTCTATTTCGGCGAGCTGTCGAACGACTACGTCATCGTCCGGACGCGGACGCGCGAGTTTCACTATCCTCGGGGCGACGAGAACGTCTTCACGCAGTACTCAGGGAGCGGCGGGCTTGCGCTCGAATCACTCGGGCGCCGAATCATGTTCGCGCTGCGGTTTGGCGCATACCAGATCGCCTTCAACGACGACATTACCGGTGAAAGCCGGATCCTTTTTCATCGGAATATCGCGGAGCGGGTGCAGGAGATCGCGCCGTTTCTCACCTTCGACCGCGATCCGTATCTCGTGCTCGCCGACGGACGTCCGTACTGGATGTACGACGCCTACACGACCAGCAACCGCTATCCGTATTCGACACCCGCGGGCGGCGTGAACTACATCCGGAACTCCGTCAAGATCGTCATCGACGCGTTCAACGGCACAACCATCTTCTACGCCGCTGATCCGCGGGATCCCGTATTGGCGACGTACGCAAACGTGTTTGCCGGCATGTTCAAACCGCTGGCCGAAATGCCGGCGACGCTTCGGTCGCACATCCGCTATCCGGAAGACATGTTCGCGCTGCAGGCATCGGTCTTTGCCACCTATCACATGACCGAGCCGGCGGTTTTCTACAACCGTGAAGATCAGTGGGAGGTACCGACGATCGACGATTCCGGTGAGGCGCAGGCGGCGATGCAGCCGTACTACACGATCATGCGCTTGCCCGGAGAAGCAGACGCGGAATTCATCCAGATGCTGCCCTTCACACCGCGGCGGAAGGACAACCTTGCGGCGTGGCTGGTGGCGCGCAGCGACGGCGACCATTACGGCGAAGTCCGGGTCTTCGAGTTTCCCAAGCAGAAAGTCGTCTTCGGTCCGCGGCAGGTCGTCGCGCGCATCAATCAGGACCAGATGATCTCGCCGCAGATCACGCTGTGGAATCAGCAAGGGTCACAGGTGACGTGGGGAACGTTGATGGTGATTCCAATCGAGGAATCACTCATTTACGTGCGCCCCCTCTACCTGCGCGGCGCCGGCGGCCGGATTCCCGAGCTCACGCGCGTCGTCGTCGTGTACCAGGATCAGATCATCATGGAGCAGACGCTCGAAGGCGCGCTGGCGCGTCTCTTCGGCGGCGGCGCTCCGGCGCGCGTGCCGCCGACCACTTCGACGTCGACATCGGCGCAGCCGCAGGCGCCGGTGACGACTCCCGCCGTACCTGCGCCGACTATTGCCGCTTCCCCGCAATTTGCCGCATTGGCCGAAGAGGCGCAGGCGCATTATCAACGTGCGATTGATGCGCAGCGCGCCGGTGACTGGGCCAAATACGGGGAGGAAATCCGAGCCCTCGGACAGACGCTGGATCGAATGAAGCAGCGCTAACGGGACTCCGTTTTCAGCCACGCACGAAGGACTTCCGCAACGCTCCACGCCTGCGCCATGCAGCCGCGCGGTGTAAATGGATCCTCCGCATCGAAAATCTCGCTGATCGTTCCGACGCCTGCCTCTCCGAGGTGATGGTCGAAGCCGGCAAGACACTCGCGCGCGCCTGCGAACTCACCCGGACAGACCCGCAGGTACGCATCGACGTACGGGCCGACGAGCCAGGCCCACACGGTTCCCTGATGATACGCGGCGTCTCGAGCGCGCAGGTCGCCGTAATACTGCGCTTTGTAGTCGCGATGTCCTGGCGCCAGCGTCCTTAGACCGACGGGTGTCACCAGCCGCTCCCGGACGACGTCGAAGACCGGGCGCCATCGGTGCTGCTCGAGCACCGGGTGGTCGAGCGAAATCGCAAAGATCTGATTCGGGCGGCACGCCGTGTCTTCGCCGTGCTCGCCGTCGATGACGTCGTAGAGGTAGCCGCCGGCTTCGTACCAAAATCGCTTGTTGAACGAATCGCGTGCCCGGGCGGCCGCCTCGTCCACGCGCGGCGCCATCGGATCACCTTCCTCGCGGAGCCACTCGGCAAACAACGACAGCGCGTTGTACCAGAGCGCATTGATCTCGACGGCCTTGCCGCGCCGCGGGGTGACGACCCAGCCGTCCACCTTCGCGTCCATCCACGTCAGCTGGTAACCCTCCTCTCCCTGGCGCAGAAGCCCATCGGCGGGATCGACGCCTATGCCGAAACGGGTCCCATTCATGTGGTGTTCGAAGATGGACTTCAGCTTCGGCATTAACTGGCGCAGCGTCGCACGATCGTCGGTTGCGAGCAGATACCGTTGGATCGCGTGGAAGAACCAGAGCGTCGCGTCGGCCGTGTGATACAGCCCCTCCTTGGTTCCCTCCGGGAAC
>DASTZI010000020.1:0-2833 GCA_035764385.1 Vicinamibacterales bacterium
AGGCGGACACGACGGCGGTGATGTGGGAGTACGGCTACGACCCGGCCGATCAGCTGACGTCGGCCGTGAAGAAATCGACCGCTACATGGAGTTGATCCGGTTTCGTGGACAGTTTCCGAAAGGCGGATACGATGTCCACAATGGCAGAAACGAGAAGCCGGCGGCCTCGCCGGCGCTTCACTGACGACTTCAAGCAGCAAGCCGTCCGTCTGGTGGTCGACGAAGGCAAGAGCGTCGGCGCCGTCGCGCGCGAGTTAGACCTGGTCCCGTCGTCCTTGGGCCAGTGGGTCAAGCAGGCACAGGCGGACCGCTCGAAAGGCCGGACGGGCCTCACGACGGCGGAGCGCGAGGAGCTGGTGCGGCTCCGCAAGGCGTTACGGATCGCCGAAGAAGAGCGTGACATCCTGAAAAAAGCGACGGTGGATTCAGGGCGTCGATGCAACGCGATGAATGATCGGAGGGATCATGCAGCGCGTGAGACGATCGCGAATGACCGACAGCGACAAGGCAGCGATTTGGGAACGATGGAAGCGCGGTGAGTCGCTGAGCGAGATCGGTCGGGCCATCAATCGAATTCCTGGTGCAGTCTTCCACGTGGTGCGAGCCCGTGGCGGAATCCCACCAGCGCCTCGTTGCCGTTCTCAGAGGGCATTAACGGCTGGCGACCGTGAGGAGATCTCCCGCGGGCTCGCGGCGGGCGTATCATTCAGCCAGATCGGTCTGCGGCTCGGCCGTCCAACATCGACGGTGAGCCGAGAAGTGGGCCGACATGGTGGCCGCCGATGGTACCGTGCGGCCGTCGCCGACGCAGACACGTGGAACCGCGCGCTGCGGCCCCAGCTCTGTCGACTCGCGCAGTATCCCGCCTTGCGTGCTCGCGTGGCAGAGATGCTGGAAGCCGACTGGTCGCCGCAGCAGATCGCGGGCTGGCTCAAGCGGACCTATCCGAAGGATCCGGACATGCAGGTGTCGCACGAGACGATTTACCTGAGTCTGTTCGTGCAGAGTCGAGGTGTGCTCAAGCAAGCACTCATCCGGCATCTCCGGCGTCGAAAAACGATGCGCCGGTCTCAGCATGCGACCACGGCTGGCCAAACACGCGGGCAGATCATCGATGCCGTGTCGATTCGCGAGCGCCCTGCTAGTGTCGAAGACCGAGCCGTTCCTGGTCACTGGGAAGGCGATCTCCTCGCTGGGAAATCGAATTCGCATATCGCTACGCTCGTTGAACGGCAATCGCGCTTCGTGATGCTCGTGCGTTTGCCTGGCAAGGACACCGACAGCGTCGTGCGCGCGCTGACGCGTCGCGTCCGCGCGCTTCCTCAAGGTCTGATGTCATCGCTCACATGGGATCGCGGCATGGAGCTGGCGGCGCACAAGACCTTCACCGTCGCGACGGACGTCCGCGTGTACTTCTGCGACCCGCAAAGTCCTTGGCAACGCGGCTCCAACGAAAACACCAACGGTCTGTTGCGGCAGTACTTTCCCGAGGGCACTGATCTCTCGACTTATACCCAAGCGAATCTGAATGCGGTCGCTCGCCGCCTCAACATGCGCCCGCGAAAGACGCTGGACTACAAAACGCCGGCTGATACACTGGCCGCCTGCGTTGCATCGACGCCTTGAGCCCGCCACGGCGTTTTTCGCGAAGCAGAGCCGATGAGATTTGCCTTCATCGCGGCGAAAAAGGCCGAGCACACCGTCACCATCCTCTGCCGCTGCATGCGCGTGACCCGCAGTGGGTTCTACGCGTGGCTCGGACGCGGGCTCTCCGCGCGGGCGCAGCGTGATCTCGTGTTGCGCACGAAGCTCCGGGCGTTCTTCATCGCCAGCGGCGAGACGTATGGTCGGCCGCGCCTGTGGAAGGATCTCCGAGAAGACGGAGAACACGTCAGCGAGAAGCGGGTCGACCGCTTGATGCACGCGGAGGACATCCACGGCTGGGTCCCGAAGCGGTTCAAACACACGACCGACAGCGATCACGACGATCCGATCGCGGCCAATGTGCTCGATCGTGATTTCACGGCCGCGGCGCCGAATCAACGCTGGGTCAGCGACACGACGGAGTTCGCGATTGGGGACAGCGCGAAGCTGTATCTGGCCGCGATTCTGGATCTGTACTCGCGGTTCATCGTCGGATGGGCCATCAGCGCGGTGAACGATCGGCGGTTGACGCTGAAGGCGCTCGAGATGGCCGTCCAGCGCCGCTGCCCCGATCCGGGCCTGCTGCATCACTCCGACCGTGGCTGCACCTATACGTGCGAGGACTACCAAACGTATCTCGCCGCGCGCGGCATTGCGTGTAGCATGAGCCGGCGCGGCGACTGCTATGACAATGCCGTCATCGAAAGCTTGTTCGCCACAGTGAAAAAAGAGAAAGGCGAACGCTTTCCGAGCTACAGCGACGCGAAGATGGCGCTGTTCGACTACATCGAGGTGTTCTACAACCAACGCCGTCGTCATTCGACGCTCGGCCAGATCAGCCCGGCCAGGTTCGAGCGCGAGACGGCCGCATAGCCTTCACGGAGGGGGCGCTCGGCGGCTCCCACGGTCAGCATCGTGCTTGACCTGACCGCCGCCGATCCCCCTGCAGGGCTCTCATTGGACGGTGAACGAAGAACTGAATGAACGACGATCGACGTAACTAACCCGTCCACGCGATCGGATCAGCTCCAACACCGCCGATGGTGCTGCAGCGATTCGCATATGCGTACGACCCGGCGAGCAACCGCACGATCGAGCAGATCGACGATGACATCATGCTGAGCAGTTACGACAACTTGAACCGCCTGACGGCGCAGGCGCCCGGCGGAAACATGGTGATCGCCGGCAC
>DASTZI010000021.1:0-13181 GCA_035764385.1 Vicinamibacterales bacterium
GGATGCAGGATGGTGTTCAGAACCCGCCTGATTTCGGCAATAAGCATCGGTGGGGTCCGGCTTCAGCCGGACCATCACGCCTTGACGAGGCGTCTGTCTGTGGGTTGGTGCTCGTGGAGGAACTCGAGCGCGAGCGCGAGCACTTTGTCGGTGAACTGATCCGCCTGCAGGTTGCCGAACTTGTCGCGGAACGCGCGCAATGGCACGACGGCCTTCGCCATCGAGCGATGGCCGCCGGCGCTGCCAATGTCGGCAAAGTACTTCCGCACGAACTCGCCCGCGTTGCGCGAGTAGCCGAGATTGCGGACCGACATCACCAGCGAGTCATTGACGATTCCCGACACGATCGTCCACTTCACGTCCTCGAGCTGTAGATAGAAATCGGCAACGTAGGGAATGAAATCCTCGCGCGGCGACGTGCCCACAAACGAGCAGAAGACCTGCTCGACCAGCCGTCCGTTCTGCTTCGCCTTGAGCACATACTCGAGGCGATCCGTCGTGATTTCCGCCCCCTCCATCTTGCGAATCATAGCGGCATCGGCAAGAGGGTACAGATACGAAAACGCCTCGAGATCGACCCGGTTCGCCTGACGGTTGAAGAAGAGCGTGTCCGACTTGATCGCGTAGAGCATCGCCGTGGCGGTCCGCTCAGAGATGTGCTCGTCGACAGCCCGCAGGTGCTCGGTCAGAATGGTGGACGTCGATCCGTAGTTCGGACGAATGTCTTTGAATACAGCGCTGTACCCCGGTTGCTCAGGGTGATGATCGATGACGAGATCGACGCGGTGAAACTCCGGACCGAAGTAATGGGGCTGCACGTCAACCATCGCGATCCGATCGAAGCCGGCGAGCTGGTCGGCGGTGATGATCTCGACCTGGATGTCGAGCAGGTTCTGCATCCGCAGGTTTTCCGGACGTGTCGCGCCGAGTTGGGCGCCAATCACGGCCGTCTGTTTGGTGCGGCGCAGCACATTCCGGAGTGCGAGGCCGCTGGCCATCGCGTCGGGATCCGGATCGTTGTGCATGAGAATCAGCACCCGGTCCGCATCGTTGAAGAACCGCTGGTACTGCTGCACCTTGAGACGCGTCAGCGAGCGGCTGAATTCGATCAACAGCGGCTGGCCGAACAGCTCGGCAATCGGAAGGTAATTGACCTCCGGGAAAACCGTCCGCAGCTCTTCTTCGTGCTTGTGGGCGTCGCCCCGCCCGATGCCGATGACATACACCAGCGCGGCGCCCGCGTCGCGAATCGCTTCGAGAATCCGGCGCAGGCTTCGTTTCGCGGTTTCCTCGACGATGACGCAGGTGGCGGGAGTGATGTCGGCTTTCAGGTAGGTGTCGGTCCGGCGGGGGTCGCCGGTAAACACGTTCAGGTGAGCGTCGTGGAGCTTGCGGGCAAGCGGCTTGCTCTCGACCAGGAATTCGACGTCGAAACTGGGCATCAGGGCTTCATCAAGCATCCTGATGAGCAGTTCGGTCTGGCAGACGGCGACGCACCTCATTAACTAGTGAACCTGACTGGCGTGTTTTTCCGGCATTACAACGGGGCGCTCCGTTATCGCGCCCGCGAAAACGACGTCGAATGGCTGTCGTCGTCGCTAGTACACCTGCGCATACGAGCCAGTAGAAGCAGGCGCCAACCTCAAATTATACGCCCCGTTGCCGCGGTTGCCCTGGCGGCGCTGGCCGTTCTGCCGGTCCGTGCCGCCCAGATGGCCGACCCTGATCGCGGTCATGGAACCCCATGTGTCTATTGCCTGGTTATCGGCATCGACGTTGCCGAACTGGAATCGGCTCCACCCCTCGCGCCTGGCTCGCTTGAGGGCGTACAGCTGCTCGTGACGAGTAATGGCCCGGAGGAGAGAACCGTCCGTCTCGTTTCGTCCGCCGCCAACGCTGGAGCGAGCATCGCAATTCTTATTTCGCCGCCCACCGAACCTCGACGTATGGACGAGGTCGTGTTCGACCTTCGAACCGAGATTACTGAGCTTCGCGCAGCCGAACCCGACCTCCGCATCGTCATCGACGCTGACGCCTTTGCACATACTCGTGTAACGCTCGACGATTTGATTCCGTACGTCGATGCCGTCGTTCGATCGTCGCCGACCGCGGCGGCGTCGAGCGCGGTCGGCTCGACGTGGGTCCGTCTGCGACCCACTTCGAACCCTGTTCTCGAAGATTTGATTGGCGCGTCGCTGACACCAGCGGGCGAGCGTGTCGTTCTTCCGGTGGTGGGTCTGAACTGGAACGTCCTGCAAGACTTTTCCGTCCGGCGGCCTGCGCTCGTCGAGGTGACGGGCGCACGACGTTTGACCGTCAGTGAAATCCTCGCGCGCTACCAGGCGCAGCAACGCCGGCAGGATGCCATCGTCAAGACAACCATCGCCACGGGATCAACAACCTTGTTGTTCGAGATGCCGGACGTTGCGGCGCCGATCACCATTACGGCGGACACGACCATCTTTCGCGGGCCGGATGGCACGAACATCGAGGAGCGAGGCATCCGCGTCAACGGGGCGCCGATTGCCGGTGGCGGCGCGGCATCGCCTCCCCAGCTTCCACTGATCGAAGCCGAACGCATAAGCACACCACCACTCCTGATCACCCTCGACGACGCATATCGATATGCGCTTGGCGGGGAGGAGCAGGTGGGCGACAGCCGATGTTATGTCGTCCGCTTCGAGCCGAAGAGCGGCGGCCGCACTCTGGGCAGCGGGCGTGCGTGGATCGACAGGAACGAATTCACGCTTCGCCGGCTGCAAATTCTCCAGCGCGACCTGCGTGGCGCCGTCGTCTCGTCGGAACAGGTAGACGAATTTGAATCGCTATCGGTGGACGGCGGCACCGTGTGGCTGCCCGTCGAAACGAAAATCTTCCAGGCCTACGAGGCTGCCGGCTTTCGCACACCGATTCACCGGACGATCAGCGTGCGCCACTACGACGTCAACAGTCCCAGTTTCGCGAACGAACTGACGGAGGCGTTCGCGTCTGACAATGTCATGCTGCGCGAGACCGGCGACGGACTCCGTTATCTCGTCAGGCGAAGCGGAAACTCGGAGCGTACCATAACGACTCGCGGCAGCCACGCGATCCGCAGCGTCATCGGCGGTGTCCTCGTCGATCCAAACATCTCGCGGCCGCTCTCGTTCGCAGGCCTCAGTTACGTGAACCTCGATCTGCTCGGGCGGGGTGCCCAGCTCAATGTGTTTTTCGGTGGCGTCTTTGGACAGGCGGCATGGGCGATACCGGCCATTGCGGGTACGAAATGGCAGGCGCACGGAAAAGTATTCGCGATTGGTGCGCAATACAGCGATCGAGTCTTTCGGAACGGCCGCGAAGAGTACTCGGAAAACCTCCTCCAACGGCCGGGCTACGTTTCGGTTGGTGTGCTGCGTCCGCTGACGTCGCGAATGCGGGTGACCGTGGACTATTCGCTGGCCATCACAGCGCTCGAACGGACGGGGAATACTCCGCCGCTGTTTGAAGTCCCCGCCAGCGTCGTTGATCACGGCACACTGCTGGCGATCGACGCCGATCGCGGCGCGTGGGGTCTGCGGGGTTGGTGGAATCCTGTGCGGCGTGATGGATGGCGACGGTGGGGATTGCCAGGCAGCTTCGATGCTGCCACGCGTGATTATCAGCGTTACGGCGCGCGGATTACCCGCACCATCGCCGTCCGTCCATCGGTTGGCTCCCGTTTGGAGATGTCCTGGATGGGTGGCCGGGATCTTGATCGCTTCAGCCGATACGGCTTTGATGCATTCGACAACCCGCTGCACGGGTATCCGACCTCATCAATCCGCTACGACCGTGGGGCAGTCGTCCGAAGCGCCACAGCCTGGACGACCCACGGCGTGCGGGTCGACGCATTTGCGGACGCCGCCTATGTTCACGATCCTGGCTGGGCTTCAGCGGCACGGATGTATTCGGGCATCGGCGGCGGCGTCGAGTCCGCTGGCCCGTTTCGAACATTGTTGTCAGTCGACTGGGGCTACGGCTTCCAAGCGCCGCGCACCGGTGGTGGCCGCGGGACGCAAACTGCCCGCATTACGGTGTATCGCGGGTTCTGACCGGGTGTAGCATTGAACTTGTCGATGCAGAGACGCGCGCTGTTCCTGACCGCGGCGACCATCATCGCGTGTGGCATCTCGAACCTTGGCGCGCAGACGCCGACCTTCCGGACGGGCATCGACCTCGCAACCTTCGGCGTGACGGTCGTCGATCGCAAGGGCGATTACCTCACCAACTTGACGCTCGACGACTTCGAGGTTCTCGAAGACGGCCAAAAGCAGACAATCAAGTACTTCGCCCGCGGGGCCGACATCGAGAATGGTCCAGAAATGCACGTCGGTCTGCTGTTCGATACGAGCGGCAGCATGACGGAGGACATCAAGTTATCGCGTTCTGCTGCCGTCAAGTTTCTCAATACACTCAGCGACGCAAAAGATATGACGCTCGTGGATTTCGATACCGAAGTCCGCGTGGCGAAGTACGGCCAGAAGGATTTCCCGCGCATGGTCGAGCGGATTCGGGGACGTACGCCGGACGGCGAAACCGCGCTCTACGACGCGATGGGCGTTTACCTCGATGGTGCCTCGGAAGACGAAGGCCGGAAGATCCTTGTCCTTTACACGGATGGCGGCGACACGCACAGCACGATCAGCTTTGGCGATCTGATGACACTGATTCGCGCCTCTGACGTGACCGTCTATTCGGTCGGCTTCCTGGAACATTCGCGCGGCCGCATCGAGGAGCGCGCGCACCTCATGCAGATTGCCGAGGCCACCGGCGGCCAGGCGTTCTTTCCGTCGACGATGAAGGACATCGACGCGTCGTACGACAAAGTGGTCGCGCAGATCCGGGCGCAGTACAGCCTTGCCTATACCTCGACGAACACGAAGCAGGACGGCGCATGGCGGAAAGTCGAAATCCGCGTCACCCGTCCTGACCTGAAGGGCTCCAAAATCCTCGCCCGTCGCGGCTACTTCGCGCCCTATCAAGAGCCGCCGAGCAAGACGAAGTAACTCGCGCGAATCACGAAGGGCGAATCCGAACCCCAACCAGCACGTCTCAACGTGGTACGATCAGGGATTTTCATGCCCTCCGTGTACGACCGCTTTAGCCTTGTCACCGATTTCGAGATCCGCGGGGATCAGGTGCGTGCGATCCCGGAGCTGGTCGAGGGACTAAACCGGGGAGACAAGCATCAAGTGCTGCTGGGCGTCACCGGGTCGGGGAAGACGTTCACGATGGCGCAAGTGGTGTCCGCGGTGAACCGGCCGACGCTGGTCATGGCGCACAACAAGACGCTGGCCGCTCAGCTCTACCAGGAGTTCAAACGCTTTTTTCCGAATAACGCTGTCGAATACTTCGTCAGCTACTACGACTACTACCAGCCCGAAGCCTACGTCCCGGCGACCGACTCGTACATCGAAAAAGAAGCCACGATTAACGACGAGATTGACCGGATGCGTTTGTCGGCGACGCGCTCGCTGTTCGAGCGACGCGACGTCATCATCGTGGCGAGCGTCTCGTGCATCTACGGCCTTGGGTCGCCAGAGGCGTACTACGGGATGCTGCTGCCGCTCGAGGTGGGGCAGCGGATCGGGCGCGATCAGATCCTGCGCAAACTGGTTGAAATCCAGTACGAGCGCAACGACACCGAATTCGGTCGCGGTGCGTTCCGTGTCCGCGGCGACATCGTCGAGGTCGTGCCGTCATACGAAGAGCACGCGTTGCGCATCGGGCTGTTTGGCGATGAGGTGGACGAGCTCGCGTGGTTCGATGCGCTGACCGGCAAGGTGATTCGTCGTCTCGACAAGGTCGCGGTCTACCCGAAGTCGCACTTCGTCACGTCGCGCGATCGGACCAAGCAGGCAGTGGAGACGATCAAGGAGGAGCTCGCGTGGTATCGCGGCCTGCTCGAGTCAGAAGGAAAGCTGCTCGAGGCGCAGCGCCTCCATCAGCGCACGATGTTCGATCTCGAGATGATCCGGGAAATCGGCTACTGCCACGGCATCGAGAACTATGCGCGCCATCTGACAGGCCGCGCTCCCGGCGAGCCGCCGCCGACGCTGCTCGACTATCTTCCGGAAGATGCGCTCGTGATTGTGGATGAGAGCCACCAGACGATTCCACAGGTTCGCGGGATGTACGCCGGCGACCGATCGCGCAAGGAGGTGCTCGTCGCCTACGGCTTCCGTCTTCCATCCGCGTTGGACAACCGGCCTTTGAACTTCGCGGAGTGGGCGGAGCGCGTCCATCAGGTGGTGTACGTGTCGGCGACACCGGGCCCGTACGAGCTGTCGAAAGCCGGCGGGGTCGTCGTCGAGCAGGTGATCCGTCCCACCGGGCTCATGGATCCCCCGATTGATGTCCGTCCGGTTCGCGGCCAGGTTGACGACCTGCTGAAGGAAATCCGCGACCGCGCCGAGCGGAAGGAGCGCGTGCTCGTTACCACCCTGACCAAGCGCATGGCGGAAGACCTGACGACCTATTACCAGGAGCTCGGCGTCAAAGTGCGCTACCTGCATTCGGATATCGACACGCTGGAGCGCATTGAAATCCTCCGCGATCTCCGGCGGGGCGCCTTCGACGTCCTTGTCGGTATCAATCTACTGCGGGAAGGGTTGGACCTACCGGAGGTCTCGCTGGTCGCCATCCTGGATGCGGACAAGGAGGGGTTCCTGCGGTCGAGCGGCTCGCTGATTCAGACCTCCGGACGTGCGGCCCGAAACGTCAACGGCCGGGTGATCATGTATGCAGAGACGATGACCGAATCGATGAAATCCGCGATCGCGGAGACCGAGCGGCGGCGCACGCTGCAGGCGGCGTACAACGAGGAACACGGGATCACGCCGGAATCGGTCGTGCGCGCCATTGAGGATGTGATGTCGAGCGTCTATGAACGCGACTACGCCACCCCGCCGGCCCGCGAGACGGCGCAGACGTTCCGGACGCAGGCCGAACTCGACGCGGAGATCGTGCGGCTCGAGCACGAGATGAAGAGCGCGGCCGCCAACCTCGATTTCGAACGCGCGGCGACGATCCGCGACACATTGAAATCACTCCGTACCCGCGAGCTGGGGCTGACCAGCCTGCAGGCTGGTCGCTGACGCGTGCTGACGCTGCTGGCAGATTGGCCGAAGAGCGCGATAGCCGAGGTGCAGGAGTACATGCGCCTGCAGGCCGCGACCATTCGCAGTGTCTTCTCGCGGCCGTTTTACGGCCGCGACCTCGTGGAGCAGTTGGATCTGATCGGCATCGGATCGCTGACCGTCGTCCTGCTGACCGGCTTTTTCACGGGTGCGGTGCTGGCGCTGCAGAGTGGGGTGACGCTCGATCAGTTCGGCGCGCGGCCATTCGTCGGCCGGCTGGTGAGCGCCTCGATGATCAAAGAACTTGGTCCGGTGCTGACGGGCCTGATGCTGGCGGGCCGCATCGGTTCGGGCATTGCAGCCGAATTGGGATCCATGGTCGTCACCGACCAGATCAACGCGCTGCGGGCGCTTGGAACAGATCCCATTCGCAAGCTCGTGGTCCCGCGGGTGCTGGCAGGCGTGTTCATGACCCCGGTTCTCACGGTGATTGCCGACACCGTCGGTGTGCTTGGCGGATGGCTCGTCGCCGTCTACCAGTTGCGTGTCGCGTCGAGTCTGTACTGGACCTCCATCACGGAGGCGCTCTATGCACAGGACGCCTGGATGGGCATTTTCAAGCCGTTTGTGCTTGGCTACGTCATTGTGACGATCGGCTGTTACGTCGGCCTCCGGACCTCTGGCGGCACCCAGGGCGTTGGCCGTTCGACGACCAGCGCGGTGGTGGCGGCGTCAGTGGCGGTGATCGCGGTCGATTTCTTCGTCACGCGATTGATGATTACGCTGTTGTATTGATGGCAGGTGTTGCAGTTCGTGATTCGGCGGTCCTTGAACGGCGCTCACCCGCCGAGAGCCCGGCGATTGTCTTCGAGCGAGTCTCGCTCGCCTTCGACGACAAGGTCGTGCTCCGCGACATCAGCTTCTCGCTGCTGCCCGGCCATACCAAGATCATCCTGGGGGCGAGCGGATCCGGGAAATCGACGATTCTGAAGTTGATCCTGGGCCTCCTGAAACCGGACAGTGGAGAGATCTGGGTGCACGGGTCGCGGGTCGACCGAATGCCGGAAGCGGAAATGATGAGGGTTCGCGCCAACCTCGGCATGGTGTTCCAGGAAGGGGCCCTGTTCGATTCGCTCACCGTCGCGGAGAATGTTGGGTACAAGCTGTACGAAGAAACCGACACGCCGCTCGAGGAGGTCCGCCGACGAGTCGAGGAAGTGCTCGGGTTCGTCCGGCTCAGCGAACATATCGACAAGATGCCCTCTGAGCTGTCAGGCGGGCAGCGCCGGCGCGTCGCGATCGCGCGGGCCATGGCGTACAAGCCGCCGACGCTGCTCTACGACGAGGCAACGACGGGACTCGACCCGATTACGGCGACCACGATTGACGAAGAGGTCGTCAAGCTCCGTGACGTGGAAAACGTGAGCTCGATCGTGGTGACGCACCAGTTGCGCGATGCGTTCTTCGTCGCGACGCACGAGGCAGTTCGCCGAACGGGCAGGATCGACATCGTTCCCGCGGAGGCCGAGAAATGTGACGAAGCTGAGTTCATCATGTTGAAAGAGGGGTTGATTACCTTCGAAGGGAATGCCGCCGAGTTGCGCAGCTCGAAGGATCCCTACATTCAAACGTTCCTGTCATAGAAGGGTATAAGCAATGCCGCGCACGCGTTCACTCGCCTGGTCTGAGCTGAAGATTGGCCTCGTGTCGGTCTTCGCACTCGTCATGGCTTCGGTCGTGATCTTCATGGTCAGCGGCGAGGGTGGGTTTTTCTGGCAGCGTTACAGCATCAAAACCGTCTTCCCCGACATCGCAGGATTGAAGGAAGGCGCTCCAGTCCGCGTCGCCGGTGTGGAGGTCGGGTCCGTTACACGGATGAACTTCGTTGGCGACAAGGTCGAGGTCATCATGCAGGTGAACAAGGACCAGGAGCCGCGGATCACGGATCGATCGACGGCAACCCTTGGCGCCGTGTCGCTGCTGGGAGAGGCTGCGGTTGATATCACGGCCAACAGTCAGGGAACGTCGGTCCCGGAGTGGGGATATGTGCGGAGCGTTCCTCCGCCCGGTTCCCTGGCCGCAGCGGCGGCGGCGGGGACGCGCACGCTGGAACAGACCAACGCGTTGCTCGAGGATGTGCGGCAGGGACGTGGCACCTTCGGAAAGCTGGTGACCGACGACAAGTTGTATGTGGAGCTCAATGAATTTGTCGACTCTGCCGAGGCGTTGACCCGCAACCTCAATTCGGGCCGCGGCACCGTCGGGCGTCTAATCAATGACCCCGCCGCGGCGCGGTCGCTGGAGGCGTCGCTCGAGAATCTGCAGATGGTGACGGCGCGGCTCCGCAACGGGGAAGGCAGTCTCGGTCAGTTGCTGAACAATGACGCCTTGAGCAAATCAGTGACGTCGGCGACCAACAACCTCGATGCAATCACCGGTCGGATCAGCAAGGGGGAGGGAACCGCAGGCAAGCTGGTGACCGACGCCGAGCTATACAACCGGCTGAATTCGATGGCGGATCGCCTCGATCGGCTCGCGGCGTCGCTTAATCAGGGCGAAGGAACCGCGGGACAGCTGCTGCATGACAAGCAGTTGTATGAGAACATGAATACCACGGTCACCGAAGTCCACAATCTCGTGAAGGATATTCGCGCCGATCCGAAAAAGTATTTGAACGTCAGGGTCAGCATCTTTTAGAGCGATTTCGATGGCAAAAAACGACAGTCTCGGGGGCGGCGCGGTGCTGCTCGCCTTTGTGGCCGGAGCGGTTGCGGGTGCCGCCGTTGCGCTGCTCTTCGCGCCGGCCACCGGTGAGGAAACCCGCGATTACATCGGGCAGCGTGCGCGCGAAGGGCGTGAAAAGGTCGTGGATGCCGCGCGTCAGTTCCGCCCGGCGGCGGAGCCTGAGGCGTGACCAACGTCTGGCTCGGCATCATCGCCGTGGCGGTCCTCGTCATGGCGGTCATCCAGGTTGCGGCGATCGTGTTTGCGATGTCGGCCGCCCGGCGCATCGGGCAGGTCGCTGATCGCCTCGAGCAAAATCTGAATCCGGTCGTCTCGAACCTGCAGACCATTACGTCCGAAGCGGCCCGAATGACCACGCTGGCGGCCGCGCAGGTGGAGCGGGCCGACAGGATGTTTGCGGATCTGAGCCGACGCGCCGAACAGGTGATGGCCGCCGTGCCGACGCTGCTCGGTCCCGCCGGAAAGGGATTCGCGTTCCTGAACGGCATCAAAGCGGCGCTCGCGGCGATCCATGAACTCCGCCGCTCTTCGCGGCGCGGCGCTGCGCATCCCGACGACGAAGACGCGCTCTTCATCGGGTAGCGTTCCCCCGTCTTTCGGTCGTCAGAATCCTCCTTTCCACGATTGACGCCAGCGGGCGCTGGTGATACAAGACGCTTCCACATGCCGCCGACGTCACCCGTCAGCGGTGCCCGGAATTTCACAGAGGGGGAACCATGACGCTCACGATTCGTCGTCTGAGTGGTATCGCCCTTGCCGCCATCCTGCTGGTGGCCCCTGCGGCCGCCTTCGGTCAGGAGTCCAGATCGGCGACTGCCACGACCGAGTTCGTCAAGATGCTGGACTCGATGAAGCTCGATAGCTTTGCGGTCAAAGGGACCTCCGCCAACGAGTACGTCGCCGCGCTGTATTTCCCGGGTACGCAGCTGCTCGTCGTCAGCGCGAAATTCGATTCGCCCTATCGCGCCGATTCGCTGCTGCAGATGAAGAACTATCGGGACCTGTACATCGAACTGAACAGCGCGTCGCAGCCGCAGACCAAGGTGTTCATCGCAGATCTCAGCGCCAACGGTCTCCGGTCAAAGAAGGACGGTACGCTGTTCGACACGGCCGACGTTGCCGGCAAGGCGTACAGCTTCGATGGCGACTGGAAGAAGGCGAAGATCAGCGAACAGGATTACACGAAAGCCTACTCAACCACTGACGAGCAGTACTCGCAGATGATCCAGGCGCTGCTCGGCGGTCTCAAGAAGTCCTCGTAACCGGCGCTTAGCGCTATTGTGCGAGGCATCAAAGAGGGCAGCCCTGTGGGGCTGCCCTTTTTGTTTCCGGCATTCATGCATTCTTGATCCGCTGTTCCGCTGAGTTGTCTAATCGTACGACACCGCGCTTTTTACTCAGCCACGTCTGCTGATTCGCGATCGAGAGTTCATAACCACACGGCCGTTGAGATTCATCCACTGGCGTCTTGCTTGCACGACCGCGTCGGTCGCTCCCCTTTTGACGATTCCACGGAGGGAGAAAAAGCAATGAGCAGGATATCGTGGGCGTTTGTCGGCGCATGTGTGGTAACGGTTGGTTTAAGCGCGCAAAGCTACCCGCAAGGGGGCGGCGCAACCACACCGGACCGACAGCCTCCGTCTACTCAGGCGCCACCCGCTGCGCCTCCGACGACGCAGGCGCCACCCACCTCAACGCAAGCAGGGAGGGCCACCGCAGATAAGAAAGTGACGATCTCAGGTTGTATCGAGCGTCAGCCAGCAAGCGCGGCGGCAGTGACAGGCGCGCCGACCATGCCGTTCATGCTCACCAACGCTTCGGCTGCGGGGGCCGGCGCTGCCGTAGCAACATCGGGCAGCGGCGCTGGTGCAGCGGCGGGGACCAAGGCGTCCTACCGGCTCGACGGTACGGAGAGCACACTGACACCGCACGTCGGCCACAAAGTGGAGATCACCGGTACGATGGAAGAGCGACCAGGAGCGGCTTCCGCCGGGGCGGCGTCCGGGTCTGCGAATGCGTCAGCGGCGACGTTGAAGGTTGACTCCGTGAAGATGGTGTCGACCACCTGCCCGTAGATTCGTCTCATCTCAGAGAGTGCTCAGCATCCGTCGCCGAGGCGACGGTGCTGAGTGCTGTACTGGAAAACCCAAATCCCAAATCCCAAACTCCAAACCCCAAGACCGAATTGTCATACTTGGGACTTGGGGTTTGGGATTTGGGTTTTGGGATTTAATGGGCGCTAGTGGATTCGAACCACTGACCCCCGCCGTGTGAAGGCGATGCTCTACCGCTGAGCCAAGCGCCCAACCGAATTTGCAGTCTAGCACAGCGGCTATGTCGTGCCGTACAGCCGATCGCCGAAGTCGCCGAGCCCGGGAACGATGTACTTCTGCGGGTTCAGTTCGCGATCGATCACCGGCGTGTAGACCTCGACGTCGGGATGATGCTGCTCGACCAGCGCCACGCCTTCCGGCGCAGCGACGATGCAGATCATGCGGAGTGTGCGGGCGCCGGCGGCTTTGAGCAGATCGATGGCGGCGACCGCGCTCCCACCAGTGGCGAGCATCGGATCGATCATGAGGACGTAGCTGTCAGCCAGCTCGCGCGGCAGCTTCGTGTAGTACTTCGACGCGATCGCCGTCGCCTCATCGCGCTGCAGACCGATGTGCCCGACACGCGCCGTCGGCAGCACTTCGAGCACGGCATCCAGCATTCCCAGTCCCGCGCGCAGCACCGGCACGACGACGACATCGCCTCCCACAATCACTCCGTCCGCAGGGCCCAGCGGTGTGTCGACCGTGTGCGGCCGCGACGGTACGTCTTTCAGCGCCTCCGCCGCCAGCAGGACCGAAATGCGTTCGGCCGCACGCCGGAATGCCGAAGGCGCTGTCCGGACGTCCCGCAGTTGCATGAGAGCGTCGTGGACGAGCGGGTGGTTCACGATATGAACGGCCACGCGTTAATCCTAGGTTCATTGGGTTCAGTAGGTCCAATAGGTTCATTGGGTTCGTGGGTTCAATAGGTTCAATAGACGCATTGGGTTATGAAGCATCACGTGCATAGAATGCAGATATGACGCTGAAGTCGGCGGCAATTTCAGCCTGGCTTTTCACGCTGAGCGCGGTCGTAGTGCTCGCTCAGACACCTCGCCAGGTGTCGCTCGTCATCACCAATGGCATTGTCGTCACGGTTGACGGCAGCAACCGCGTTATCGATTCCGGCGCCGTTGCCATCGATGGCAGCGACATTATCGCGGTCGACACAACCGAGAACGTGCGGCGGCAGTTTCGCGCACGTCAGACGATCGACGCCGCCGGCCAGGTGGTGATGCCAGGGCTC
>DASTZI010000022.1:0-6672 GCA_035764385.1 Vicinamibacterales bacterium
AAGCAACGCGGCGAAGATCGCATCAGACTGGTCGTCAGATGGACGGCTCCTGCTCTATCGAACGAGCGATCCAAATGGAGACAACGATCTCTGGGTGCTGCCCATCGCGGAGGGAGGCGCTCCGTTTCTGGCCGTGGACGCACCGTTTGACGCCCGCGAAGGCCAGTTCTCGCCAGATGTTCGATGGATAGCGTACCAATCGAACGAGTCCGGTCGTTTCGAGATCTACGTGCAGCCGTTTGCCGGACGGGATGGCAAAGGGGCCGGCAAGTGGCAGATCTCGACCACCGGTGGCGCACAAGTCAGATGGCGGCGCGATGGACGCGAACTGTATTACATCGCGCTGGATGGCCAGATGATGGCAGTGCCCGTTCAGCTCTCACCGAAAGGAGACGCCGTCGAGGCCGGCACTCCTGTGCCGCTCTTTCAGACGCGAGTCGGCGGTGCCGTCCAAAGTTTCGCCAGACAGCAGTACGTGGTGTCGCCCGATGGTCAACGATTCCTGATGGGGAACGTTGTCGAACAGGCCGGGACTCCCATCACCGTGATCCTGAACTGGCGACCACCCAACGGGGAGTAAGGTGGAAGACTCCCGAATCGCGAGTCCCGGTATAATCCACCTGTAAGCCCCTTCGGCGCGCGCTCATGGAAGTGCTGCGGAAGTCACTCCGACTTCTGCTTGAGCCCGGCGCCCCTGAGGCCAAGACAGAAACGCGAAATCGGCTCGGTGTCCGACCAGCCTCGAACGCCACGCCCCCACGAGTCGCCGGCAGCCACTGCCGGCAGAGAGTGCATGACATCTACAGAAAC
The DNA here is from genome assembly GCA_035764385.1 of Vicinamibacterales bacterium. GTDB lineage: Bacteria > Acidobacteriota > Vicinamibacteria > Vicinamibacterales > UBA2999 > Gp6-AA40. The sequence goes on from DASTZI010000022.1 coordinate 811, forward strand.
ACGTCACCGCATAGCGGTCTTCATTGATTTCGACAACGTCGAGATCGGCGTCAAATCCACCATCGGCGGCCAGTTCGACATCGGCCTCGTCCTCGAGGCGATCAAGGAGCGCGGCGAGATCGTCACCAAGATCGCTTACAGCGACTGGAAACGCGTCGGCGACTACAGCCGTCTCCTCACCCAACACGCCATCCGCATGGTGCAGCGCAACATGACGCCGGGCGGCGACAAGAACGGCGCCGACATCACCATGGCGCTCGATGCCCTCGAAATGGCCTTCACCCACGATCACATCAACGCCTTCGTGATCGTCGGCGGCGACAGCGACTTCATCTCGCTCGTCGAGAAGTTGAAGCAGTACGGCCGCAAGGTCATCGTGGTTGGTGGGCGGCAGTTCACCAGCGTGACCATGCAGAAGAACTGTCACGAGTTCATCGCCTACGAGAACCTGGTCGGCAGCCGCGGCCGTCCCGCCGAGCGTGGCGGCCGACCGGCGGCGACGAGCGACATCGCGAAGGCGCTGCCGATCGTCAAGCGCGCGCTCAAAGTGCTCTCCGAGCGTGAGGTCACACCACAACTCGGGCTGCTCAAGAGCACGCTGCTGCAGCTCGACTCGACGTTCTCCGAACGGGAGTACGGAGCCGGAAGTTTTCGTGACTTCATGGAGAAGGTTGCGCAGAGCGGCGCCGTCACCCTGAAGCACGCCGGGCGCAGCATGCTCGTCGAGTCGCGCGAGGATGGCGCGGGCGAGGTGGTTGAGGAGGCCGGCGCGGAGCGAGTGCACGACGTCCCAGCCCCACCCCGTCACACGCACAGCAGTCCCGTGCCGGTGGCGCCGTCGCCGTCCCCGGACATGCAGGAGGACGAGGAAGAAGAGGTGATGCCCGCGTCCCCGATGACGATGCAGGACGGGATTCGAGCGGTGCAGCGGGCGATCCACGATTCGCAGCCGCAGCCGCGCTTCCCGATGTACGTCCGCCAGGCGAAGCAGTTCCTGCGCAGCGCGATCGAAGGCTTCGACGAACGCAAGTACGGGTTCGCATCGGTCGTCGATCTGCTGCGAGCCGCCGGAAAGGAAGGCGTGTTGCGCATCGAGCGCGATCGTCAGGGGGCCGTGCGCGTCTTCCCGGGTCCCAACCTCGCGAACAGGCCTGCGCCGCGCTTTCAGGAGCCGGTTGAACTCGACGAAAACATCGATGTCGAGGTTCCGCAGCAGGCAGTGCTCGATGCGCCGGTGGCCGAGGAAGTGGAAGCGACACCGGTCGTCGAGGCCGAGCCTATGCCCGAACCGATCGAGGCTATCGAGGATGCTCCCGTCGCGGAAATCGTCGAAGAAGAGATCGTGGAGGAGGAGAAACCCAAGCGCGGTCGCGCGCGGAAGACATCCGGTTCACGCGCGGCAAAGACGGCGAAGCCGCGCGCACGGAAATCGGCGCGCTCCAAGCATTGATGATGTGTGATGGGTGATTGGTGAATCGTTACTCATCACCCATCACCAGTTCTGTATACCCGCTCTTCGGCGTCCACTGCACTCTGCGGTCGGCGAACGGCTTGTGCCGGCGCAGGCCCCACACGTAAACGAGAACCTCTTCGTAGCCGCGTTCCCTCATCGGCGCTACGAGCTCAGTGGCGATCTCCTGGGCGTTGCCCACGCGATCGGCGTCGACGTTGACGACGAGCACGTGGTGCGCGGACGTGACCTTCGTCACGACCCATGCTTCGCCTTCAACCGGCCGCGCCGGTCGAATGCCGTTCAATTCCTTGAGGAGAGTGGGAACGGTTGCGAGGGGTGGGACAATGCGCGGACGATCGGACAGGTAAACCGTGAGCGCGCCAAGCGCGATCACGATCAGCCAGACGCCGCCGCCAACGATCGCGAGCAGCCGTCCCATGACATCAACCTGTCGGCGGTGATGTTACCTTAAGTAACCGATCACGACCCAAGTGCACTGAATGGCCAATTACACAGCGAAAGACATCACCGTTCTCGAAGGACTCGAGCCCGTACGCAAGCGCCCCGGCATGTACATCGGCGGCGTCGGCACGGCCGGGCTGCACCACCTCGTCTGGGAAGTGCTCGACAACGCTGTTGACGAGGCGATGAACGGCTACGCCTCCAACATTGTCGTCACGCTGCACAAGGATGGCAGCTCGATCACCGTCGCCGACGATGGGCGCGGTATCCCGGTGGACAAGCATCCGGCGACGAAGAAGAGCGCGCTCGAGGTCATCTTCACGGTGCTCCACGCGGGTGGCAAGTTCGAGAAGGGGAACTACAAGACCGCCGGCGGCCTGCACGGTGTCGGTGCGAGCGTCGTCAATGCGCTGTCGACCGAACTCGTGGCGACGGTCAAGCGCGATGGCTCGCAGTGGGAGATGACCTTCAAGCGAGGCAAGCCGACCGGGCCGCTCAAGAAGGTCGGCGCCGCGCGCGGCTCGGGCACGACCGTCTACTTCCACCCCGATTCCACGATCTTTCCGAAGGTCGAGTTCGACGCTGCGCTGATTCGCGAACGGCTCGAGATCGTCAGCTACATCCACAAGGGTGTGCGCGTGACGTTCGAGAACGAGGCCAGCGGCAGCAAGGAGGTCTTTCAGCATCAGGAGGGGATCTCGGATTTCCTCAAAACGATCGTGGTGGCACGCGGCGCCAAGCCGGTGCACGATACGGCGTTCCTGCTCGAGCGCGAAAGCGGTCCACGGCTCGATTTGTCGTTGCAGTGGACGGAATCCACTGACGAGCACATTCGGAGCTACGTCAACGGCATCCCGACCGGGTCGGGTGGGACGCACGACAACGGGTTGCGCGCGGGCATTGGCAAGGCCGTTCGCAATTACATCGAGACCCACAATCTCTCGCCCAAGGGCGTGACGCTGACCGCCGAGGACATTCGCGAGGGGCTGACCGGCGTCCTCAGCCTGTTCATCGAAGAGCCGCAGTTCCAGGGGCAGACGAAAGACCGGTTGAACAATCCCGAGGTGCTGTCCACCGTCGATTCCGCCGTTCGTCCGGCGCTCGAGCACTGGCTCAATCACAATCGCAGCATCGCGGAGGCCATCGTCGGCCGGATCATCCTGGCCGCACGTGCGCGCGAGGCGAGCCGCGCGGCGCAGGCCGAGGTCACGCGGCGGACGGCGACGAGTGGCCGTCTGAATCTGCCAGGCAAGCTCACTGACTGCTCGACTGCCAATCGCGACGACAGCGAGATTTTCATCGTCGAAGGTGACTCGGCAGGCGGCTCTGCGAAGCAGGGGCGCGATCGCGGCAAGCAAGCGATCCTCCCGCTGCGCGGCAAGGTGATGAACACCGAGGGGATGACGCTGGCCAAGGTGCTCGAGAACAAGGAGCTCGCGGACCTCATCACCGCACTCGGGTGCGGCATGGGCAAGAGCTTCGACCTGACACGCTTGCGCTACGGACGCATCATCATCCTCGCCGACGCCGATTCCGACGGGCATCACATCGCCACGCTGCTCCTGACGTTCCTCTACCGGCACCTCCCGCAGCTCATCTCGAGCGGCAAGGTGTTCCTGGCGCAGCCGCCGCTCTACCGCATCGACATCGGCAAGGACACGTATTGGGCGCTCGACGATGCGCATCGCGACCGGCTGTTGAAGCAGTACACGAACGGGCGAGGCAGCCCGGAGATCACGCGGTTCAAGGGCCTGGGCGAGATGATGCCGAAGGTGTTGTGGGAAACGACGCTGAACCCGCGGACGCGGCGGCTGCTGCGCGTCGAGATCGCGGATCAGATCGTCACCGATCGGGTCATTAACGAGCTGATGGGGAAGGACGCGTCGGCGCGCTTCCGCTTCATCATGGACCGAGCCGAGGATGCGCAGGAGCTCGATCTCTAATCAATCATCGAATCATTCAATTGAAGATTTTTCGATCTTTGATTGTTGAATGGTTGGTGATTTCTCGAATTTTGATTGTTGATTCTGGGGTGATACCTCGGAATCCCTCGTAATTCTCGGCCGGCATGGCGCGTGCCTCTACTTACGGCATGACGCCAAACGAACTGAAAGCGCGAACCAAGAAGTTTGCCGTTGAAGTCATCCTCTTCGCGAAAGCGATCCCGCACGATCCAATCGACCGCGAAATTGCCGCGCAGCTGACCGACGCGGCGACATCTACAGCGGCGCACTATCGAGCGGTTTGCCGCGCGAAGTCGCGCGCGGACTTCATCAACAAGCTATCTGGGGCTATCGAAGAAGTGGACGAGTCTGCTCTGTGGCTCGAGATCCTGTCCGAGGCGGGGATCTGCGCCAGCTCGAAGACATCTCCGTTGTGGAGAGAAGCCGACGAGCTGACGCGTATCTTCGTACGCTCTCGCGAAACAGCCAGGGCTAAGCAGAAGGCTGCAAAGCGGCAGGCTGAGAATCGCAAGAAATCAAGAATCAAAAATCGACAATCACCAACGAATCAATAATCAAAGATCCCTTAATCAACAATTGACGGATTAGAAGTCGAACGAGGCGCTAATCTTCGCAAACCTCCCAGCGACTACCGTGGTCGGCGTGAGCCATGTGCCGACGGGGTTGTATCCCTGGTTGTAAGTCAGCACCGCGCTCGAGTTGAACAGGTTGTAGACATCGACGCCGACGTTGGTGCGCGTGCGCCCGAAGCGCAGGATCTTCGCCACCCGCATATCGATCACGTTCACACGATCGCCCCACACCTCGCCTGGCGCCAGGAGATTCACCGTGACGTTCGGCGCGCCGCCCGAGAGCGGCCGGCCGAGCGTCCGCGCTGCCTCGGCGCTCGAGACCACGTATTGCGCCTGCAGCGGCGTGCCCTGATCGCTGCGGAACGTGCCGCTCAGGAGCATATCGACCTTCGGGACCGTGTACGCTGCGAGCCCGGTGACACGCGTGATGAGTCCTGGATTGTCGCGACAGAACGGATTGACCGGGTTGGTCTCAGGCAGAGCGGCGCGGATGTCGCAACTGTCCACCACCGTTGAACCGGTGTTGAGACCGCCCTGGAGCGTCAGGCCGTTTCGGATGCGGGCGTTCACGTTCACCAGCATGCCGTTGTACACCGACGTCTGCGACCCGAAGTTGTTCGACCACGTCGTGTAGCTGTTCGTCTGACCGACCTTCTGCGGGGTGACGTTGTAGAGCCCGTCCACGACGAAGTTGCCGCCGCCCGGCAGCCGCGGGTCGGATGGCGCCGTCACGCTGAACGGATCGAAGTCGCTGGCGACGACCGCGAGGTTGTCCACCACCGTGAAGTTCTGCAGCCAACGGCGGTAATAGCCGACTTCAACGGACACGCCCGTCATCAGCTCCTGCTGAACCGAGACGCCGATCTGCCAATCGCTCGGACGAACTCCCCAGCCTTCCAGGATCTCGGGATCGAAGCTGCCCGTGAAGACCGGCTTGCCGAAGTTCAGATTGCTCAATACGCCACAGATGTCGCCACCGCTTGCCGTGAGGTTCTGCGCGTTCGGGTTGAGGAGATCGCAGTCCGGCTTGTAGTTGTTGTTCGAGTCGGTCCACGCGCGCGTCACCGGTGGCGGCGCGCCAAGCACCGGGCTGCCTGCGATGCGAGCGGCGGGATTGCTCAGCGAGTACGTGTTGTGATTCGTCGCGGCCTCGAGATACTTGCCGGCATTCACCTTCAGCGACGTCTTGCCGTTGCCGAACACGTCGTAGGCCACGCCGCCGCGCGGCGTGATGTCGTTGTAGCCAAGGACGCCCTTTTGCGCCTCGAAGAAGATCGGCGTTGGCAGGAACGTCACAGGTCCGATCTGCTGATCGGGGAAGTAGCTCCACGCGTGATCGAAGCGAAGCGCGCCCTGCAGCGTCATGCGGCCAAGCGTCCACTGCTCCTGCGCATACAGCGCTTCCCACCGA
>DASTZI010000023.1:0-15726 GCA_035764385.1 Vicinamibacterales bacterium
GAAGTGAATGATCGATGCCGAGAAAGTGAAGACCCATCGCAACTGTGTACAGCACGATCGGAACGGTTTCATTCGTGACACCACGAATCATCAGGTAGCTCACGAGCCACGCGTAGGTAGCGAAACCTCCGATGTGTACGACTTCCACGAGATCCAGGGATTGGCGAGTAGCCTCGTCCCGCCCTTTGCGCTCATTCGACGATGCCACCATGTTCTCGAGGCCGTAGAACACAATGAACCCGGCGAGCGCGGCCCCGTACACCCGAAGCCGTGGCAACGGTAATGCCCGGTCCGCTGTGGCGGTGACGAACGCAGCCCCAGCTTCGCTCAACTCCGGCAGCATGTAAACGAACACATATGCTGTGCTCACACCAGCCCCGACGGCGAGCGCGACCCGCGGCCAAGCAGCATGCACGACGCCACCGCGGAGAAAGATCGCGGCAAGCACTAGAGGCCCGGCAAGCGACTCGATCGGCAGCGGCTGCGTCATCGAGTCGATCACGTCGGTCTCTTCACCGACTTCACTTCGTCACTTCTTGTGCGGTAGCGATTGGTCACGCGAACACAACGTGTTCTGGATGGTCTCGATCGGCCGCGATGGCGTCTGCGAGACGCTCATCGCGACCGTTATCTTCGTGACTACGGTGTGGGGACGACGCGATAGTAAACGCCGTTTGCACCATACGCCGGGCTGAACCAGGTGTTGCCACACAGGTAGTACGTTGCCCCGTTCACCTGCGGCATGGCGCAACCGCCAGCCGGGAGAGCGGCGTAGACGGCTCCCATCTGGTACGCGATGGCGTACGTAGACGCTGTGGCCGCGGCGGCAGCCGCAGCGTTCGCGTTCGCGGCCGCGGCATTCGTTCCGGACGTGCCGACGGCCGTGCCGATCGCGGCCCCGGCGACGGCGCCCGCTGCAGCTGCCGCACCGTATCCGCAGTGATAGCACCGTGCCTGGTAGTAGCCGACAGTGGCCGACGGATGGTAGCCGTAGTACGCGGTGGGTGGGTGATACGCCGATGCGTACGCGGTCGTTCCGTACGGGGTCGTATGCACGGCGCCAGCCCCGTACCTTCCGTACGTGGTTCCGCCGGCCACGTTGGTATGCGCCGTTCCTCCCCATGCGGAGTGGACCGTGCCGCCGCCGTACACGTTGGTGTGAGCCGTGCCGACGCCAGCCACATGCGCGGTGCTCGATCCGAACGCGCTGGTGTGGCTCGTCGCTCCGAAGGTATGGGCTGTGCTCCCACCGAACCCGTTCGCATGGCCGTAGGCGAGCGCGGGCGCGCTCGCGGCAAGAGCCATCGTCAGGCACATCACGGTCGTGCGCATGAAGTTCATGGGTTTACCTCACTGGGGGATTGTTGGCTCTTCTTCGCCGGCATCGTCTTTCCGCTGGTTCCGGTTGCCTGCGGATGCGGATGCGCGAACGGAATACGCGTCGCGCTTTCCGCGTGTGTGGGCATGAAGGTATCGGTTGACGTCGGGAGGTCGAGTTGCCAGTTGGACAGCTCCAGATCGTGGCGAAGATGTTCCGGGTCGTTCAGGAACACCGCGCGCACTCGGTGAGGAAGCCGGTCTTCGGTGCCAATCCACGCTTGCACGAACACGTCGTTGTCGATGTACGCAACAACCTCCGTCGTCATGCCTTCGACGACATTCGACTGGCCAACGTAATACGCGAGCTTCAGCCCCTCGGCCATGTCTTTGTACGGATCGGCGACGATCAGGTCCGTGAACGGAAAGTAGATGCCCGCGGTGTGATAGATGGCTTCGAGGGTCGCGTCAATCGTCGGAGGTGCATCGGCAATCGCGAGCAGGTTGTCCGCCGGTGCGTATGCCGCGACCTTGGATCCGTCGTAATAGAACTCCGACGCCGGTCCATCGCCGGTCGTTATCACCGCGAGGCGATTGGGCCGCTGCAACACGACCTCGGATTGCGTCGCGTACGCGATGGGATGACCCTCGCGACTTGGTTGTTCCGACAGCTCCACAGCGATGAACGACAATGACTTCGCCGCCGAAAGTCGGTCGCTGCAAGCCTTCAGCAGCGCGATCGCCCGTGGCTCGAGATCTGGTGCAGACTGCACGGTTTGCGCCTTGCGGCTCTGACCGGCTTTGGTGGTCGCACCCCCCGATGTCTGTTGCGCGTAGACGACCGCGGCCAACGAGAGCGCGAGGAAGGGAATCAGCGTCGATTTGCCGAATAGCATGCGTCGCATAGTCATCACCGCTCAGGGAATCAATCCGCAGTCGAACATCTTGTTGGCGATGGGCGCCGCCACCCTGTTGATGAACGCGGCACGCATCTGAGGGTCGCTGCGAAGAAGTGACATGACCTTCTGCTGCTCTGCGGATGGCGGCTCAGATTTCTTTTGCCACAGCTGCTCGCAGGTGGACTGCTGGTACTTGAGGATCACTTTGTTCGTGACCGCGTCGAGAATCGGATATTGAGGCGTCGCCTGCGCTCGTCCGGCGCCTGGGATGGCTGCGGCCGCCACCATTGAGAACACGCCCAACAACAACATCGAAAACCTTGAACGGGTGCGCATGAACGTTCTCCTCGGTAAAGTCACGGCTGTTTTGAGAATCAATCCGCCATGTCCATGGCAATTTGTGCAAGCGCCAGACCCCACCGACTTGATACAAAGATCGTCACCATGCGGGACGATCGACTCAGACGGAGTCACAGCATGCGGTGATTGCGCACCTACGGATGAACCCATGCGCAGCGGAGTCACGTAAGAAAAAGGCCGAGGCCGAGCGCGCGTTTGTGTAGTCCTCCGGCGGCAAATCGCTTGCTCCATGAAGTGGATCTGGAGGCTGCATGAAGAACACCATTGCTGCCGCGGTTGCTCTCCTGGTGACGACCGCAGTGGTCTACGCACAGAAAGTCAGCGTCGATTCCGATCCGGCCGCGCCATTCGCAAACTACAAGACGTACGCATGGGTCGAGGGCACGCCGGCACCGAATCCGTTGAATGAAGACCGGCTGCATATGGCCGTCGACGCGCAGCTCGCGCTGAAAGGGCTGCGCATGAACACGACCAATCCGGATCTTGTCGTGACGACACACGTGACGACGCAGGAACGTCCGGAACTGGTGGTCAATGGATTCGGCCCAGGGTGGTGGGGCGGCGGTACCGCGCAGGTGCAAACCTATGTCGACGGCACGCTGGTCGTCGACCTCTACGACGCGAACACGAAAAAGATGGTGTGGCGCGGGGTCGCCACGGCGACCGCCAGCGACAAGCCGACGAAGAACGCGGCGAAGATGAGCAAGGCCGTCGACAAGATGTTCGAGAAGCTCCCGATTGGGGCGGTGGCCACCAGCGGGCACTGAGTGCTCGGTCGGCGCCTTCGACGCTGACGGGCCCTATCGAATCGTGGGTTGCCCGTCAGCGATGAGACTCGTCAACGCAGCATACGCCTCGCGGTATCTGCCCTCCGCGCGGAAGACGTCGGCTTCCGCGTGTGCGCGCCCAGCCTCCGCGTTCTCGCTGGTTGACACCAAACGCACGCCTGTGGGGCCGGCAGACAGCATCTGTCGGGCGAACTGATAGGCGTCGCGCGAGCGTTCCAGTTCGATGTAGGCGCTCTTGACTGCGGCGGTGGACTTCGCCCTGGTGAGTTCAACCCCGAGAGTGGCAGCCTGTTCCTGCGCAGATGCCTCTTTGACGGCTCGTTCGCGCTTCAGCGAATCGAACAGGGTGTAAGTGCCGACCACGCCGACGTACGCGAAGTTTTCAGGCAAGACGACGTCGCTCAGCACACTCTGATGGACGTAGCCGCCAAGGATAGCGATGCCAGGGACGTACGCGAATCTCGCCAGCTTTGTCGCGGAGCGCGCCTTCAGGGCGGTTTGCTCTGCCTCGACGACTTCAGGTGAAGGCGACGCCTGCGCCTGCGCGAGTGCGTCCTTCAGCGTGAGATTCTCGACAAGGGGTGTGGGAGGGACGAGCTCCAGACGTGTTTCCGGCGCTAGACCGAGTAACCCGTTCAACGCTGCCGTCAGCGTCGCCACCTCGCCGGCGACGGCAGCGTGAGCCCTTTCGACGCGGAGCGCATCGATCTGCTGAGCCGCCGTGCCCAACAATCCGGCATCGCCAATCGTTACCCAACTCGCTCGCACCTTCCTGGCGTCTGACGAGGCCGCTGCGAGCTCGCGCTCAGCGACGAGCAAATCGAAAAAGTTCTTCTCGACCTGCCGCGCGAGGGCTGTCACGGGCATTCCCGCCTTTGTTCTGGCGATATTCTCGTCGGCCTGCGCGATCTTCACGAGCTGTCGAACAGAGAAGAGTTGCGTAATCGGTTGGGTAGCGACGATGTTGACGGTCGTCGAATCTTGAGAGACCACGCCGACCGGCACGCTGATCAGCCCGCCGGTCAACGGTCGCTGAAAGCTCAAGAGCTGCCCCGGAGTCTCGCTCAAGTGAAGATTGAAGGCTTGCGTGGTGACGCTTGGAAAGTACATCGACGTCACGCCCAAGCGATGCTGCCGTGCGGCCTCCACTTGCAGTTGTCCGAGCCGCGCGAGCGGATCGTTCGCAGCCTGCGCAAGCTGCTGAGCGTTCGCCAGCGTAATGCGACGCACGTCGGCCGGGACGTCGCCGCGGATGCTGAGAAACGACGGCCCATTCCGATTTGGTGTGGTCTGCGATTCCTGAGCGGCGGCGATGACCGGAACCAGGATTGCCGCCGCCAGTACGGCTGGAACGCAACGGCAGCGTGTGTCTTGCGCCGAAGAAGAGCCTCGTCCGAACATGATGTTCTCCCAGGAACGTTGTGGGTAACGGCGTTTTGGCGACGAGGCGCCAGGGCAAACTGCGAGCCACGTTCAGTTTTGGCAAGAACGTTCGATGGCCGAAGGCTTCGACCCACGCGGGTGGCACGTCGCCTGACCGCATGCTGTGATGCGTCAGCGAAATGCTGCGAGTGAGGATTCGATCGGACGGCCTATTTGCCCCAGATTTTCCGGTACACGTCCTTGTACCCGTTCTCCGGCTCGTAGACGTTATTCGGGCCGCCGTCGCGATCGAGATTCGAGGCGACGAACAGATGCGGTGGCGGAACGAACCCGCTCGGCGGCTGCCCCGCAAATGCGCGGTTCAGTTCGTCGACGCACATCCATCCCTGCAGATGCAGCGGTTCCGCGACGGTGCCGATCTGATATCGCCGCTGGCGAATCCGCTGGAACGCCGTGACCGATCCGTCGCCGGATGAAATCTGCCGCGGATAGCCACTGGTCGGATCGACGCCTGCCGCCTGCAGCGACGGTGCTGAGAAATCAAAATAGAGGTCGTTGACCGCGATCGCGTACGTCCACTGCTTCCCGTACTTCGTCAGCAGCGACGTCGTCAGGCTCGGCATGCGATTGGCCAGATCGCCCATCGGCGTGTCTTCGGTCTCCAGCACCTTGCATCCGGCGCACCCCTTGATCACCTCCTCGGACGCATTCGTCTTCGCGGTGGAAATCGTCGTGATGCTGTCCTTGAAGTGGATCACGGTCGCGGTGCCGTTGGAATCGACGATGGCGTACATCGCCGCGGCCTTGGCGACCTCGCGCGGATCGGTGGTCACGTTGGTGAAGACAGGTGGATCGGTGACCGGGCCAGGCGCCGGACCGATGTGCCAACCAACCATCTTGATGCCGAGCATGGCGGCGCGCCGGATCACCGGCGCCTGTTCCTGTGTGTCCACGTTACCGAGGATGATGCCGTCAGGCTTCAGCGCGATCGCTTGATTAAGTGCGGTCGTGCGTCCCTGCACGGAGCCCTGGCCATCGAGAATCCGGAAATCCCAGCCGATCGCCTTCGCCGCGTCCTGCGCGCCATCTCCGGCCCCCTGCGGGCCGCCGTTTCGCTGATCGGACGAGACATACACGATCAGTTTCCTCGGTTGTGCCGTCGGTCCGGTCGTTGGTCCTGTCCATGGTGTGCCTGGCGCCGTCACCGTCGCGACGTAATCCTTCGCCATCTGCAGATACGCGTCGTCGGTTTTTGCCGTTGACGTCGCGTTCGTGTTGCTCGCGGTGGTGCCGCCGCCGCACGCGGCGGAGAAGGCGAGGAGAGCAGTACCAACGATGCGTCGACTAGACACCATGAGGGACCTCCACCGGCGGTTTGCGCGTGGTCGCCGCACGACGGCGTTGGGCAAATCCCGCGAGCGCGATCGAGACGAGCAACGTGACACCATTGAAGAGTGGTTCGACGAAGAATGCGCCACCGAGCTGCTGAATCCCGGAAATACCAACGGCGAGAATCAAGACGCCGATGATCGTGCCCCAGACGTTCACGCGCCCTGGCCGAATCGTTGTCGAGCCGAGGAATGTGCCGACCAGCGCGGGCAGCAGGTAATCGAGGCCGACGTTCGCTTGGCCGATCTGCAGTTTGCTGGCGAGCACACACCCGGTGAAGCCAACGAGCAGGCCGGAGGCGACAAACACGCCAATCACGTAGGCGCGCACCGGGATGCCATTGAGTGCGGCTGCCTTTTCGTTCGCGCCGATGGCGTACAGATGTCGCCCGAGCGGCATCCGTTCGGTGATCACCCACATCACAAACGCAAGCATCAGCGCATAGATCGCTGGTATAGGTACCCCGAAGATTGAGAACGCATTGATATTGACGAATCCTTGGGGCAACACGCCAATCACCTGGCGCCCTTCGGTGTGCCACAGCGCGAGCGCATACAGGATCGTCCCCGTGCCAAGCGTTGCGATGAAGGAATCGATTTGCGCGACTTCCACGAGCATGCCGTTGATCAGGCCGGCGGCACCTGCGCACGCGATCACAATCAGGCAGGCGAGCGGCCACGGCACGTCGTATTTCACCTGCAGGCTGATCGCGAGGATATGCCACATGACGATCCCGAAGCCGACGGTGAGGTCAATGCGTCCTGCCATCATCGGCACCATCGCCGCAAGCGAGAGGAGCGCGATGATCGCCTTGTCGCTCAGAATCGATCGTGCATTGATGGCGGTCGGAAACGAGTCGGGAAGCAGAATCGAGAAGAACGCAATCAGCAGCAAGGTGAGAATCGGGAGCCCGTACACGGGCAGCATCCGAACGAGCGCCTGGCCTCGACTGAGCGTGGCGAGGTCGGCGCGCGTGGGTTCGAGCGCGTTAGATTTCAGTGACTGCACGCCGTCCCCGCCCTTCCAGCCCCTCGCCCAACTCGCGCCGACGCGGCTGCAAGCAGGTTTTCCACTGAAAGCTCGTCGCCGCAGCACTCGGCGACGACGCGGCCGCGATCGAACACGAGCGCGCGATGACACACCTTGGCCACCTCTTCAAAGTCCGTGGAGACGATGAGGATGGTCGCGCCTCGCTCGAGTGCGACGTCAAACAGCCGGTAGATTTCAGCCTTCGCCCCGACATCGACGCCGGCGGTCGGATCTTCGAAGACGTATACCCGACCTTTCAGATGCAGCCATCGGCCGACGACCACTTTCTGCTGATTGCCGCCCGACAACCAGTCGATCGGGAGCGAGGGATCGTTGGGGCGCAGCGCGATGCGATCGCCGAGGTCGCAGGCGACGCGCGATTCCTGGTCCGGCTCCAGATACGTTGTCAGCTTCCGACCCATGGCGCACGGATTCAACAAGAGATTCTCGCGAACCGACAACCCTGGGACGATGGATTCAGCGGACCGGTCGGCGCAGACCAGGTTGATGCCGAGCGCGATCGCGTCGCGCGGAGAGGAAAGGCGAATCGGTTGTCCGTCGAGAATGATTCGCCCGGCTTCGATGGATGCCAGCCCGAACAGCGCTCGGCCGATGCTCTCCTGACCGGCGCCGCGCAACCCGACGAGACCGACCACTTCTCCAGCGCGCATCCCGCAATCGAGCGGGCCGGCGCAGTCAGTCACGACGCGATCGAACATCAGCCGCGCTTCGCCCTCGTGCCGTGCGGGTCGCCGAAACACTTGCGAGGGCTCGCGGCCGACAATCAGCAGGATCGCTTCTTCCGGAGTCGTTTCGGCGACGCGACGTTCGGCGACCAGCCGACCGTCGCGAAGGATGACCATGCGGTCGGCGATCTCGAATACTTCGTCGAGACGGTGTGACACGTACATCATCCCCACACCGCGCGCTCGCAACCGGCGCAACGCCGCGAACAGACGTGCCACTTCGTCGGCGGGGAGGCTCGCCGTCGGCTCGTCCAGTACCAGGATTTCCGCTTCGGCGGCCAACGCTCTCGCGATGGCGACCAGCGATTTCTCGGTCCGGGAAAGGTTGTGGACTCTGAGATCCGGATTGATGTCGGCGCCGAGCGTATCGAGCGCCTGCTGCGCGCGTCGGCGTGTGGCGTTCCAATCGATGACGCCGAAGCGACGGGGGAAGCCGAGCATCAGCGAAATGTTCTCGGCCACGGTCATCCACTCGATCAGCCCCAAGTCCTGGTGAATGAACGCAATCGGAAGGTGGCGCAGCGCGGCGCCCGAGGTTACCTCTCGGCCGCGATACCTGATCGTGCCGCCGTCGAGCACGTGGACCCCGGCAAGAATCTTGATGAGCGTCGATTTCCCGGCGCCGTTTTCGCCCAGCAGGGCGACGATTTCGCCGGCGCCGACCTCGATTCCAGCCTCTGCCAGCGCCTGGGTTCCGCCAAACTGCTTCGAGACGCCGCGCATGGTGAGCAGGGGCTCAGCCGGCGGGGGAGTGACGTGACCCGGGGAAACCATTCGGAAATTGTGATTGTAGATGATGCGGGGGACAATGGATGTCTGGGTGGCCTGCCTCGACGAAGCGCGCAGCGCGAAGTCGGTTCGTAGTTCGTGGTTGGTGGTTATGAAGGTAATGGCAACGGTGGCGGTGATAGCGGCGGCGATGAGCGTCTCTCTCGTCGCGCAGGAAAAGAAGATCCCCAAAGACTCCTTCCGGGTCACGGTTCCCGGATGCACGAAGGGGATGATCTTCACGGCGGGTCCAAGGACCGAGGATCAGCCGGGACGGCTCGACGTCCCGGAGGGCATTCATCTGCGGATGAACGGTCCGAAGAAGCTGATCGCGGAGGTTCGCGCGCATGAAGGCCAGATGGTTCAGATCACCGGCCTCATGAAAAAAGGTCAGTACAACCAGCAGGGTGTTTCCATTGGCGGCGGCCTGCGAGTAATTCCGGGAACCAGCGGGTCATTTGGGAACCGGCCGGCCGTTGGTACTGAGGCCGTCAACTACATCGATGTCGAGAGTTGGCAGCCGGCGCCTGGGAGTTGTCCTGGTTAGTGGTTAGTGGTTGGTGGTTGGTGGTTGGTGCTGCGCCAGACAGGCCGCCGACGCCAGACCGGAGGGTCCGGCGCCGACGATCAGTACATCGCAGGCTTCCACGAACGCTAGAACCGGAAGACGACTCCGGCTGCAGCGCGTCCGTAATTCAGTTTCGTGTTGGCGATTTGGATCCCGAGGATATCGAGATCCGAGAACGCGTGAAAATAGCGGAGCTCCCCGCGCACACCGACGTTCCGGCCGAGGAATATGATGAGGCCGCCGCCGGTGTCCCAGGCGAAATGATTCTCGCTGTTCTCAATCGTGGTCGCCGAGAAATCCACGTGCGTCTTCATCAGGCCGAGCCCAATCAGCCAGTACGGTTGCACGGGCCCGAAACGCGGCGCGAGCATGACGTTGCCCATCAGCGTCAGCACGCTGTTCGAGACTCCGGGGATTTTCCCAAAGAAATCCTTCGCGTAGGCCAACTCGAGCTCGCTGCCGACAACGTTGCCGAGACTGCCTGCCGCCACACCCCAGTTCAGATTGCGGTCTTCGCAATTGGTGATCTCCGGACAACCCGAGTCGCCTCCGAAGTTAAAGCCAATCAGCGGACTGATATATCCCTGTGCGGACGCGCTCAACGGAACGGCCACCCACGCAAAGAGCGCAATTGCAGCAATGCGGAAAACCCGGCTCATGTCAGTCATCGTCATTAACCAGCTTTCAATCGGGGGAAGAGCACCAGCGCGTTTTCGCGCTCAACGGCGCGGAGCTGCTGCGGCGTAAAGCCGTCGAACGATTCGATCCCTCGCACGACGTTGCCTGCGCTGCCCGCATTTCCGAGATAGTCGCTGCCGAACACGATGTGCGGGTTCGGAATCATCTTCGTGAACCCAGCGAGCGTAAACGCGTTGAACGCCTGCGCGGTGTCGTAATAGAAGCTTTGCACCGCCGCGAGTCGCGCGTTCGGTTTGCCGTCCGGACCTGTGCCGAGGTTGAACCGCCCCGCCAGATACGGCATCGTCCCGCCGCCATGCGACCAGATGAAACGAATGTCGGGAAACCGTGTGGCGATGTTGTTGTCGAGCACGCTCGCGAGCGTCAGCGTGGTGTCGGTCGACAGCGTGATCCCCATCGCGCGGCGTTCCGGCAGCAGGTTGTACATCGGGTCCGCGCGGAACGGATGCGTATACGCGACGGCCTTCCGGCGATTGAGTTCCTCCATCACGGGCGTGAAGAACGGATCGCCGAGATACTTGTTCCCCTGATATTTCCCGGGATACGGATAACTGCTCATGAACGTGACGCCATCGGCCTTCAGCGTGTCGAATGCGTATTCGATCTCCTTGAGCGCGCCGTCGACGTCGGGCAGCGGCAGAATCGCAAACAGTCCGAAGCGTCCGCGATACTTCTGCATCAACGTCACGCCGTAGTCGTTGCAATCGCGCGCGAGCGCCCGCGCTTTGGCGTCATCACCGAAATGGACGCCAGGCTCGCTGATGGAGAGCATCGAGACCTCGACGCCGTAGCGATCCATGTCCTCGACGGCCTTCTTATCGTCCCATTCGATGATCGGCGTTTGCCCGGTCCCCATTGGCCGGAGCACCTCGCGGTACATCGGCGACGAATAGTGATAGTGGACATCGATGATTCGACGTCCGGGCGTCGGCGGCGGCAACGCTTGCTGCGCGTTCACTATTTGCCGGGCCATTGTTGTGGTTCCCAAGGCTGCCAATCCGACCAGAAAGTCGCGCCGCCCGACCTGATTGCTCATCGCTCTAATCTCCCGCGTGAAGGAATTTACGCCCACACGGTGTTTCTGTCACTATTTCGGCTTCAGCCTTCAGGCTTCCGGCTCCTGAAGTCTGACGTCTGTCGTCGAAGCCTGGAGGAATCGAACATGCGCGTCACGGCCTTACTGCTCGCGTCGCTTCTGTGCTTCTGCGGCTCCGCCTTCGCTCAGGACTGGGAGCTTTATACGAACAATGAAGACGGCTTCAAGCTCGATTTCCCAGGCGCGCCGAAGATCACGCAGACGACGTTCAAGTCGGAATACGGCGCGGACCTGCCTGCACATGTTTATACGGCGGCGAAGGGGCAGGAGAAGTATTCGCTGACCGTGGTGGACTATCGCGAAGCGCCGCGGCTGCTCGACGAAAAGGCGAAGCTGACCTGTCCAAAGGATTACCCGGACGAACGGTCGTGCGGGCTGGCCAACGCGGGACGCGGCTACTGGAAGGAAGACATGGCCGGCGCAGTGTTGTGGGCCACGTACGGATTCCTTCAGCGCAACGCCAAGCTGACGCACCTGGCGTTCGCGTGGCAGGACCTTGTTGGCGGCCATGAGATCCAGATGCTGAATCCGGATCAATCGCGCACCTTCGCGTTCATCGCGATGCACACCGATCGCCTCTATATCCTCGAGGGGACCGTGCCGCGCGCATACCCGCCGCCTGTCCTGTTTCAGCAGTCGATGGGTTATGTCGACAAGAACGGAAACGGGATGCGGTATCAATCGATCTACTCGAACATGTATGCCGAGCATCCTGATGTTTTCCCTGGTCAGCCGAAGCTCACGGGGCAAGGTCGGGGAGGCGGTGCTGGCGCCGGCGCCGCTGCTCCTGCCAATGGACGGTAGTCGAGGACAAGATGACGTTGCGAATGCTAGTGGTGCTCATCGCTACGGGGTTGATCCAGGCGTCGGCGCAGACGAGGCCGCCTGAGCCTGCGCCGCAAAATCCGCCGCTGACGCTCGCGCAGGTCACGATGTCGCCGGACGCCACCAAGCGCGCGCACCTGCAGGAAATCAACCTCGAGACCGCGCGCAAGCTCGCGGACGCATGCGTGGCATATTCACGCGCCGCCAACCCGACCGGCGGCGCCACCGTTGTTGTCGTCGGTCCCTCGGGGAACATCGTGTACGCCGCGCGGAGCGACGGGCAGATTCCGAACAACTTCGATTCCGCATTCGAGAAAGCGAAGATGGCGCTATACATGCGCGCGCCGACGCGATCGATGGTGAATCGGTGGGGGTCCCCGGAGGCGGCGCTTGCACGTGCCCCGCTGAACCTGTATCTGGTCGAAGGCGGCTACCCGATCATCGTGGAAGACATGATGGTGGGTGCGCTCGGCGTTGGCGGCGCGTCAGGTGGCGACGAAGAATGCGGCCACGCGGCGCTGACGAAGGTGCTCGGGCCACAGCCGCCGATCGTGGCTCCCGTCCGGCCAAATGCCGTGGGGCCTGCCGCCGCACCCGCTCAAGGAAGGTGAATATGAAATGGTCGGTGGGGTCCTTCCTCGTTCTCATCGCCGCCCTCGTACTCTCCGCAGGGATCGCATCCGCTGCGGACATCACATGGACCGTTGACGGTGTCGAGCGCGCAGCGATCATCTACGTTCCCAAGTCGCCGCCGCCAGGCAAGCTGCCGCTGATCCTCTCCTTCCACGGCCACGGCGATGACGCGCAGAACTTTCAGTTCGTCGGTCTGCATCAGGTATGGCCGGACGCGATCGTCGTCTACTTTCAAGGCTTGCCGAGCCGCGATGGATATCCAGGGTGGCAGGTGGAACCGGGCGACTATGGCGATCGCGATCTGAAACTCGTGGACACTGCGATCGCATCGCTGCGGAAGAAATACAGCATCGATGACAGTCGCATCTACGCGACCGGATTTTCCAACGGGGCGCACTTTACCTATCTGCTCTGGGCGGCGCGCCCGAACGTATTCGCCGCCTTTGCTCCCGTTGCTGGGCGCATCAGGCCTTCGGCGATGCCGAAAGTACCCCGTCCGCTCCTCCACATCGGCGGCTCACGCGATGCGCAGGTCGCTTTTGCGGATCAGGAAGCCGCGATGCGGATGGCGGTTCGCATCAACGGGGTCGACGGGAAGGGGAAGCCGTGCGGCAGCGGCTGCATGCTGTACGGCACGGACACGGCTGCGCCCGTGATGACGTGGGTACACCCGGGTGGGCATGAGTATCCGCGCGGCACGTCGGAGCGGATCGTTGAATTCTTTCACCAGCACACACTAGGGACTAGGGACTAGGGACTAGGGACTAGGGGCTTGGGACTTGGGATTTGGGATTTGGGATTTGGGATTTGCATTTCCCCAGTCCCTAGTCCCCAGTCCACAGTCCCTGTAGTATTACCGCCGCAGGGGGACAAGTTCATGCGCGTAGTTGCCATTGCCATCACGTTGGTTCTGTCGATCGCCGGCAGTGCCGCTGCCCAGGAGTGGGAGGAATTCGTCAGCAAGGAAGACGGATTCAAGGTCGATTTTCCCGGCAAACCGAAGATCACCGACGTCACCTGGAAGTCGCAGCTTGACTACATTCTTCCGGGCAAGGCCTACAGCGTCGAAAAGGGCAAAGAGCGCTACTCGATGACGGTGGTCGACTATCGGCCGATCGAGCAGCAGGGCATCGACCGCTCGAAGACCTGCGAGGAAGGCAATCAGCAATGCCGCCAGAATGCGGGCATCATGGGCCCTGGGTACTGGAAGCACGACGAGCGCGGCGCCGTCATGTATGCCACCTTCAAATTGATTCAGAAAGCGGCCAAGGTCACCAGCCTCGCATGGGAATGGCAGGACATGGTGGAAGGCAACTTCCTGCAGCTCACCAATCCTGATGAATCGCGCACGTTCGCCTACGTCGCGATGCACGAGAATAAGCTCTACATCCTCGAAGGCACGGTTCCCAAGGGCTATCCGGAGCCTGGCCTGTTTCAGCAGTCGATGGGGTTTGTCGACGCCAACGGTAACGGCCTGCGCTATCAGAACGTCATCTACTCGAACGCGTATCACGGCATGGGCGTGTATCCCAAGCCCGGAGCCGGCGGCGGTTTCCCCGCCGGCGGTCAAGGCGGGCAGGGCGCTCCGAGCGCCAACCAGAATCAAGGCGCAGGCAGATAACGGGTAGGGCGGGTCCTTCTGGGCCCGCCGTTACTTTCCCGCCGAAGGAGAAATCATGCGCGTGATCGCAGTCGCGTTCGCCGTAGCAGCTCTCTCGGCCGGCTCCGCGTCCGCGCAGGAATGGGAGCAGTTCGTCAGCACTCGTGACGGCTTCAAAGTCGATTTTCCCGGCCAGCCCAAACTTACCGAGACGACGTGGAAGTCGGAGTACGACTACATGCTGCCGGCGCGCGTCTACAGCGCGGACAAAGGCAAGGAGCACTACTCGATAACCGTCGTCGATTACAACGGCATCCAGAAGATGGGTCTGGAGCGGCAGGCGAATTGTCCACCGGGCGCCGAGCCGTGTCAGGGGCAGCGTGGCGGAGCGCTGTCGACGATCGGACCGGCATATTCAACGCAGGCCGTTCGCGGCGCGCTCGTATACGCGTCGTTCCAATTCATCAAACGCGACGCCACGATCACGCACTACCTGTGGAACTGGCAGGACCTCGTCGAGGGGCACGAGATTCATCTGACGAACCACGCGGATCAGTCGCGGACGATGGCGTTCATCGCGATGCGCGAGAACCGTTTGTACATCCTCGAGGGGACGGTGCCGAAGGGCTATCCCGAACCCGGACTGTTTTATCAGTCGCTCGGGTGGGTCGATAAAGACGGCAACGGCATTCGCTATCAACAGATCTACGTCAACGAGATCTACGGGCTTGGCTTATATCCGGAGCCGCCTCATAACCAGGGTGGCCAGGTCCAGGGAGGCCAGGCTCAGGGCGCTCAGGGCCGACAGTAGCTCGGAGGTCGCAAATGAAGAAGGTCTTCGTGCTCGTCGCTGCGACGGTCACGCTTGTATCCATTGACACGACCGCACAGAACGCGGCGCCCGATGCCGGCGCGCTGATCACTGCGGCCACGGCTGCGATGGGGACGGCCAGACTACGGTCGCTCCAGTACACGGCTACCGGTTCGTTTGGCGCGACGGGGAATGCCTACACATCGGGCGGCCCGTGGCCGCGATTCACGGTGACGAAGTACACGATGTCGATCGACTACTCCGTGCCCGCGATGCGGCAGGAGTTGGTACGCGTCGATGATGCGAAGCCACCGCGAGGCGGGGGAGCCGGTGGCTACAATCCGGCGACCTTCCAGGGCGGCATCCGGCCCGTGCCCGGCGACATGATTCAGAACCAGACGTTCAATGCCCGCACGCAGGCAGGCGCCATTGCCTTCTGGCTGACGCCGCACGGGTTTCTGAAAGGCGCAGCCGCGAACCTCGCGACCGCAAAGGCCGCGATCGTTCGCGGCAAGCGGACAGTCACATTCACCGCATTCGGCAAGTTTCCGGTGACGGCCACGCTTGACGACAAGAACGTCGTCGAGCATGTCGAAACGCTCGTCGATAACGTCTTCACGGGCGACACGGTCCTCGACGGCACGTATGCCGATTATCGAAATCTCGATGGCATCCAGATCCCGATGCACATCGTCATGCGCGAAGCTGGCTTTCCGGTACTCGATATCACCGTGGCGCAGGCGCGGCCCAACAGCTCAGACGCCGTCGACGTCGTGGCGCGCGCAACGTCCGCGACGCCACCCGCCCCAGCGGCC
>DASTZI010000024.1:0-22210 GCA_035764385.1 Vicinamibacterales bacterium
GAGCCATCGGGATTGGTGGCAAACGTCATCGGCCGGACGCCAAGACCCATGTCAACATCCCAGACGGGCTCTTCGGTCTTCGCGTCAATCACGTTCACCGTCTTGCCGACGATCGAACCAGCGACCACGTACTTGCCATCCGGCGTGACGTACGGGTTATGGATGCTGCCTTTCGTGCGGATGGTCTTGACCCGCGTCAGCGTCGCAGTGTCGACCACATCGACGCCGCCTGGATCCTGGATGATGGCGACGTACACACGCTTGCCATCCTTTCCGACAGCAACGTTGTTCGGGTGGCCGCTCAACTTCACTTTCTTCATCACCTTCAGCGTTTTCGCATCGACGACGTCGAGCGTGCTCTCTGCTTCGTCGCTGATGTAGATGCGGGTGCCGTCGGGCGACCCGCCCACACCGTGATTGACCTCGATGCCGTCGATGATCCCCACGACCTTATTGGTCGCCGGATCGATGACGTGCACGTTGTCACCGGCGCTATTGGTCTGAATGATCCGGACCTTCCTGTTGTCCCCCTCGCCGGCGGCGCTGAGGCACAGCGTGCCGAAGAAGATGGCGGCCACCAGGGCCACACACCGACGGATCGTCTGTCTCGTCATCATGATCGTCAGCCTTTCAGTTGGTGCCGCGTGTCGTTCCCATCACCCAGTTTCGGAGCGTCTGCCACTCGGGATCGTTCTGCGAGGCGAAGTGCTTGCCGCCGTTGTGGTAGAAGTCACCGCCCGCATCCTCGGCGAGCGGATGCATGAGCAGTTTGCTCTTCAGGCTGCCAGGCACCACCGCCACGCGCCGCACGGCGTCGAAGTTTTGACGTGACTCTTCGTCGGTCCACGTCGTCGCGCCCGGATCGAGCGGCTGCAGGCGCATCGGCGTCCCCTGCCCGTGGCAGGAGATGCAGCGCGCGTGCCCCTCACGCTTCTTGAGAAAGATCGGCTGCACTTTGGTCTTGAAGTACTCGAAGTCGAGTGTAGACCGTGCGGGAGCGGCCGGTTGCTGCCCGAACGCGCCGACGGTCAATAAAGCCAAACAGCCGAAGGTCAATGCAGCGACGTTCCTGAACAACACGGCGCCCTCCTTCGAAAAATGATCGGTAGGCCGGCTAAAGCCGGCCTCTACGTACGTAGGGGCCGCCTTTAGGCGGCCCTAAAGATACATCAAGGCGGGGTGCAGCGCATCGCCGCGTTCGCAACATCGCGGTACACCCGGTGGCAGTTGGCGCAGGCGTCGGAAATGACGTTGGTTGCCTCACTTACGGCGTCCTGGCTGCGCATCTGCGAGGCCCGGTACGCGGCACGGCCGGCGTCGACCACCCCCTGCACGTACTTTTTCCAGTCGTCGCGATCGACCGGGGCGGGTTTGCCGTTCTCGCAGCGGCGAGGCTGCATCAGCACCGGGCCAATTTCGGCGATCGAGATCGCCGCCGCATCAACGACCTGCCAGGGCGAATACACGTCGCCATACCTCGTGGAGGTTGTCGCCGCATCGGCGCGCGCCACCCCGCCCTTCGACCCGGCGCCGGGATCTCTCGTCTGCACGTCGAACAGCACGTTTGAGCTCGGAAAGAGGATTCCGCGCATCACCTGGTTGACCGTGCCGGTCACGGGGAACGAGAGTGTGGACGACGCGGCGCTCACGCGGGCGGCAGGATTGGCGGCAGGAATCGTGATCTGTTTGAGCGGTGCGGCTGTTGAGGCGAGTTCCGTTCGTCCCGCCGGAAACTGATTGGCCTGAAGGATGAAGGCAACGATATCGGCAACCTGCTGCGGCTCCAGCGTGCCGGGCGCATCTGCCGGCATGGTCGCGTTGATCTTCTCGAAGACATCTGCGAGCGGCTGACTGTCGCGCGGGGCGAGGAACTCCTGCCCGGCGAGCGGCGGACCGGCTGCGCCTTCGAGCCGTTCCCCGTGGCACAGGGCGCAGCGCATGTTGAAGATCGCTTTGCCGCGCGCGGCCTGCGCGTCTGTAAAAACCCCGTCCTTCGCCGTCCGCGCTTGCTGCGCGCGCAGCGACACCACGGCCAGGAACAATAGCGCTGCAACGCCGACGCTCTTCACTTCTTTTCTTCGCGCTCGAGGACAGTGGCTTTCGGGTCCTCTACGCTGCGTGTGCGATCCGGCGGCGCGAGCTTGCCCGCTTCCTGCAGCCGCGCGTTTCGCAGCGTGGTGAACGCATCGACGTTGTTTTCGTTGCAGGCGTACTCGAGCATCGGACCTTTGATTCGGTGCAGCGGCATCTCGACCGTCCACGGACGTGTCCACGTCATCGGATCGTCGACCGTGTAAGTGTGCACGATCGTGTCGTCGGCGGTCCGCGTGAAGCGCTCCGTGAGGTGGAACGTCGGTGTCACGCTCACGGCGGGTGGCGTCCCGGGAGATCCCATGAACGTGCGCTTCGGGTTGAAGTTGATCGTGTCGACGACGAGTGTGTCGCCTTCCCAGTGTCCTCGCGAATCTCCCGCGTACAGCGGCACGGTGCCATGCGCCTGGTCGAGCGAAATGACGCGGCGCTCGCTGTTCCACTCGTAAATCATCACGATGTAGTTCTTCGACTGCACGATCTGGTAATTGCTGCCGTAGGGCGCGGTCACCGCGGGTACGGCACGTTCGTGAAAGACGCACCACACGGTGCCCCGATCGTCACGCCACGTACGCGCCAGCGGACCACCCGCGCGCTGCGCGGCCGCGCGCGCCGCTTCGCGCTTCTGTGCTTCGGGGGTCATCGGCGGGATTCGACCATCGGGAGGATCGATCACCAGCGAAGTGCGCAGATTCGGTTTGGCGCCGGTCTGCACGGGCGTTGCGCCGAAGTCCGTGTTGACGTAGTGGACAACCTGATTCTCCGATCCGTCGACCGCCTTGTTGAACACCTCGATCGCTTCCTTCTCGGTGTAGAACGGTTTGTTCGCAAGCTCCTTCGGGCGCTCGTACGGCGTGTAGGTGAGGTTCGTCCAATAACCCTGGAAATCGGGCTGACCATCCGGCGTCCGCGGGACTTTGTAGGTGCTCTTCTGTCCCTGCGCGCCAACGCTCGCAGCGAATGCGGCCAACAGCGCGGCGACCAGTAGATTACGCATCATTGCTCCCTGGTCCGCCTGAAGGCGGACCCCACCGACGATTACTTCTTCTGATATTTCCCGTATACGAGATCGCCGACGAACTCCTCGCACTTGAAGTCGCCAAGCCGCATGTTCGGCTCGACGCGGCGATAGAGCGGCATGCGAATCGTCCACGGCCGCGTGTACACGTTCGGGTCCTCGATCGTGGCTTCGTACTCCAGATGATCGGCATCCGTGCGTCGAATGCGTTCGACGACGTGCAGTCCATCCGTGTGATAGTTGCCGGCGCGATCGAGGAAGCGCACGTGCACCGCGCCCTCCTCGTCCAGCGCGCCGACGGTGCCGCCCATGAACCCTCGCGAATCGATGACCAGCGTCTCGCCGTCCCATTTGCCGTTCGACCATCCCATCCACGTGTCGGCCGGAGGCCGCGCCGTACCGTTGACGTAGATCGTACGGACGGCACTGGCGAACTCCGACATCATCAGGATGGTGTCGGTCGACTGCACGATCTGCACGGGATACGGCATGTACATCACACGCGGCACGCCGGGCAGATAACACTTCACTTCGGCGTCCTCGCGCAGCGCGTTGGCGGCGTACTTCCGTTTCATCGCCAGCGCGTCAGGCGTGTATGGAATCGGGCCGTCGACGACCACACCTGCGCCTGGAGGAACCGCGTAGGCGGCACCGAGCTGCAGGAGCGGACCCGCGGCCGCTTCATGCGCCTCGAGATCCCAGTTGGCCGTGTTGAGCGCCTGCCAGAACCCGTTGAGATCCGGCTGTCCGCTCGCCGTTCGAGGAGCCCTGTACGTTGGCGGACCTGACAAGGTCCGCCCCGCTTGTGCATGAGGAAATGCGGCGGCAAACGCCGTCGCGAACACGAGCGCGAGCGTCGCGCGGGTCACTTCAAATTGCCTTTGGCCTTTGCAGTCGCCTCGGCGCCTTCGTTGGCGAGCCAGAATTCCTTTCCGTCGACCTTCTCGTACTTCACGCCGGCGACCTGAAAGGTGGTCTCGTCGCGCGCGCCGTAACCGTGAACGATGAGCTCCTCCCCGATCATCAGCGAGTCCTTCGTGATGCCGTTGCGAATGAGGCCGTTCGGGGGGCCGCCTTCAACGCCCCACTTCTGAATCGTCCCGTCCGCCGCTTTGACGTCGATCCAGATCCACGCGTGCGGGTTGACGAGTTCAACTTTGGAGATGGTGCCCCGGAGTACCAGCGGTTTGTCTTCGCTGAATACCGTGTTCCACGAATGATGTGCGCTGGCCGTACCGGCGCTGAGCGCGAGGAGGACACCTATTAATAATGTCGTCGAGCGGGCCTGCATGATTTGGCACTCCTTCACGGTCGTTCGAGACTCTAGCATGTGATCTCCGGGCCGCCTAAAGGCGGCCCCTACGTACTTTTCTTACGGCGTAGGGGCCGGCTGCAGCCGGCCCACATGCGATCGCCTTGCGTTATATTACCGGCCACCATGAACCAACTCGTCTGGAAGATTTGCAGCGGCACGTTTGTACTTCTCGTCCTTCTGGCGCTGCCGGCATCAGGCCAGATCTCGACGGCACAACTCAGTGGCAAGGTCACCGATACCAGCAACGCAGTACTCCCCGGCGCGACGGTCACCGTGACTCAGACCGACACCGGCGCAGTTCGCAACGTCGTCACCGATACAGACGGCTCTTATACCTTGTCGAATCTCTCGCCCGGTCCGTACCGGCTGGAAATCGCGCTCCAAGGTTTCCGAACCTACGTGCAGACAGGAATCGTGCTGCAGGTTGCAGCGACGCCGACCATCAACGTGTCGCTCGCACTCGGCGACGTGCAGGAGACGATCACCGTTCAAGCGGAAGCGCCGCTCGTCGACGTGAAGAGCGCCGGCGTCAGCGAGGTCGTCGAGAGCGAACGGATCGTCGAGCTGCCGCTGCAGGGACGCGACGTGACGAGCCTGCTCGTGCTCGCCGGTGCATCGGTGAACACCGGAAGTCCGAACAGCCGCAGCTTCGCGGGCGGAGTGAACGTCGCAGTCGCCGGCGGGTTGCCGTTCGGCGTGGCCTACCTGCTCGACGGCGCCATGCACAACGACTCGCAGAACAACGCGAACCTGCCGCTGCCGTTCCCGGACGCGCTGCAGGAATTCCGCGTCGCGACCACGGGACTGACAGCGCAGAACGGTATGCATTCGGGTGCGTCGGTCAACGCCATCACCAAGTCGGGCAGCAACCGATTCTCGGGGAATCTGTTCGAGTTCAACCGCGATCACCGTTTCAACGCGATCGATCCGTTCGCGAAGGTCGTCAACGGGAAGCAGGTTGACGACGGGTTGTCACGCAATCAATGGGGCGGGACGGCGGGCGGACCGCTCGTCCGCGACAAGCTGTTCTTCTTCGGTGGCTATCAGGGGACGAACCAGCATCAGATTCCCGCCAGCAACATCGCGTTCGTTCCGACCGATGCGATGCTGCGTGGCGACTTCACGACGTTCGCATCGGCGGCCTGTCAGGGCGGCACGGCGCTACAGCTGCGCACACCGTACGTGAACAACCAGATCGATCCATCGCGGTTCAGCCCCGCGGCGCTGAAGCTCGTGTCGTATCTGCCCAAGGCGGACGATCAGCAGTGCGGCCAGGTCACCTACGGTCAGCCGGCCGACCGCAAGCAGGGACAGGGCATCGGCCGCGTCGACTATCAAGTGAGCTCCAAACACGCGTTCTTCGGCCGGTATATGGCGACCTTCGACACGTCGCCGGCGCCGTACGCGCAGACAGGCAACATCCTGACGCTGGCGGGCGCGGGCGGCATCGACAACCTGGCGCAGTCCGCGACGGGCGGCATGACGACGGTGCTCGGAGCAAATTTCGTGAATGCCGTGCGTGTCGCGTTCAATCGCACGTCAATTCATCGCGGCAGCCCGCCGTTTTTCGACCCAGTCGACCTCGGTGTCAAGAATTTCTACAGCTATCGTGACGACGAGACGGTCATCGCAGTGACCGGCGGCTTCAACGTCTCCGCCGCGACGTCGACAACTGGTGTGTTCTGGACCAACGCGTACCAAGCGTCAGATGACCTCACGCTGATCAAGGGCCGGCACCAGTTCGGCTTCGGAGCGAGCTACGCGTATTGGAAGTCGTCGCAGACCTCGCACGCGCGCTCCGGTGGCAGCTGGATGTTCAACGGAACGATTACCGGCCGCGGACTTTCCGACCTGATGGTGGGTGCGGTCGGCAGCCTCGAACACGGCGTGCCGAACCTGCTCATCATGGACATGAACTACATCGGTCTGTACGCCCAGGACCAGTGGCGCCTGGGCGACCGCGTGACGTTGAACTACGGCGCGCGGTGGGAACCCTACCTCGGCCAGCAGATGCTCTACGGCGGCGCGAACATCTTCGATCACGACAACTTCGTGAACAACGTCAAGAGCCAGGTGTTCGTCAACGCGCCCGCGGGCCTGCTCTATCCGGGCGATGCGGGGTTTCCCGACGGCAAGAGCGCCTACAACGTGAAGTGGCTCGACGTTTCGCCGCGGCTTGGACTGGCGTGGGATGTCACCGGCGACGGCCGCCTCGCCTTCAGGACGTCGTATGGTCTCACCTACGACTTTCCGAGCGGCGACTACATGAACATCAACGCGTCGGCGCCGCCGTGGGGCAACCGCTCGCTCATCACGACGACGACCTTCGACGACCCCTACGCGGTCGTCGGTGGCAACCCGCACCCGATTGCGACCAACAGAAACACGATGTATCCGGCGTTCGGCGCCTTCGGCGTCATGGATCCCAATATCAATCCGCCGCGCGTGCAGTCGTGGAACGTCACGCTCGAAAAACAGCTCGGCACGAACTGGTCGGTGACCGCGAACTACCTCGGGCGCTACTCGGATCATCTGTGGGCAGAGCTCGCCATTAACCCCGGCGTCTTCATGGGCCTCGGACCGTGCACGCTCAATGGCGTGGCGCAACCGGTGTGCAGCACGATCGGAAACCTGAATCAGCGACGCAAGTTCACGTTGGAAAATCCGACACAGGGAGCGCTGCTCGGGTTCGTGGACGAGCACAACGATGTGGGCTGGCAGAAGTACAACGGCCTGCGGTTCACTGGGACCCGGCGTTCGGCCGCAGGCCTGACGCTCAGCGGAAACTATACGTACTCAATCTGCAGTGGCACGGCGACGCCGGGCAGCTTCCCGCAGATCGCAAGCGGCTACACCAACCCCGACAATCCAGACATGGACAAGGGGCACTGCGATCAGGACCGCACGCACCTGTCGAACATCACTGCTGGCTACCAGACACCGGAACTCGGCAACAAGGCGCTGCGGATCCTCGCCTCGAACTGGCGGGTCACCGGTATCTACACTGCACGATCGGGACAGTGGATCAATATCACTACGGGCGCGGACAATGCACTGAACGGACAGCTGCAGCAGCGTCCGAATCAGGTCTCGGACAATATCTATGGACCGCCACAGTCCGCCTCGCCGAGCAGGTCTTCGGCAACGCTGAACAACTATCTGAACCGCGATGCGTTCGCGGCGCCGGCGCCGGGCACGTTCGGCAACCTGGAATATCGTGCGATCGAGGGCCCCGCGTTCTGGCAGATCGACGCGGCGTTCTCGCGGCTGATCGATCTCGGATCGACGCGGAACATCGAGCTCCGGCTCGAAGCGTTCAATCTGACGAATCACTTCAACTGGGGTAATCCGACCACCACCGCCACGTCGGGCGTTGCGACGCTGACCTCCAGTCAATTCGGACGCATCACCACCAACGGCGGTGCGCAGCGGATTATGCAGTTTGGGGTGAAATACTCTTTCTAACGGTCGTTCGGATCGTTCGCATCGCTCGTCGTTCGGATCGTTCGGATCGCTCGTCGTTCGTTCGTGGGTCGGTTTGCCGGCCCACGAACCACTTCACGCCCTGCGTCCGGTCCACATAGACGGTCCTTCCGTCCGCGTTAGAGCACGGTCATGGTGCCGTCCAGCTGAATTCGCCCGTCGTTCTGACCGGCCGTACTGGCATCGGCGTTGCTGTCCGCCGCGCATTCGGCATCACTCACGCCCCCTCGGTTGTCGCAGAAATTTCAAATGGCGTTTGGTTGATGACCCGATAGAATTGCCCGGCGATTTCTGACGTGCCACATAGACTCCGTTGCTCGGTAGCCGCGTCCATTCTCCTGATGGCCCTCGTGTCGGGGTGCACCGGCCGCTACGAATCCGATTTTCCGGTCGTCGTCGTCAATCGGACAGCCAATCCACTTACGGCGATGGCCAATGCCAGCCAGATCGGCCAGGTCGCACCGGGGCAGAGCGGGTCGTTCTCGCTGAAGCTGCCGGAGTCGAACGCGAACGTCTTCTCGAACGGCACTCCTCCGACGCCGCAGGCCGACGTCACCTTCACCGCACGCGACACCCGAACCGGCGCGCTCTCGAGCGAGAAGCCGATGACGATTTCGGCCAACACTCCGACCTACGTGTCGTTTGACGCGGAGGACTTTCCGAGCACGGGGCCGACCATCTCGCGCTTCACGTTTTCGCCAACCAACCCGACCATCAACCAGGACGTGTCGTTCAACGGGGCCTCGTCTACCGTCAACAACGGCACGTTCAACTGGGATTTCGGCGATGGACAGACGGGCACCGGCGTGATGACGACACACCGGTATGCGCGCGGCGGTACGTTCACCGTCACGCTTTCGGTGACGAGCGATGCGCGAGCGACGTCGACGTCGTCGCGAACGATCAACGTTTCGACTACGCTGCCGCCGACGACGGCGAACTTCACCTTCTCGCCGACCGCGCCTTCGATCAATCAGGATGTCACCTTCACGGCGACGGCGACGGCAGGAGGACCAGGATTCCCTGGAGGAGGCGGTGGACAGGTCCAGGGCGCCACCTACGCCTGGGACTTCGGTGACGGCAGCACAGGCACGGGTACATCGACGACGCACCGGTTCACGCGGCCTGGCACCTTTGCCATCACGCTTCGCGTCACCAACGACGCAGGGCTGACTGCGACGACCACGCGTCAGCTCACGGTGTCGGGAACGCTGCCTGCCGGCTCCGCGGATTTCGTGTTCTCTCCGACCGATCCCCATGTCGGCGACACCGTGTTCTTCAACGGGTCGTTGTCAACGGTCACCAACGGCAGCTTTTCCTGGGATTTCGGCGATGGCACCGGTGGATCGGGAGTGATGCCGACACACACCTACGGGGCGCCGCGAACCTACACGGTGACGTTGACCGTCACCAACGATCGCGGGCAGACCGCCGCGACCTCAAAGACCGTTACGGTGCAGTAGGCGCGATAGGAGCGCCGGCGCGCAGCGCTCGCAGGCGCGAGTCTGCCGCCGTAAACGTGGGATTGCCCTGCAGCGCTTCCATGTACAACCGCGCCGCGTCGTCGGGGTGGCCTGACAACTCCTCGATCATCCCCAGGTGATAGGCGACGCGCCAGCGCGGCGCTCCCAGTGCCGCCGCTCTCGTCAATTCGGCGCGCGCTTCGTCCAACCGGCGATCGACGAACAGCGTCGCGGCGTACACTTCGTGAAGTCCCGCGTGATCGGGCACGAGCAAGATCTCCTGTTCCAGGAGGCGCCGCGCGAACGGAACGTTCCCTTCTTCCAGCGCGATTTGGGCTCTGAGCACCGCCGCATCCGGAAAGGGACGTGGCTGCGACAGGATCAGATCGAGGTATGCCTGTGAGTCCTGCGGCCGGTGCTGGTCGTACGCGATCACCGCGTTGGCCATCAGCGTCGGGGCATGTCCTGGACAGACGACCGCCAGGCGCGCGATTTCAGCCTCCAGCCGATCGCATTCAGAACCTCCCCCACGCGAGAGCCCCTCGGTGCACCCCTTAGCACGATGCTCCTCGAGCTCCCTGAGTTCGTGCCCCAGTTGCACATCGGCGTTGTAGCATTGCTGATACACAAGCGGCGAATGCGTCGCGCAACCGGTGACTGCGAGCCACACCACGAGGGCGCTCGAGATCCGCTTCGAGACGTTCAGTGTGCGGCTCATCGACCGGAAGACAGCAGCACGCCGTTGGCGACCTGGACCATCTGGAAGAGGACGGGTGCGAGCGTCGTCGCGAAGATGCCGGGAAGGAAACATACGACCAGCGGAAACACGAGCTTGACGGGCAGCGCCTGCGCCTGGAGCAAGGCGTTCTCGCGACGCCGCTGGCGGAGATCGTTTGCCTGGTGTTGCAGCGTCTCGGCCATGCTGGCGCCCACCTGCTCCGCCTGCACCAGCGCGGAGGTAAACGTCGACAAGGACGGAATGTCCACGCGGCGGCCGAGCTGACGAAGCGCCTGTGTGCGCGACATGCCGGCCATCATGTCGTGTTGAAAGTTGAGGAACTCGGACGCGAGCGGACGGTTGCTGCCCTGCGCGCGAACGACTTTCGCGAGCGCCGCGTCGAAACCGAGGCCCGCCTCCGCCATCGTCGCAAACAGCTCGAGCGCGAGCGGAAGATCCTGTTCGATTGCCCGCACGCGCAGTCGCCGTGCCGAGCGTACGACGAGCGTCGGCACAAAACCCGACACCATCAGGAGAATCCATGGACCGGCGACCAGCACCAGTGCGAGCAGATCGCCGGCGCTGCCAGGCACATTCGCAATCGCGGTCAGGAACGGACGCAACAGCACGAGGCGATAGAACTGACTGATCGCGACACCCACAAGCACGCACCCGACTGTTGCGGCACCGAAGATCGTCTGGGCGTTTTGCTGGCGATAGCCGGCGCGGGCAAGCCACCGCCCGAGCGCGCTGTCGCGCGCTGAACTGTCCACAGGCGCCGTCGTCGAATCATCGAACGCGTACAGCCGTGCCAACGCGCCACGACGGATGCTCCAGTTCATGACGCCGATGTAGGCCAGCGCTCCGGTGAGCGCGATGACGATCAGGGCAATGCCGTTCAGCAACGCGGGCGCCTCCTCAAAACGCCGTCCTGTTCAGCCGCGACATCCAGATCAAGCCGACCGCCTGCATCGCGATCACGGCAGCGACGACCATCGTGCCGATGCTGCTGCCGAGAAAGACGTTCAGCCGATCCGGATTGGTACGCCACATCAGAAAGCCGAGGACGTAGGTAATCAGAAGCACAACGCCAACCGAGGCGTGCGCCTCCACCGACTGCGCGCGAACGCGCCTGGAGAGTTCGATCCGATCGCGAACGGTGCGGCCGACGGTCGACAGCGTCGTCGCCAGGCTGCCGCCAACTTCCCAGTGAATCGCGAGCGAGGTCGCGAACAGTCGAAACGTCTCGAGCGGTACATGGACCTGCAGATCGCTGACGGCTGCACGCGGATCGTCGCCGAGGCGGATCCGGCCGGCAACCTCCTGAAAGTACGGCCGCAGCGGCGCGCCCACTTCTTCGAGCGCCGACTCGAACGCCGAGAGCAGGCTTGCGCCGGCTCGGAGTGAACCGACCATCAAGTAGATTGCCGTGGCGAGCTGTGTCTCGATGAGCGCCGCCTGCTGCTCGCCGTGATACTCCTCCGCCAGGTGTGCCATCACGCCGAACAGCGCACCAGCGGCGGCGGACACGTCGAGCGGCAACCCGACCAGAAACGACAGGAGAAGAGCGCCAGTGACCCCGACGATCGGGGCAGCGTACCGGCGTCGGACGGGGAACGACGGGATCGCCTTGCGCGGCTCGCCGCGCGACTCGTCGGCCGCTGTCGTGTCCAGCATGGCCGCAAGTCGTTCGACCGTGCGCCGGCGGAGGCTGTAGGCCTGCCAGGCATACAGGCCGGTCGCGATGAAGAGCACCGCGAAGACTGCTTCGGTCACAGGACGGCCTCGTCGGTCCGCTGAAAGAGCGCCGACGGGATCTGCACACCTTCTTCACGCAGCTCGTCGACGAACCGTGGAATGACCCCCGTCGCGCTGAAGTGACCGATGACTTTGCGTCCCTGCTTGCCGCGACGCCGGAAGCCGAACAACTCCTGCGTCTGTGGCGTGGTCCCTTCCAGGCCGGTGATTTCCGCCACCGATTCGATGCGCCGAATGCCGTCGTCGTAGCGCCTCACCTGCACGAGCAGATGGATTGCCGACACGATCTGCTCGCGCACGGCGCGCGACGGCAGTTCTGTGCCCGCCATCAGAACCATCGTTTCCAGCCGCGAGAGTGCGTCGCGCGTCGAGTTCGCGTGGATGGTGCCGATGCCGCCGTCGTGCCCAGTGTTCATCGCCTGCAGCATCTCGAGCGCTTCGCCGCCGCGCACCTCGCCGACGATGATGCGGTCGGGACGCATGCGGAGCGCGTTGATCAGCAGATCGCGGGCGGTAATCTGGCCGCGCCCCTCGATGTTGACCGGACGCGTTTCCATCCGCACGACATGCTCCTGATCCAGGCTCAGTTCCGCCGTGTCCTCGATGGTGACGATGCGCTCGGTGACCGGAATGGCTTCGGCGAGCACACCGAGCAGCGTCGACTTGCCCGCGCCTGTGCCACCCGAAATCAGGATGTTCTTGCGTGCGCGCACCGCGATGACCAGGAACTCGAGAATCTCCGGCGAGAGCGTCCCCAGGTTCAGCAGATCGTCGCGCCGCAGACGGCGTCGTCCGAAACGCCGAATCGAAAGCGTAGGGCCGTCGATCGTCGCAGGTGGAAGCGTGGCGTTCACACGGCTGCCATCAGGAAGCCGGAGGTCGGCCATCGGTGACGAGGTATCGATGCGCCGCCCGACCCGTGCCGCGATGCGCTCGATCACGCGCACGATGTGATCGGCGTCGCGAAAGCGAACGTCGGTCCGCTCGATGCGTCCGAACCGTTCCACGTACACCTTGTCTGGCGCGTTGACCAGGATGTCGCTGATGGCAGGGTCGGCGAGCAGCGGTGCGAGCGGCCCCATGCCGATGGTTTCGTCTGTCAGCTCCTCGGCGAGCCGGACCCGCTCCGCTTCGTTGAGCGCAATCTCTTCCGATGCCAGCGCGCGGGCCGCAAAGTCCTTGACCGCCGATGCGACGTCCGCGCCGTCATTCTCGAGCAGGCCGCGCTCGCCGATTTCGTCGAGCAGCCGCTCCTGCAGCATCGCCTTGACGGTCAGATAGTCGGCACGTCCAGGTTTACCCGGCTTCGCGGGACTGCCGGTCTCCTCAGCCGGCAAACGTCCGGTCTTGGCGGCCATCGACTTCAGGCGCGCCGCGATGTCGACCGACGATCGCGCCAGGCGATTGCGATCGAACTCGTTCACAACACTTCCTCCTGGCCCGCAACCTTGAGCTGCCGCTCCATCGGTGCGCGGTCAGGTGCCGCCTCGGGCGCCGCGTTGACGGTCCACGAATCGAGCGCGTCAACGATCGTATTGACCGAGCGGCCGAATCGCTCCCAGCGACGCGAGTGAAGGATGTGCGGACTGCCGGTGTTCATCGACGTCAGCACCCGCCGATCGTACGGAACGACGTAGTCCAACGTTCGCTGCAGGCGATTGGCGATGTCGATCGGCTGCAGGTTCCCGAGAAACGGCTTGTAGTTGTAGTTCAGCACGAGACGCTGGCGCGACTGCGGCACGCCGAGACCTTCGAGAACAGGAAGGAATCGCGTGATGGCCGCGACCGCCGGCGCCATTCCCTGCACGACGATGAAATCGACGTCGGCGACGTCGAGGATCGTCATCAGCACGCTGTCGAGGATTGGGAACGTGTCGATGATCACGTACTCGAAGGACCGGCGCGCCAGGTTCACGATCCTGGCGATCGCCTCGTCGTTGACTTCGCTCGCCTCGAGGGCATCGGCCGGGGCCGCGAGCAGCCGCACCCCGCTGCCATGGCGCAGCGTGAGGTGACGCAGCAGCGTCTTGTCGAGGCGGTCGCGTTCCCGAATCGCGTCGACGATGCTGGTGGTCGGCTTCAAATCGAGCATCATCGCGCACGTGCCGACTTGCAGCGAGGTGTCGATGAGCAGCACCTCATCGGGATGACGCAGCGCCAACCCGCATGCGACGTTGACAGCCAGCGTCGATTTGCCGATGCCGCCCTTGTTGCTCAGGAACGCGGCAACGCGCCCGTGCGCGCCTGCCCCGGCAGCGCCGGAACGCCGCGTGAACAGCCGATCGATGACCCCGCGCAGTTCGGTCGCCGCAAAGGGCCGGCGCAGAAAATCCCGGACATGGGCGCGCAGCAGTTCGATGAGCATCGCGGCTTCGGATTGGCCGTGGTCCACACGATCCGGCGTGAACGCCGCGGCGATGGCCGCATCGGGCACGAGGCCCTGCAGGTCCCTCGACAGCGTCGCGATCTCCGGGGTCGCGCGATCGATTTCGATGACAATCAGGTTCGGCTGACGCCGCCTCGCCGCCTCGAGCGCGTCACGATGTGTGTCGACTGAATAGACCGTGCCCTTGCGGTCGGGAATGCGTGACAACGCACTTCGGAACTCTTCCTCGAGCACCGGATCGCTGCCGATGATCAGAACGCGAAGACTCTTGTCGCTGTCAGCCGTGGGGTCGGGCCACATAGTCCTGAATTACCTCGCCAGCACGGGTACAAGCACCGGTCCATAGTTGGCCTGACCGGCGGCGACGAGGTTCTTGGCCAGCAGTTCGGGGACGAGTGCGGCCGGCACACCGGCCGGGAGACCTACCGACAGAATCGCCGTGGCGTTCGACGGCGCGATCGTGGAAACGCGGCGCGTGATCGTGGCCGTAAATGGGGCGTTCTGGTTCGGCGGACACACGGGGGCGCGAGTGAATCCGATTTCCGCGAACCCGATGATGCGACTCGGGCCCATCGTCATCTGCGAATAGACAGGTCCATATCGCAGCGGAAACGGAAGCGTCGTCGCGCATCGAGTCTGGACGCCGGCGGCCGGCGGAGCCTGGCCCACGGTGCGCAAGGTGGCCGCATTGGCGACGAACCGTCCCACCATCATTCCCGTCGCGCACCCCGGACCGCCGGGACCAGTGCGCGTCATGATTCCGGTGTTCGGATTGATCGAAACGGTAACCGTCACCGCAGCACCGGTGGGACTCTGCACGCAGGTATCTCCGAGCACGAATGGCGTGATGCTCGGGGTAACGGGATTAGTCTGCGGAGCTCCCAGGTGCATCGCGGGGCGTGTGGCGGCGATCGCCGTCGCATACACCGACAACCCGTCGCGACGAACCGAATAATCCGCCTGGGGATCGTCGCCGCGGATAGTCGTCCCTTTTCCAAACGTCAGCGGCAGAGCAGGACCGCTGGAGCCAACGCCCGTCTCTGCCTGGCCAGCCTCGCCGAGAAAGTCATTCGACCGGCGCAGCCGAACCAGGAACGCGCTGTCGTCGACGGTGCCGAGGTTCCCGCCGCCGCCGAGAGGAAGCGGCGTAGGCGGCACTTCGTCGGGTGCCGGGCACTCGCTGAGTCCAGCCGGACCCGTGGGCACCGTCAGGTTCGGATTGAAGTCGTTGCGCGAATACGCACCGCTGCCATGCTGCGGCTCCGTACACACGATGTCCTGCAGCTCGTAGGCTCCGCCCTCCGACGGAAATGGATCGGACGTATAGCAGAACCGGCCGCTCACCATGTCGCCGTAAACCTGGTTCTGTTGATTGAGCTGCAGGTCGGGCTTGTAGACGTGCGGATCGGGAACGCTGACCGTCTGGAGCGCGTGGACGCTTGTCACCCCTTCGGTCACATCCAGCACAGGCCCAGCGCCGAACTGATAGTCAGGGTCGCCCGACGCCGGGTCGAAGTCGTCGTCGAACGTCCAGTGTGCAATCCGGTTCGCGGCAGCTCGCCGAGTGCAGTCGCTCGCGAACGCGGCCGGATTGCCGTTGACCGGATTGCGCACCGCGTCGCGCTTGCGCAACCCCTCGAGCGCCGCGGAGTCGGCGGCGTTCTGCATCTGGCTCTGCGTCAGCCGAGCGAAGCCGATGTCGACGGCCAGTGCCAGCAGGCCGCTCAACGCGAAGGTGATCAGGGCAACCTGAACGAGCACGTCAGGGCCTCGGGACCGCCGTGACCGCGCGCTTGGGTCCCATGATCGTTTCGACGGTGCTGAACGAATTTGTTCGGTTGCCGGTGCCCGGCGCGGCAAACGGACTGAACGGCCGCAGATCGGGCGTGCTGCTGTTCACGGGATCATCAGGCCGGCCCGATCTCGGAATGCTCGATAGCCTGGCGTCGACCGCCATGGCTTCGGTCAGCAGCGCCACTTCGTTGGGATTGACGGCGATTACCGCTTCCTGAACCGCACGCGCACGTGCGGCCGCAGCCTGGGCAGCGGAAGTCGTCGGCGTCACAGCTACGCCGCGGGCGATCATCGGCTCGACAATGACCGCGTTCTGGACGATGACGCGAACCGTCGCCTGCTTGTCCCAGTTCGACAACTGCGTCTCGAGCGCAATCTCCTGACTGTACGGTCCGGAGAAATTCAGCTGGCGTCCCCCGTCGGCGGCGGCGTCGATGGGCATCGTTGCGACGATGTCGAACCGATCCCCCGCATTCAGACCGAACAAACCCTCGACGCGATCGGCCGACACTCGAATCGCCCGCTTTCCTGCTGGAATCCCCGCGACGAGCCCTTCACGCGTACCGCGGGGAAGAAAGTCCGCATCGGTGAAGACGTAGCCGGGTTCCTTTTCGGAGTCGAGGACGCGGCCGATGATCTGCGTGATGTTGAGCAGCATCTCTTTGGTGACGGCGCGCGGCGGCAGGTAGACCACCGATATCCGAGCGTTCGCGCGATCCCAGAGATGGTCGCGACGAATGCGCGTATGGGCGGGAATCTGCACGCCAGAGGTCGGCACCGCGATCAATCCGGCCGTCGAAGGCTCGTTCGACCGGAACCTCGCGAGATCGAGGACACCGAGCACCGCGAGCAGCGCGATTGCGGCGATTGCGGCGATTGCGGAGAGGATCACGGCCGCCGCCACCATGGGGCGGGACATCGTTGACAGGCTCCCGGGACGGCGCGGAGCAACGGGACTCATTCCACCGCCTCGCGTCGATAGATTGCCTGCGCGGAAATGAGCTTTCGAAATGGCCGCACCGTTCTGCCAGCCAGGGCGAATTGCCGGCCCAGTCCGTAGGCACCCGCGTACGGACCAACAGCCCCGTCGTCGAGCAACCCACCTGGCGCGGCATTGGTTGCCTGCACGCTTCCGTCGTCGGCGACGATGAAATTGGCTACATTGGGGGGAAGCGGATCGAAGTCGGTCGGCGGAGGTGACTGAAAGCCGCTCAGTGCCGCGGCCTGGTACGGATAGTTCACTCTTACCGCCGCCAGCCCACGGTCGGGCACGGGATCGGCAGCCAACGGACCGCACTCATCGGCGTTCGGTTGATACAAAAGGCTGAACGGTCCGCGGAGTGGGCAGTCGGCATCCTGGGCTGCGCGAATCTCCTGAAGAACCGGCACCCACGTGATCGTTTCGGCGCCGTTCGGATCCCGTTCGTTCACCAGCGGAATCCCGACGGTGAGCCCTGTCGGGGATGCCTGCCCATTCGGCCCGATCGCGCTGCACGCCGCGCCGCTCTCGTCGGCCATCAGCGCACCGGCATAACGCAGGATGTTCGGCCGCGCCGGCTCGGTGATCATCAAGGCGCGCATCGTGCGGTTCACGACTGGCATCGCGGCGAAATACCCGTCGGGATCGGCGGCAACCGCGGGGTCGTTGAGATCGACGACCAGACAGGCAGGATCGAAGACGCGAGCGCGAAGGTCAACGAGACAGTTCGCGGCGTCGGCGGCTGGGTCGCATGAGAGCGCGTAATCAAACGTGGCGTTGGCTCGCAACGGTGCGAGGGACAGCTCACGCGCGGCCACGCGCGCCACGTCCTGCAGCGAGTTGGCGTCGAACATGAGCCGCCCGAACTCGATGGTTCCGGCGAGCATCAGGTACAACGCGAACGACACGAGTGCGAATTCGACCAGCGCGGCACCGCGATCATGGCGCGGCCGTCTGGTCCCCCGGGGGGCCACCTGGACCTTATCTGTTCTTGGTTTCCAGGACGAGCGACGACAGCGACCCGTCGCCGCCGATGTTGTCCCCGAGCCGCTTCTGCCCGTTGGCCTGCGTGATCGCGTTGACGTCGAGGCCGATACCTGTGGCGGAGTTACCTTCATCGAATCCGGACGCATTCGGCGACGTTTCGATGATCTTCCCGCTCACGATCGGCGCATTGGTATCGCTGTGAGCGCCGGGAATAATCGCAGCCGCCATGGCGACCAGGTCGGTCACCTTGTTGCCGAACACCGACAGCGCTGCCGCGCCGACGAGCGCCACCCCAGCGACGATCAGCGCATATTCGACCAGCGCCGCGCCCGCCGTATTCCGCACGAACCGCCGCATCCGTTTCGACATGACCTTCTCCTTGTCCCTGTCTTCTGGCTTCAGGCTCCAAGCTCCAGGCTTCCGGTACCCGAAGCCATGAGCCGTGAGCCCACTATGCATTACTGCGTTGGCGTACCGGACGTTTCTGAGAGCACGGACCGCAGCAGCTCGTCCCGATCGGGAAACCCCCACATGGCGACGTTCGGCACCGGCGTCCGAATGACGGCCGGGTTCACGATGACGACGAGCTCGGTATCCTGGTCGTTGCGATTGAAGCTCTGAAACAGCCTGCCGAGAATCGGCGTATCGCGGATACCGGGCGCCGAGGCCGTATTGGTCGACGTATTCTTCGACAGCAGCCCTCCAATCAGCAGCGCCTGGCCGTCCTGGAGCCGCGAGCTCGTCCTCAACGCACGGGTCTGGAAGGCGGTGGTCGCGACCGCCGTCCCCGTGGTCTGACGGATAGTATCCGTCAGCAAGGCATCTGGGGTGACGACCATCGGTTGAACGTCCAGCGTAATCGTACCGTCGTCCCCTACCAATGGACGAATCTGAAGCTGGACCCCAAACGGCACAAATTCCACCGAACTGAATACACCGGGCGTGGTCGCGCCGCCACCTCCAGGAGCACCGGGAGTGGTCACCGTCCCGAACGCCGGGGCGAAAGCGGTCGGCACAGGAATCTCGCCCCCTACCTGGACCTGCGCCAACTCTCCGGAGAGGACCGTGAGCGATGGGGACGACAGGCTCTGGGAGATGCCTTCGCGCTCGAGCAGCTGGAATGCCGCGTCGACCGCGAGGCTCCCTCCGGAATACTGGAGCTGGTTCAGCGTAACTCCATTGAGAAATGAGAAGACGTTTTGAATCGCCGCGCCCAGACTTCCGACACGGGCGGCCTGATCGCCTTGCACGGTCACAGCCGACTGAGCGGGATTGAGCGACGGCTGGCGGAAGTCGGACGTCAGAATGGCTGAATTAGGATTCCACGCCCGCAGCTTCGTCCGGTTCACTTCCTCGAGCCGAATATCGACCCGCACTTGCGGCAGATCGGTCACTTCGATGAAGGATAAAATCCGGCCCGCGGCCACCTCGATCGCCTTGGCGCGGCCGAGATTGGTGCGCACTTCGTTGGTGAGCCTCGCCCCGCGCGAGCCGCCGAACAGCGAAGACGTCGCGCCGCCACCCAACAGGCTCTGCGACGCCTGTGTCTGCATCTGCTCGGTGAGACCGCCCGCTTCATCGGCGATGACACGAACATCGGCAGCCGTGACGTTGGTGCCGGTGAACAACTGAGCCGCAAGCGTGAGAATCCTCACCAACGCGGTCTGATTCGGCACGCGTCCTTCGAATATGAGAATGTCTGCCGTGTCGTCGGCGACTTCTCCCTTGAGCACACGGCGGATGGTCACGTTTTCGCCGCCGATGGTGCGGATCGCCGCGAGGATCTTCTGTTCAGGCGATTGCGGCAAGGCAATCACCTGGATCAGGTTGATGACGGCGCCCGCCCCCGCCAGGTTCTGCGTCGCGGAGGGAGGAGGCGAGGCCACCGTCTGAGCTTGAGGATTTGCGGCCGCGCCACCCGGCGGCGGCGCGGCGCTGACATCGGGAGAAGGCGCGGGGACAACCGGCTGCGCCGCGACGCGGCCGTTGCCTCCGGCCGCGAGATAGTTGCGCGTGTAACGCTCGGCGTCGAGAGCGGTCCTTAAATCGGGCACCGTGCCCGTGAGCACGAGCGCGTCGCGGTCGGGCGCGCTTTCGACTTCAATCGTCGGGTTGAGCGCCTTCAACGCGCGCTCGAGCACCGTCAGATCCGCCTGGACAGCGACGGGGAACTCGCGCACCTGGCCGTTCGCAAACCAGATGACCATCGTTGTCCGCCCGGTCTGGCGCCCGGCCAGCAGCACTTCCCGGTTCGTGACCAGTTCGGCCGTCACGATCGACGTCTCGGCCACCGCGATTCGCCGAATGTCCACAGGGAACGGGAGGCGCCGGTACTGCGATCGAATGACGACCAAGGGCGCGCCAGCGTCTACCCCCAGCGACAAGTCGGGCTGCTGGGCGCGCGCCGGTGCGTCCTGCAGATGTAAAACACCCAGCGTCGCCGTGATTACGGCGACTCGTCGAAGCAATGTCATAAGAGCCGAAGGTGAAGCGGGATTATAAGGCGGCGGTTGCCCTAAATAAGCCCAATGACCTGTGAAAAAAGTGCGAACGGGGTGGGCAGGCAATAACACCGCCAGCGGTGTCGTTCCAAACGGCGGCAACGGCCAACTTACCGTTTGGTGGCTGCGGGGCGGGATGTCACGTCGCGGAGACACCGGGTCATAGCTCGAAGCCGATTCGCCCTCGTCCCCTTCGCATTTCGGCCGATATTCGCGATTTCGCAAATCGGTGGATCCGTTCGGCACGCCGCGCTAAGGTAGCGCAGCAAAAAGGAGGCGGTATGAGAGGACGGCTGTGGATTCTCGTCGTTGGTCTGCTACTGACCATGGTGCGGGTGCCGGGTATCGCTCAGGAAGCGGAACCGGACGCCCGGACGGTCGTGCAGGCGGCGGTGCGCGCGATGGGCGCCGACAACGTCAAGTCGATCACCTACTCAGGTACGACCGGGTACGTGGCCGCACCCGGCCAGAACTACGCGCCCTCGAGCGACTGGCCCGCCAATCAGATCGTCAGCTACACGCGGACGATCGATTACGACGCCAAATCGTCGAAGCTCGATTACACGTTGCGGCAGGGCACCGGCCAGGGTGGACCCGCGGGTGGTGGAAATGCGCCAACGGTCACGAACCCGCTCGTCGGCGATCAGCGGACGCAGCAGTTCGTCAGCGGCAACGTCGCATGGAACATGAACGGCACCATGATGGTTCCCGCGCCTGCCGATGCCGAGCAGCGGCAGCTCGAGATCTGGCTGACGCCGCACGGCTGTCTCAAAGCCGCGCTGATGCCCGGGGCCAATCCGATCGTCATCACGCGCAACGAGCAGGGCAAGGGTCGCATCCGTGCGATCTCGTTCATGGCGCTCGGCAAGTATCGTGTGCAGTGCGCGATCAACGACAGGAATCTCGTCGAGCGGATTCAGACGTACTTCCCGAATCCGGTCGTTGGCGATCTCTATTACGAGCTGGTGCTCACCAACTACAAGGACTTCGGCAACGGGCTGATGTTCCCCACCACGTTCCATCAGCATCACGACCTCGATGACGACCTCGAAGGCGAAGGCGTGAACGTCAGCGGCGGGCATAATTCGTTCGGCCTCACCATCGCCAATGTGCAGATCAATCCGGCGAACGCGGCCGCCGTCGCGCCCGACGCGGCGCGTACCGCGACGATTCCTCCTGTTCGCGTCGAATCGTCGAAGGTCGCGGACGGCTTCTGGTACGTCGGCGGCGGCACGCACGCGAGCATGGCCGTCGAGTTCAGGGACTTCGTGACCGTAATCGAAGCGCCGCTCAACGAGGATCGTTCGCTCGCGGTGATCGCGGAAGTCAAGAAACTCGTCCCGAACAAGCCGATTCGCTATCTCGTGAGCACGCATCACCACTGGGATCATCTCGGCGGCGTCCGCGCCTACGTCGCACAGGAAGGCGTGACGATCGTGCTGCAGGAAAACAACCACTCGTACTACGCCGAGGTCCTCACGGTGAAGCCGTGGGTGTTGAAGCCGGATCGGCTTTCGCTCGCGCCACCCGAGGAAGTGGCCGAGGGCTACACGTTCGAGAAGGTTGGTCAGAAGTACGTACTCACCGACGGGACGAAGGTGATGGAGATCTATAACGTCCAGGGTCTCCAGCACGCGCAGGGGATGCTGATGGCCTACATGCCGAAGGAGCGGATCGTCGTGGAAGCGGACTTGTTCACGCCGCCTGCTCAGGGCGC
>DASTZI010000025.1:0-5110 GCA_035764385.1 Vicinamibacterales bacterium
TTCTCCACGGCCGCAAGCAACGCATTCACCGCTCGTTCGTTGGCAGGTGTGCTCCAGCGGCCGTCCAGCGAGTCCGGCGCGACAATGATGGCGCCGAGATCGCCAAGCGCGGGCTGAATCAGAATCTGCAGCATCGCGTGACCCGCACCACGCGGATCGCCGCCGAAGTGCAGCGCCAGGATGAGCGGCACCGGCTCACGGTGATAATCACGCGGGACCGAGATCGCGTAGTGAATGGACGAACCCTCCTGCTGTGAAAGGACCTCGTCGTGAATGGTCTGTGCCGATGCGCCTGCCGCGATCGATAGCGCGAAAAAGAACGGTAGCGTTCTCATTCTTATTGGCGCGGATGAACTGATGCAGCTGTCCTTCACGACAGCCCTTCGACCGCGATTCTGTTGGGCGCGACGAAGGGGCGCCCAGTGATGGTGTGGGAATGACATACCACTAATACTTTCGAAATGTCAGGTTGAAGCGCCCTTCGATTCCAAGTTCCGGGGGCGCCGTACCCGGAACAATCCGTGACACCCCGTGATACCGCAGGCGTGCGGCACCACCGAACACGAACGTGTCGCCTGATTCCAACAGCAGCGACTGAATCGGATCCCGCCGCTTGATCCCGCCGAACAGGAAACGCGCCGTGTCGCCGAGAGAAATCGATACCACCGGCAAC
The DNA here is from genome assembly GCA_035764385.1 of Vicinamibacterales bacterium. Taxonomy (GTDB): domain Bacteria; phylum Acidobacteriota; class Vicinamibacteria; order Vicinamibacterales; family UBA2999; genus Gp6-AA40. The sequence goes on from DASTZI010000025.1 coordinate 674, forward strand.
CCTGCGTCGATCGATTCCCGCCCTTCGTCCTTGTCCTGATGGAGGCCCATCCGGCCGTCCGCGTCGTACCAGTTCATGATGCAGAGGTCCGGTGCGAAGGTGAAACCCGCGTCTGCCGCGGCGCGCGACGCGAGCTGCACCCAGTCCGGCGGGACCGGCGTCACCGGCGCATCGTCGTAATCCGCACGCGTTGACTCGTATTTATAGGTGAGCGCGTTCCAGTGCCGCCCGAGGCACACCATGCGCACGTGCATCTTACCGCCGCCACGCACGGTCGGCACGTACCCACCAGCAGGCCCATTCATGATGGCGCGGCACTGTTCGACGAGGCGCCGCTGCTCGTCGGCGCTCAACCAGTACTTGAGCCAGGCTGCACCATCGGCAATGGTGACGAGTTCGCGCTTGCGATGGGAGAACAGCATTCGGGTCTGCACGGCCTCTACGATTTTCACAGATTCACATGTCCATGCTCGCGTGTCTGGTGGCTGATGGAGCTACTATCCGTCCGCAATGCGCATCACTTTCTCTTCGGCAATCGCGATTGTTCTCTTCATCGGTTGCTCCACGCCATCGTGGGCGCAAGTCAATTGCGCAGAACCCATTTTCAGCGGCGCGACCGCCGTGGATATTCAATGGTGTTTGAACGCAGGCGGGACCGTAGTCCTCCAGGACGGCGGTGTTTACGACATCGATGAGACGCTCGAAATCGTGGCGAATGGCACGGTCCTGAGAGGTGAGACCAACGGAGACAACCGTCCGACGTTGCGAGCGACACCAAATCTTCACGGTCACATTCTGGTGGCAGACGACTATGGTGGCACGGCGCCTCGTGACCACTATTCGCTCGAATCTCTCGTTTTCGACGGCAATCTTTCCAATCGACTCGGCCAAAGCGATGACGAGTGTCCGTGGAACCGGGAACTGGGCAACGTTGTCCTGACGGGACGCAATTGGACCGTCTCCCATGTCGTATCGATGAATGCCATCTGCAAATCCGGGATGGAAGTGAGGGGAGAGGGCTTCGAGATCACCGGCAGCACGTTCACGGATAACGGCCGTGACATGTGGGAGGCCGATGCCCGATGGGCAGATGGTTTGACCGTGTGGACCTGTGATCGAGGTCACATCCACGACAGCACGTTCAGCGACAACACCGATATTGACCTCATCATCGGAGGCGGATTCGGGTGCGTCGTTGAGGACAATTTCATCGCCAACCTGTCGACGCACGCATTCGCCGGCATGAACGTCGGGACCTTCGGTCCCGATGCGAATCACTTCGGGAGCATCTATCGAAACAACAGAATCTTTTCAGCGCCAAACCAGATGGCGTTCGGCCTCATGATTGGTGATGAGCCGTGGTGGAATCCCTGGAGCCCGTATATGTCGACGACGAATGCCGGCGAGATTTACGGGAACACCATCAACGGCGCAGTTGTGAATCTCGCAATCGACGGCATCGCCGACGGCCGCATCCACGACAACTATCCCGGCACGCCCGGCGGCTGGGCGGGATTTTCCTGCAACGGCCTATCGGCAAATTTCACCGCTCACAACTACGGCAACGCGAGCATCTCCGGGGACTGGCAGCCGATATGGTTCTTCAGTACGGCAAATCGACAGAAGCCACCGTTTGACGGATGCGGTTTCTGGGACGTGAATCTGCCGCGGGCCGACAATCCGGGCGCACTCGTCCATCAACGTTCGATTCCACCAGGGGGATCGCTGTGGTCGGACAACGGACTGTATCGGTTGACATATGAGGCAGAGACGGGTGCGTTGGTCGTGTATGACGCGAACGGCGCCCTCGTCTACGATTTCCACGTTCCAGACCACGATCCTGGAATGGCGATGATGCAATGGGATGGCAACTTCGTTGTGTACGACTCGAATTTTCAGGCCCGCTTCGATACCCGCACCGACGGCTACCACGGTGCGTACATCGTCATGCAAGGCGATGGGAACGTGGTCATTTACGATCTGGCAGGCGTGGCTCGATGGTCGTCCTGGTTCGGCATATGATCTCTTCGACGCTTCCCCGTTTTACAGTCGAACTGGTCCCTCCATGTTTCCAGGATTCCACCCTCTCGTCGCACGCTGGTTCGAACAAACACTGGGCACCCCGACAACCGCGCAGTTGCGCGGGTGGGCCGCGATACGCGACGGCCGCCACACGCTCATTGCCGCGCCGACGGGATCAGGCAAGACACTCGCGGCATTTCTCAGTGCGATCGACGACCTCGTCCGCGAGGGCATCGACACCGCCTCCCGTGCGCCCGTCGCAGGTCTCCCGGATGAAGTTCGCGTCGTCTACGTATCACCGCTCAAGGCGCTGAGCGCCGACATCCACAAAAATCTTGCGGAGCCCCGACGCGGGATTCGCGAGCTTGCGGACGCCGGGGGCATCGACGCGCCGCGCGTGACCGCGGCCGTGCGGACCGGCGACACGACGTCATCGGAACGGGCGGCGATGTTGCGCAGGCCGCCGCACATTCTGGTCACAACACCTGAATCGCTCTTTCTGTTGCTGACCTCGGCACGCAGCCGCGAGATGCTGCGAACCGTCCGCACCGTGATCGTCGACGAGATTCATGCGGTGATCGGCGGCCGTCGCGGCGCGCACCTCGCTCTGTCACTCGAACGTCTGGAGCGGCTGGTCGCTGAAGGTCCGCCCCAGGACGTAGGGGCCGGCTGTAGCCGGCCCACCAACCGGACTATCCAGCGAATCGGCCTTTCGGCAACACAGAAGCCGATCGAAGAGGTCGCGCGGTTTCTCGTAGGCAATCGGTCGGACGACTGCGTGATTATCGACGAAGGGCATCGGCGCGAAATGGATCTCGCGATCGAGATTCCCCGGTCGCCACTCGACGCCGTAATGTCGCATGAAGTCTGGGACGAGTACTACGAGCGCCTCACGCAGCTGATTGCCGAACATCGCACGACACTGATCTTCGTCAATACGCGAAAAATGGCGGAGCGCACGGCGCGGCATTTGAGCGAGCGCCTCGGCGAGGATGCGGTGACCGCACACCACGGCAGCCTCTCGAAAGAGATCAGGCTCGATGCGGAGCACCGACTGAAGAACGGATCCCTGAAGGCACTCGTCGCAACCGCATCGCTCGAGCTCGGCATCGACATCGGCCATGTGGATCTGGTTTGTCAGGTCGGCTCGCCGCATCGCATCGCCACGCTGCTGCAGCGCGTCGGACGTTCCGGACACACAATCGCTGGTACGCCAAAAGGACGGCTGCTCCCGGCTTCCCGCGACGACTTGATCGAATGCGCGGCGCTTCTCCGTTCCGTCCGCCTCGGCGAACTCGATCGCATCGTCTCGCTCGATGCGCCTCTCGACGTGCTCGCGCAGCAGATTGCGGCCGAAGCCTCGTCGCGCGAAATGCCGGAGGACGAACTGTTCGAGTTCGCCCGCCGCGCGTGGCCGTACCGGTCGCTCGGGCGGGGCGACTTCGACGCGGTCGTGACGATGCTGGCGGAAGGCTTTTCGACCCGTCGAGGCCGACGCGCCGCGCTCGTGCATCGCGATGAAGTGCATTCGGTCGTGAAAGGTCGCCGGGGAACGCGGATGCTCGCGCTGACCTCGGGCGGGGCGATCCCCGAAATCGCCGACTACCGCGTCGTCGTCGAGCCTGAAGACACATTCATCGGCACGCTGAACGAAGACTTCGCGATCGAAAGCAACGCCGGCGATATTTTCCAGCTTGGCAACGCGTCGTGGCAGGTGTTGAAGGTGGCGGGCGGCACCGTCCGCGTTCGCGATGCCCACGGCGCGCCGCCCACGATTCCGTTCTGGCTGGGAGAGGCGCCCGCGCGCAGCGATGAGCTGTCACGCGCGGTGTCGGATCTTCGCCGGGACTTTCGTGACGCCGAGTGGTTGATGGCGGAGACCGGTTTGTGCGAGGGGGGCGCCGAACAGGCGGCAAGCTACCTCGCCGCCGGGCGTGCGGCGCTCGGAGTCATCCCGACGCAGGAGACGCTCGTGCTCGAGCGCTTCTTCGACGAATCCGGCGGCATGCAGCTAGTCCTGCATGCGCCCTTTGGCAGCCGCATCAACAAAGCCTGGACGCTCGCCCTGCGAAAGCGCTTCTGCCGTCAGTTCAATTTCGAGCTGCAGGCTGCCGCCACCGAAGACGCGCTGCTGCTGTCGCTCGGCCCGCAGCATTCATTTCCGCTGTCGGATGTGTTCCGGTATCTGCATCCTGCCACGACGCGCGACATCCTCGTGCAGGCGATGCTCGACGCGCCGCTCTTCAAGACACGCTGGCGATGGAATACGACCATCTCGCTCGCCGTGCCTCGAAGCCGGGGCGGCAGCAAGGTGCCGCCGCAACTGCAGCGGATGCACGCCGACGATTTGATGGCGGCGATCTTTCCGGATGCGGCCGCGTGCCTGGAAAACATCCCAGGAGACCGAGAGATTCC
>DASTZI010000026.1:0-4030 GCA_035764385.1 Vicinamibacterales bacterium
CGACGCTTATCTTCATCAACCAGCTGCGCGAGAAGATTGGCGTCATGTTCGGCAATCCGGAAACGACCACCGGTGGCCGCGCGCTGAAGTTCTATGCGTCAGTGCGGATCGACATCCGCCGCATTGCCAGCATCAAAGATGGCGATCAGGTGATCGGCGGCCGCACGCGTGTGAAGGTGGTGAAGAACAAGGTGGCGCCCCCCTTCCGCGAGGCCGAATTCGACGTGATGTACGGCGAAGGCATCTCGCGCGAAGGCGACCTGCTGGACCTGGCTGTCGAAAAGCGGATTATCGAAAAGAGCGGAGCGTGGTTCGCGTTTAGCGGCGAGCGCCTCGGTCAGGGACGCGAGAACGCCAAACAGTTCCTCAAAGAGAATCCGTCGGTCCGGCAAGCCATTGAGGATCGCGTGCGGAAGGAGCTTGGGCTCGTGCGCGACGTCGAGGTCGCCGCAGCCGTCTAAGAGGCGATATCGTACAGGCCGGCCTTTGGGTCGGCCTTCCCTTTTCCTACGGGCGGTTCTTCCCAATCCTCATGTGAGGCGCACGAGACTTCCCAGGGTTCCTGGACGGCGGGGAACCGGAATCGTTCTTCGTTCCGCGGTTCCTCGCGCTTTGCCTTGCGGCCTTTTATGAGTCGCATTGGGCCGGCAGAGGCAAGACGCCGGCCACCATCGTTTGGTGAGGAATTCCGCCTGAAATGCAACCCCACCTCTACGGCTCAGTTAGGTGACGATACGGACGAGATTGTCCGTTCCTACACGACATAGATGTTGGTTGACCTCACACACGGTGGCGGAGGACAACACACCCCATGGCCGACCGCGACGCGATTGAGCAGGAATTTCAGCGCACACTGATAGCCGTCAAAGCCAGCCACCCGAAGTTCACCTTTGACCGCGACGGCCGGCCTGGCGCGATTGCCGCCGTTCGTGCGGCGCTGCCGACAATGGAACGTGAGCTATTGGACGCCGTGGTGGAGGACTGCGAATGCGAGCTGGCTGCGACGAAAGAAGCGCTGTTTCAGTTGATCGCCACGTTGACATCTTGAAAGTCACGTGCATCCCGCTTCTCGCACGCGTGCGGAGCGATCACTAACGTTTGACGAACAATGATTTTTCCGGGTCGTCATCCTCGCCGGCACTGAGCCATTCGCCGTGACAGTTCGGACAGATCCACACCAGCGCTAATCGCTCATCTCGCACGGCAAGCTGGCGAGTGATCCAAGCCACGGCAAAACAATTCGGGCATCGCTGCCACCCGCTTGTTGTCGGTGCGCGAGGGTCCATGAAAATGGATTTCCAATCGGGGCGAGCACGCTCATGATGGACCTCGACGGCGGGTTTTCAAAATGACGCCCTTTAGTGGGCGTCCTTCCGAGCGCGAACGGCCTTTAGGCGGTACTTGGTAAGCGCAGTTCATCGTGTCCGATGACCGGCCAGTCGTTGTTGCAGGCACCGCAACACCATCGCAGGTGCACCGCATCTCCTTTGACAGTGGTTTCCAACCCGACGCGTGCAAGCGAGCCGCAATGAGGGCACTGCTCGGGAATCCGCAGGGCAACAGGTCGTTCGGGATTCATTCACCGATCACACGCGCTTGCGGCGCTCTGGTTCATGCCGCTCGTAGTGCGAGCGACGTTCGGGATAAAACGGTTCGCGTTGGCTGTGGAGCGCGACCGTGATTCGCTCGCGCAGATGTCGCGCTTCGGCCAGAAGATCATCGAGATGCCGCAGAGTCTCTTCCAACAGCGAAGGCTTGAGCGAATCCATGGCGACGCCGCATTTGGATAGCAATCGGTGCTCCCAATTATTTGGATGAGGCCGGGTCGAATCGAGCAGCAGGCCTTTACGCGAAGGGAATCGGATCCGCGCCTCTAAGCGGCGCGCATGAGATCAGCAGGTCAGCAGGCGGCTGAGTCGAGTGGTGGCCAGGGACGGAATTGAACCGCCGACACCATGATTTTCAGTCATGTGCTCTACCAACTGAGCTACCTGGCCTACCGAAATTGCCGCGCTGATGGGCACGCGGACGCGCGCCTCTGGCAGAAAACGGAGTATAACATGCAGGTTTTGTTGGGCACGGTCGTTGTAACACCTGAAGTAGCATGCCCGCACGCGTCGAACAGTTCCCGTTGCGGCGAGACACGTCAGTTGGCGTGGTCAAGCCACTGCTCGGCTGCGCGGCCGTGGTGGCAATCATTGCGATCATCCGGCGCTATACGCGCGAGCCGTCGCTGCCCCGCATGAGCGAACATTGGCTCGTCAGTCATCAAGGCGAATTTAATCGGGATCAATCTGGCATTTAGCTTCCAACACTGGCCCGAAACTTCCCAGTCGGTCCGGTTTGACCCGCGAAGCCACACCCTCGTACTCTGCACCACATAAGGAGTGAACGTGCGCCGAGCTGTTTCTATTGTCACCATCGCGGTACTGGCCGCCTGTTCTCGAACGGCACCCGCCAATGCCACACCGCAGGCTGCCCCAGCTCCTGCGGCGTCGACGCAATCGGCGCCGCCCGGTCCAGCCGCTACGCCCCAGGCACCCGCGCCCGCTCCGGCCGCGAAGCCGGTCCCCGCGCAGCTTCCCGAAGTCGTTGCGCGCGTGAATGGGGAGGCGATCAGCGGTAAGGACCTTGACGATGCCGTCCGCGCGATTGCGGGCCGCGCAGGTCCGATCCCGCCTGATGAACGTGACCGCGTATACCGCGGGGTCCTCGACAACATGATCGGTTACCGCCTGATGATTCAGGAGGCGAAGGCGCGGAAGATCACCGTTCCCGACGCGGAGGTTGACGCACAGATCGCGCAGATTCGCGCGCAGTTCCCGAGCGATGGGCAGTTCCAGCAGGCGTTGACGGCGCAGAGGACGACGCTCGAGGCCGTGCGCAACGACGCGCGGGACGGGATGAGCGCCGACAAACTCGTTGAAAGCGAGATCGCGAGCAAAGTGGCCGTGAAGCCGGAAGCGGTCACCGACTTCTATCAGAAGAACCAAGACAAGTTTCAGCAGGGTCCCCGCGTGCGCGCGAGCCACATTTTGATCGGCACTCCGCAGAACGCGGACGCTGCAACCAAGCAACAGGCGAAGGCCAAAGCGGACGCGCTGCTCAAGGATCTCAAGGCGGGCAAGGATTTCGCGGCAGCGGCGAAAGAAAATTCGCAGGATCCCGGAAGCGCGCCGAACGGCGGCGATCTCGGGTACTTCGAAAAAGGACAGATGGTCCCGCCATTCGAGCAGGCGGCCTTTGCGCTCAAAGCGGGCGAGATGAGTGAGGTCGTCGAAACGCAGTTCGGCTACCACATCATCAAGGTGGCCGATAAGCAGGAGTCGAGAGTGGTGCCGCTCGAGGAAGCCAAAGGGCAGATCGAGGAGTACCTCACGCAGCAGAACCGCCACGCGGAGACGGAGTTGTTCGTCAATGCGTTGAGGGCGAAGGCGAAGGTTGAAATCCTGATTTAAGTGGACGAGAGCGTTCGTCTCGACGTGTGGTTGGACGTCGCTTGCCTCTTCAAGACGCGTTCGGAAGCCAAACGTGCGTGCGAGGGTGGCAAGGTGGAGGTCAACGCCGAGCACGCCAAGCCCCACCGCAACGTGCATGAAGGCGACCGCATCCGCATCACGCGCCCGTTCGGGCGTCACCAGGATGTCGTCGTTCGAATCGTCCTCGATCAGCACGTCAAGAAAGCCGAAGCGCGCGTGCTGTACGACGACGTGACCCCGAAACCGACGGCGGAAGAAATGGAAATGCGCCGCGTGGAGCGCGTGTATCGAGCCGCGGCGCGTGCGACCGGAACTCCAGATCGCAGGCGCCGCCGCGAAATCCGCAAAGCCCGCGGCAAAGTCTAGCGCTCACGACCGATAATCGGCACGAACTACTAACTATCAACCGCCAACCGTTGTTACGATCGTCCTGGCTGTGCCCCGCAACCAGGAAGTCATTCGGCAGTGGAAAGTGCTCCACGCACTGGAATCCTCGCGCCACGGCGTCACGATCGACGCGCTCGCCGACGACGTTGATGTCACGACACGGA
>DASTZI010000027.1:0-15444 GCA_035764385.1 Vicinamibacterales bacterium
GCCTTCTTGATCGTGAAGCGGTCGTGAATCACCTTGGCCAGCGGCGCAAGGCAGTTCGTCGTGCACGACGCATTCGAAATGATCTGATGCTTCGCCGGATCGTACTTGTCGTCGTTGACGCCGAGGACGATGGTGATATCCGGCTTTTTTGCAGGCGCCGTAATCATCACCTTCTTAGCGCCGGCGGTGAGGTGTTTCGCGGCTCCGTCACGATCCGTGAAGATGCCGGTCGATTCGACGACGATGTCGACGCCGAGATCCTTCCACGGCAACTGCGCGGGATCCTTCACAGAAAGCACCTTGAACTCATCGCCGGCAACCGTGATGCCGTCTGATGTGGCGCGCACGTCCGCCTCGAGATTGCCGAGAACCGAGTCGTACTTCAGGAGGTGAGCGAGCGTGGCAGCGTTGGTCAGGTCGTTGACGGCGACGAAATCGATGTCCTTGTGCCCCATCGCCGCCCGCATGATGTTGCGCCCGATCCGGCCGAAACCATTGATACCAACCTTGACTGCCATCGAACTTCTCCAATGCGCGCCTGAACCGACACGCCCGAAACACTCGATTGTATTGGTACGTCGTCCCCAAATTCCAACTGGGCGCTCCGGCGGACCGTCGTTTGCGCTAGTGCATCAGTTGACACACGCTAGTAAGAGCGCGTTGAACGGGGTCAATCGGCGCGTTATACTGCCATCACCTTTAAGAGCTTCCTTCCTCGCAAGTTAGCGTGTATCTCCTCTATAGCTTTCTCACCGCGGTCGTCTTCGTGCTGGCCTCGCCCTACTTTCTCTATCAGGCGCTGCGCCACAACAAGTACGTCGGAAGCATCGCGCAGCGGCTCGGGTACCTTCCCGTCTCCTTCAACCTCGACGGCGACGAATCGATCTGGGTGCATGCCGTGTCGGTCGGCGAGGTCCTCAGCGCGCGGCCGCTGATTTCCGAACTCCGCGCGTCGTATCCGAAGCTGCGTCTGTTCCTCTCGACGACGACGCTGACGGGGCAGCAATTGGCGCGCCGCAGCGTGCCCGATGTGGATGCGGTGTTCTATTTCCCGTTCGACTGGACCCTCACCGCTCGACGGACACTCAACGTGGTCCGTCCACGGCTGTTCGTGATGACGGAAACCGAGATCTGGCCGAACCTGCTGCGCGAGTGCAAGCGGCGTGGCGTCAGGACATTGATGGTCAACGGACGGATCTCCTACCGATCGTTCCCCCGCTACCGGCTTGTTCGGCCGTTCATGAAGCGTGTGCTGGCTGATATCGATCGGTTCTGCGTGCAGGGTGAAGAAACGTCGCGCCGGCTCGTCGAGCTTGGTGCCGAGCCAGCCCGCATCATCGTCACCGGCAGTCTGAAATTCGATTCGCTCGAATCGTCGCCCACGCCGGGTCGTGGCCGCGAGCGCGTGCTGCGGTTCTTCCGTGTTCCGCCGACACGCCCCGTGATCATCGCGGGCAGCACGCTCAAAGGCGAAGAGGAGCCGGTGATTCGCGCCTTCAATCGCGTCCGGGCGTCTGGGGTCAACGCACTGCTCGTCATCGCGGCCAGGCATCCCGAACGGTTTGACGAAGTGGAGCGGTTGTGCCGCCATGAAGGCCTCACGGTCGTGCGCCGGACGGAGCTGCCGATCGATGCAGAGCCGCGCGCGGATGCGGTCGTCCTCGACACCATCGGTGAGCTGGCGCAGCTTTATCAGATTGCGACGGTCGTGTTCGTCGGGGGCAGCCTGATTCCTGCCGGCGGTCACAACATCCTCGAACCCGCCTTGTATGGAAAGCCGGTCGTCTTCGGTCCGCACATGCAGAACTTCGGTGAGATCGCGGAAACGTTTCTCACCAATGGCGCCGCCATTCAGGTCCGAACGGCCGGCGAGTTCGAAGAGACGATGCTCAGCCTGATCGGCGACCCCGTTCGGCGCGCGCGTGTCGGCGCCGCTGCGCGTGCGCTGGTGGAATCGAACCGTGGCGCACGCGATCGCACCCTGATGGTCATCCGCGATCTGCTGCCTCCGGATCGCGAGGCTGTGGTCCGCCCCTTCCGCGTCATCCATTGACACGAAGCTCACGAAGTTCTGCGACGAACACGAAGTATCCACTCGCAGATCCGTTGAGCGGCGCCTACGAGCGCATCGCGCGGATGCGGCGTGCGTGGTACGCGCGTCCGGGCCGCCGCAGGCGTCTGCCTCATCCGGTCATCAGCGTCGGCAATCTTTCGATGGGTGGCAGTGGCAAGACGCCGGTTGTCGCGGCGCTCGCCCGGCTGTTACGGCAACGCGGCGAGCGTCCGGTGATTCTCACCCGTGGATATGGGCGCCGAGATACGCGCGAGGGCGTTCTCGTGGTGAGCGATGGCCAGCGCGTGTTGGAACCGGTCGATCGATCAGGTGACGAACCGCAGCTGCTCGCTCGCACCCTTCCGGGTGTGCCTGTGCTCGTCGGCGCCGATCGTTACCTTGCAGGTGTGTTCGCGGCGCGGCATTTCGTCGCCACCGTCACCATCCTGGACGACGGATTCCAGCACGTGCAGTTGGAGCGGGACGTCGATCTGCTGCTCGTGTCGGTTGACGACCTGAACGATCGCGTCGTACCGGCCGGGCATCTCCGCGAGCCGCTCGATGCGGCCCAACTGGCGGATGCGGTCCTGGTCACTGGCAGCGAAGAATCCGTCACGGCTGTAGCAGAGGCAGTGAAACATCCGACGATATTCCGCGTGAACACGACGTACGGTGTGATCAATCGGCGGGTCCAAAAGGACCCGCCCTCCACAGAGCGCGTCGTTGCGTTTGCGGGCATCGCGCGGCCGGAGCGGTTCTTCAATGCACTCCGATCGCTCGGCTACGAAGTCGCGCGCGCGCTGACGTTTCCGGATCATCACTGGTATACCGCCCGAGATATTTCCGGCATTCAAGCGGCGGCACGCGACGCGAATACGCCGGTCATCGTCACCACCGAGAAAGATGCGATTCGCTGCGACCTGGAGTGCGCCGTGCTGCCGATGACGGTTGAGGTCGAGCCGGCGGCAGAATTCGAACGGTGGTTGATGGCCAGATTGCGCAGCAGCAACAACGACGGTGTCTCGCCGAAGCCCCGGAGCGGCGAAGGCGGATGATACGGGCGCTCGAGTTCGGAACGGTGCGGCTGGTGGCCGCAATCGTGTCTGTGTTGCCAATGCGAATCGTTCGACGCATCGGTGCTGGGCTCGGACAGATTGTGTATCGTCTCGACCGCTCCCGCCGGCGAACGGCGCTCGAGAATCTCGCCGCCGCATTCCCATCCAAGCGGGAGCGCGAACGTCGGGCGCTCGCACGCGCGATGTTCGCGCATTTTGGAAGTCTGCTCCTCGAGCTGCTGAAGTTTGCGAACTATACCCCCGAGCAAATGCGGAAAGCCGTGGACGTGGAGGGGGAAGAGCGCGCCCGCCAGGCGTATGCGCAACACCGCGGCGTGTTGTTTTTCACCGGGCATTTTGGCTACTGGGAGATCCACGCGGTTGCCGAACCGCTGGTCAATCGACCGATCTCCGTCCTGGCGCGTGCGCTCGACAACGTGCGGCTCAACGAGATGCTGGAACGCATCCGGACGAGCACCGGCAATTCCGTGATCTACCGTCAGGGCGCGGTGCGCAGGATCCTTCGCGAGCTCGCCGCCAATCACGGGGTGGCGCTGCTCATCGATCAACATCTGCATACGCCGGACGCCGTCTACGTCGATTTCTTTCGTCGTCCCGCGGCGACCACGTCGGCGCTTGCCGCGCTTGCATTGCGTACTGGGGCGCCTGTCATCCCGGTTTTCGCGCTGCCGCTGCCGCGAGGACGCTACCGCCTCGTCTACGAGCATCCCGTCGATCCGCCGCGAGCCGATACGCCCGATGCCGTTCGCGACTTCACGCAGCGCTGCACCGACGTGCTGGAGATGTACGTGCGGCGGCATCCGACGCTCTGGCTGTGGATGCACCGGCGGTGGCGCGATCAGGAGGTGTTGACCGGCGAAGATGTTCGGATGCGCGACGAACCTGAAGAGAATGGCGATGTCTGAACCGGGCGGCGTCGTCGTGCTTGCGCCGAACTGGCTCGGAGATGCGGTCATGGCGCTCCCGGCGGTTGCGGACCTCCGGCGTCATTTTTCGACCGAGCGGCTCGTCGTGGCAGCGCGGACGAGCGTCAGCAGCCTGTTTACGCTCGTGCCCGGCATCGATGCGATCGTGAGCGCCGACGTGCCGTCGATTCGGGGCACCGGCGCGGCGGCCGCCGTGCTCTTTCCGAACTCATTCGCGAGCGCATGGCTCGTGAAACGGTCCAGGGTGCCGGAGCGGTGGGGCTATTCGGCGGATCTCCGCCGTCTGATCCTGACGCGGGCGATTCGTCGACCTGGTAAGCCGATGCACCAGAGCGAGTATTACCAGCATCTCGTGCGGGCGCTCGGCATCGAAAATGGCCCGCGACAGACCGCGCTGGCGATTCCATCGGATGCGCTGCAAGACGCCCGAAGTCTGCTGACCGATCACGGCTGGAATCCACACAGCGCGCTCGTCGTACTGGCGCCCGGCGCTGCCTATGGCAGAGCGAAACAGTGGATTCCCGCTCATGTGGTGCGCCTGACGATAGACCTCGTGCGCGAACGCCGCATGACGTGCGCCCTTGTCGGCAGTCGCGGCGATGCGCCGACCATTCGCGCAATCCGGTCGGCAGCGCCAGCGGATTGCCAGCAGGGGATTCTCGATCTCGCGGGACTGACCACGCTGCCGGTGCTCGCGGCCGTCATGAGCCTCGCCAGTGCATGCGTCTCGAACGACTCCGGTGCGATGCACCTGGCTGCCGCGGCCGGCGTGCCGACGGTGGCGATTTTCGGGCCGACCAACGAGCGTGCCACCGCACCGCTCGCGCGTCCTGACGTCACAATCGAGGTGCTCACCAATCCCGTATGGTGCCGTCCCTGTATGCTTCGTGAGTGCCCGATCGATCACCGCTGCATGACAGGCATTGAACCCGGCCACGTTCTGGCCGCAATCGACCGCATCGCGCGAGCGATCGCCTGATGCGCCCGGCTGTCTTTCTTGACCGCGACGGCACCATCATCGAAGAGCGCGGCTACCTGGATCGCCTGGATCTGCTCGAGCTGTATTCCTTCACGGTTGATGCGATTCGGCTGCTGAATCGCGCCGGGTACGCGACCGTGGTTGTGACCAACCAGGGCGGGGTCGGCCGCGGGATCATCGACGAGCCATTTCTGCAACTGGTCCACTCGACGCTCGACGCCAGACTCGCGGCGGGGCACGCGCGGATCGATCGCTATTACCACTGCCCGCATCATCCGGACGCGATCGTCCCCGAGCTGCGGCAGAAGTGCGGCTGCCGGAAACCCGCATCTGGAATGATCGAGCAGGCGTGCCGCGAGCTGTCGCTGGATCCGAAGCGATCGGTGACGATCGGCGATCGCCGCCTCGATGTCGTCGCCGGCAACAGTGCAGGCACACGTACGATCCTCGTGCGCACCGGTCATGGTGCGCATGAAGAAGCGATGCCACCGGCGACGGCGCGGCCCGATGCTATTCTCAACAATTTGATGGAGGCGGTCGGTTGGATACTGCGGACGTCCTCGCGCTGATCGAAGAACTGCCAGGCCACCGCGTCGCGGTGATTGGCGACGCGATCGCGGACGAGTTCGTCTATGGTCGCGTGGCGCGCGTGTCCCGCGAAGCGCCCGTGCTCATTCTCGAGTACGACTCGACCGAAGTGGTGCCCGGCGGCGCCGGCAACGCGGCCAACAACGTCGCTGCGATGGGCGGATCGGCGCTGCTGGCTGCGGTGCTGGGCCGTGACGAGCCCGCCCGCCGTTTGCTCAAGTCGCTTCATCGACGGGTCAACCCACGCACGGTTATCCGAACGTCGCGGCGCGGCACGACGATCAAAACGCGCATCCTCGCAGGCGGTATCCATTCGGCCAAGCAGCAGGTCGTGCGCATCGATCGGGTTGCCAACGGCGCGATCGATAAATCGACCCGCAGTGCGTTCTTCCGCGCAGCGGTGTCGGCCGCCATGCGATCCGACGCGGTGCTGATTTCCGACTACGGCGGCACCCTCGTGTCACCCGCCGTTGTGTCAAAACTTCGGCGCGAGCTGAAAGCTGCCGGGCACGTCATTCCGATCCTCGTCGACTCGCGTTACCGTCTTCTGAGTTACAGCGGCTTGACCGCGTGCACACCGAACGAATCGGAAGTGGAGCACGCGCTCGGGGTTCGCATCAACGACGATGCGCGTGTGCTGGAGAGGGCGGGAAGGCAGATTCTCGAGCAGACCAGGATGCAGGCGGTCCTCGTGACACGTGGAAGCCGCGGCATGGCGTTGTTCGTTCCGGGAGAGCCAACCGTTCACATTCCGATCTACGGGTCGGATGAAATTGCCGATGTGACCGGAGCCGGCGACACGGTGATGGCGACGATGGCGCTCGCGTTGGCGGCGGGCGCGACGTTCGAGCTCGCGGCACGCCTGGCCAATTACGCCGGTGGGCTCGTGGTGATGAAACGGGGGACCGCCACGGTCAGCGCCGCCGAGCTGCGCAGCGCGGTGAAGCGTGAAGGGTAGCAAGGTGGTGTCGCGGGACGAACTCGCCGAGCGCGTGCGCGACGAGCGGGCAGCCGGACGCACGATCGCGTTTGCCAACGGCTGCTTCGACATTCTGCATGTCGGTCACATCCGATATCTCGAATCCGCCGCCCGCGAAGCGGACGTGCTCGTCGTAGCGATCAACGATGACGCCTCAGTGCGCCAGCTGAAAGGCGATGGGCGTCCAATTCTGCCGGCCAGCGATCGCGCGGAGCTTGTCGCTGCGCTCCGGTGCGTGGACTACGTCGTGATTTTTTCCGAAATGACCGTCGGACCGCTGCTCACGGCGCTGCGCCCGGATGTGCACTGCAAAGGCACCGACTACACGGTCGAATCGGTGCCCGAGCGCGACATCGTGCTCGGCTACGGAGGCCGCACGGCGATCGTCGGCGATCCAAAGGATCATTCGACGCGCGAGTTGCTCGCGCGCATCGGTCGTGCCGGGTGAACAGCTTTCTGATTGTTCGCCTCGGGGCGCTTGGCGACGTCGTGCACGGGATTCCCGTCGTGGCGGCGCTTCGGCAGGAGTATCCGACGTCCCGCATCGACTGGATGGTCGATCCCCGCTACGTGGAGCTGCTCAACCTTGTCGTGGGCCTCGACCGGCGCATCGGCATCGATCCGCGCGCCGTCAAGCACGGGCGAGCGCGGCAGCGCTTTCGCGAGACGCTCCGCGAGCTGCGCGAGACAGGATATGACGCGGCGATCGATCTCCAGGGGTTGGTGAAATCCGCCATGCTGGCGCGCAGCATTCGTGCTCGGCGCACGATTGGGTTTCCGCGCAAACATCTCCGCGAGCCGCTTGCGCGCCTGTTCTACACCGACGCACCGGATCCAGGTGACGCCACGCACGTCATCTATAAGAATCTTGCGCTGCTCGCGCCGCTCCAGGTCGCGGATCGCCGCGTGCGGTTTCCGATTGAGATCCCCCGCAGCGCGACCTGCGAGCAGATTATCAAGCGGTTCGAGGGGCACGATTACGCAGTGATCAACCCAGGAGCGGCCTGGCCGAACAAACGATGGCCGCCGGCGAGGTTCGGCGCCGTGGCCGCCCTTATTGCGCGCGAGTTTGGATGGCGATCGCTGGTGCTGTGGGGACCGGGCGAGCAGGAATTAGCGCACGAAGTGGTTGCCACATCGTCGGGAGCCGCGGAGATCTCGCCACCGACTACGATGACTGACCTCGTTGGCGTCGCGCGCAACGCGCGGCTGATGATCTCGGGCGATACGGGTCCGCTGCACATCGCCGGGGCGGTCAATACGCCGATAGTTGCGCTGTACGGTCCGACGCGCCCCGAGCGAAACGGACCTTGGGGTCTTTCTGACGTTGCACTCTCGCGCGTACAGCAGTGTTCGTGCGTGTACGAGCGCAAGTGCAGGAAGACGGCGCGCTGCATCGACGACATCAGCGTCGCCGAAGTGATCAGCGCCGTCCAGCGGCGCGTCGCCGCGTGAGCCTCACTCTCATCCTCGCTCGACGGCGAATCGCGCTCGGTTTCCTCGCCGCCGTCGCGGCACTGGTGCTTGCCCGGCCGACGCCGCTCACCTGGTGGATCGGTCTCGTCATTGCGATCGTGGGCGAAGCCATCCGCATCTGGGCGGCAGGTCACCTCGAGAAGGGACGCGAGATCACCCGATCGGGTCCGTACCGGTGGTCGCGGCATCCGCTCTACGTCGGCTCGTCGATCATCGCTACCGGCATCGTCATCGCGTCGCGCAGTGTTCCAGTCGTGATCGTGGCGGCCTTCTATATGGGTGCCACCATCACCGCGGCGATTCGCACAGAAGAGGCGGTGCTGACCGGACGGTTCGGCGACGCGTACGATCGCTACCGCGAGTCCGGCGGCGACCCGATGCCGCGGCGATTCAGCGCGGCGCGCGCGATGCGCAATCGCGAATACCGCGCGGTGGCCGGGCTTGCCGGGGGCTTCGCGTTGCTTGCGCTGAGGATGATCGGCTACCTATAATTCAGTGTTTGGGTTAGGCTCGCTTAAGCGCTTCGTGGGACAGCACGAATGCCAGCGCGAAGGCGGGCGGTTAGCTCAGTGGTAGAGCATCGGCTTTACACGCCGGGTGTCACAGGTTCGAATCCTGTACCGCCCAGTACCAGTTGTGATTTGCGATGTGTGATTGGCGAATGCAATCACACATCAAACTCACAATCGGCAATCGATTCGGGGGCGTAGTTCAGTTGGTTAGAACGCCGGCCTGTCACGCCGGAGGCCGCGGGTTCGAGTCCCGTCGCTCCCGCCACCTAACTCTCAGCCCGACTGAGAGTTAGCCATTTCGTGATCCCCCGTCTCCACAATGTCTCCAAAATTTCCGGTGGGACGGGGCTGCTCGAGCAGCCGAATCGCGCCTTCGATCGCCGCGGGACTCAGGTGCATGTACCGCTGCGTCGTCGACAGATCCTGATGCCCCGCGAGCTCCTGAATGGCCCGCGCCGGTGCACCGCGCATCGCGAGATGCGAACAGAACGTGTGCCGAAGCCGATGGACGCCGCTGGTCGCGAGTTGCGCGCGTCGTGCCGCCCGTTGCACATGATCCCGAACGAGGTCCTGCGTCAACGCCGATCCGTCCCGCTGACACACAACGCGCCGTGCTCGGAGATGCCGATGATCCCGTAAGGCCGCTGCGAGGCGAGCCGTCATCGGCACATACCGTAGTCGACCGCTCTTCGTCGTGCTGACGTGTCCGTGCCAGTCAGCCCGTTGCACACAAAGCTGGCGCTTTCGCAAGTCGATGTCCGTCCACTCCAACGCGATGATTTCGCCGCACCGCAGACCGGCGTCGCCCCCAAGCAGGACCACCAGATATGCCATGGCATCCAGCTTCTGCGCCGCCTCGGCTAACCGCTCGTACTCCTCGAAATCGAAGAAACCGACCGACGGCTTCGAGATCGGTAACAGACGAATGGTGCACGGCATGTGCTTGATCACGTCCCACTCCACGACTTTTTTTAACAACGTGTTGAGCGTTGTCAGGACGTTGTTCGTCGTCTTATTCGTCCGGCCCACGAGATCGCCCTTCAGGTGTTGCACATCCTCGGTCGTGATCTCGTCCAGCTTCTTCAATCCGAGCTGCGGGATCAGATGGTTCCGAAGGATGGACTCCTTCGACGCGATCCCGCTCGCCTTCTGCCTATTGGCTCGCGCGTGTCCGTCGAGAAATCGGCTTGCGAATGATTCGAGTGTGGGCACCTCCTTCTGATTGGCCGCTGGCTCTGGATGCGTAAGTTCGTGGTACCAATGTCGCTCCCGATCCTCGCCCCATCGCTGAGCGGCCGATTTCGAGCTCACGGGAGCCCGTCGCCGCTGACGGTGTTCGGAGCCATCCGGGAGCACGACCCTTAAGTCCACCTCCCAGCCTCCGCGTTTGTACGGTCGTAGGGTCACCATCGCTGGTTACTCCTTCAGCGATGGCGCCGACTGTTGGTCGAGCCATTCTAGGAGAACATCGGTCCGAAAAAGGAGGCGGCGGCCGATTTTCGTGACCCCAGGGACGAGCCGGCGCCCGGCCATCACGTACACCGCTTTGCGGGAAGTACGGAGGAGTGCGGCGACTTCATCAGCCGTACAGAGCACAGGCCATTCCCGCTGGTTTGCCTTCACCGTTCCTCACTTTGCGAGATGTCATCAAAGCGAAGTTCTCGGCGGAGGGCATCAACCGTTTGGGCGAGGGTGTCGATCAGTCTCGAGATTCGTCGATGATGCAGTTCGCGAGCTGCCGCCGTTCGGCATCGATCACCGCAGAAACGCGCCTGGCGACGTCGACCCATCAACGTTGCGCCACAGAACTCACACATACGCGCCCCAGAAACCGTGCGTTCGGTTTCTGGAGTGTTGTGTTGCATCTGGTCGGGTGTTCCGTGGAACCGCGCGGGCCTCATGCTGACGCCGTTCCGTTTCCGCCGTGGGTATTGATCAGAGTTGCGGCAGAAACAACTACCGGTCGGAAATACCGGTAGGCGTCGTTCTTCTTCCCTTTTCCGATCCGCGTCACCTGATTTCCGACGAGTTCTTTAAGCGCGTCCTGCAGAACCGTCCGCGGGATGCCGAATCGTGTCCGGAGTTCGTCTATCCCTATGGCGGATTCCTCTCGCGTGGGCAAATCTTCAACTAGCGCACGCTTGGCCTCCAGGATCGCGACTGCGGCTTCAGAACCAAGCGCGACGTACCCGGTTGAGGTGAGTTCCGTCACCAACGTGGGTGGAGTTTGGCTGAACCGCGAGAGCGCATGCAGCATCCGAACAGTCGGCCTTGTTTTCCCCTCAGGTCGACGCATTGCGATCGTGATGTCGACGGCGGCCGCGAAGGCGGACGATCCGCGCCCAGATTCGCCCACGTCACCGCCACCTTTGCGATCGTGCCGCACTGCCATCACCGCCAACCCGTACTCGTTAGCGGCTCGACGAACGGGGTCGACCACTCTGAGTGCATCGCCGCTGTTATTCTCGGCGTCACCTCGAAGGCCCGCGAATTGTGGAAGGGTATCGATGATTAAGAACTCGGCGCCAACTCTGCGACACCGGTCCGCAGCGGCGCGCACGATCTGTGGCCAGTCGACGCCGCCCGTGTCGTGCCACGAAAGTACATGAAGGTCTGGCCGGCCCCAGATCCTTGCAAGCTTCAGCGGTTCGGCGAACGTCGCCATACTCTCCTCAGTTAGCCAAACGACCGGACCTTTCCGTGCTAAGTGTCCGAGAAAACAGCTTCCATTCAGAACCGCGCTCACTCCGAAAGCCAACAGCGTCGTCTTCCCCGCACGTTTGGGCGGTCCAGTCAGTTCACTGACGCAGCCGCAGGCTGCATAGCCGTGGATGACAAAGCGCGGCTCCGGCGGCGCTTCTCGAGCAAGGTCTTCGGCGGTCTTGAAGCTCAGGATTGGTACTGCCGGATCTCCATTCCCAGAGGCGGCAGATGAATCTGCCGGCGGATACCGACTCACACTTCGAGCGATAGCTGCAACTTCAGGCCGTGACAACGGCGGACGACACCGGCACCGATTTTCGTGTTGCAAAGCCGCCGCAATGGCAGCCATCGACGCGCCGTGGCGGCGCATGCAGCCTGCTAGGCTTGTAAGTGCGTCGTTGCGGGTCCCTTCTCGAAGTACCAGCTCTCTTGAGTGCCGAAACTGACGATCCGTCGCCGCCACAAGTTGAAGCAGCCATCGTGGCGGGTCTACGATCGAGACGTTCTCAGACCAAAGATAATCACCGACTGTAGTCCGGCTGCCGGCTCCCACAACGTAAGCGTTCTCTCCTCGGACATCGATGCCTGGCGCAATCTTACTGACGCTGTTCTTGATGACTTTCTCAGAGCAGCGGAAGTAGAGGTGCATACCACCACTTGGCGTCCGAACATTGGCAGTTCTGATCTCACCGTGTTTGTCCGTGAGGATCGCCCATGAGGCGAGGCCACCATGCTGCGCGTCGATGTCGATGGCAAAGAATCCAGAAACTCTCCCGGTTCTAATCCCGATATTGGCTTCTGGCTTTTCTGTCCACCAACGCTGAGTTTGCGAGGGGTCGTCCGTCGCCTCTTTGAGGCCTTGCGGTACAAGCGCACCGAGAGGTTTCTTGCCGCCCGGCTGGCATGGAAAAACCTTCCAGCCTCGCTTGGCATACGCCAACGCGCAAGCCAATAGATTGGCCCGTTCCTCGACCTGGGTATCCGACACGCTCACGCCTCGCGCTCCGACGTTCGACTCGCCCCGTGCGAAATTGAATCGGAGGACTCAGAGACGTTCGTACGTTGAATCCGATTGTCGCCTTCGGAACGCAAATACGTGTCGAGGTCAGTTCGGAAGATAATCCGTCGTCGCCCGCGCTTGAATGATCGAAGTTGGCCGCTAGCGATGGCCGCCGTGATGGTCCTCAGAGACAGACTGCTGACATCCGACGCCTGTTGGGGGCTGTATGCGATCGCCTCAGAAGGGTCGGAGGATCGGCTCTCGTGTGAAGCGGCAGGTTCGTGCAGGTGCGCGTGCATGCGCGAACCATAGAACGCTACGAACGCGCTGTCGACGTGAGGTTAATCAGTTGATTTTTTCCGGTGAGGTAAATCCGCTGATTTGCCTCGCCGCTTCGGATAGTGATGTTCCAGCAGCGACCGCACTTGGATCGCTGTCATGCCCACCTTCTGAGCAATCTGGCCGTAGGATTTGCCTTCGTCGCGCAGAGCCTTCGCTTTCTGCACCGTTCCCAAGGGTGTTGTCGCCGGCCGACCGCGTTTGCGTGGTCGGCGCGATGAGCTACACATCACATCGAAAGCAAGCTCCGCGACCTGACGTCCAAACTTTTCTTCAAGATGCTCGAAGTTCTCGTGGATCAACACTTCGAGCACCGGGTGGATGCCAGAGTATTCCTCGAGCGCGAGTCTGCTAATAGGGACGTCGCACGCCTGCAGCGCGTCGATAGTGGCTGCCAAATTATCAAACTGCTCACGGACCCGCGGCGGCAATGGTCCAAGCTGTTCGACTCTGGCTAAGGCGGCGTGCGTCAGAGTTCTCAGTTTTCCGATCAGCGCACTCTACGATTCGTCGCCGTACCTTGATGCGCAGAATTCCGTGACACGTTGCATCGTCTCGAAGAAGATGGCGCCCGTGCCAGCCGTTGACAGTGGTTGTGTCGTCGGAGGCCCGGTTGGCGTCCCAAGACGTCGTCGGGTAACCATGCTTCCCTCATGGGTTCCCACGAAGAGGCGATTTTGGGGAAGGGCGCCGTGGGAAGACGCACCCGTGTCGCCCACTAAGCAGCCCGGCCGGACCACAGGAAAAGCTATCCCCGCGCCAATTATGACGACGGCACTGGTCAGCGCCAAGACGCCCGGCGGATTCGCTTGTTTCCGACTGCTCCGGGGTTGCCAAGCCCGCAGTCCCCCCAAGACACACATGTCAGACCCCTGGGAGCATTTTGGGCGCGGAGATGGCTGTCCGCTTTATGTTGCCAAGTGTCGAACATTGGGTAGTGCGGAACCGTCGCTGGCGCAATGTCGGTCGGCGTTTGTGCAGGAGCGGATGAGCGACGAGATCGATACTTGGATGTTCACCGAACGAACAAGGCTGCGTTCGACTAGCGGATTGGCGGTTGGGCACTCAGTTTGCCGTTAAGCTCACAATGGCGGTCCAACAAACGCGGCGTTAATCGTCGTCCTCGACGCTCGCAAAGAGCCAGTCGATGCCCATCAAAGCCACGACGATTACCAGCTCGACGAGAAGGGACGAGGGCGGCCAGACAAACAAAAGGCAGGGATAAATAAGACCGAAGATCACTGCGCGTACGAAATTGCGCCGAACCATCGCTGCGATAGCGACGACAAGCGAGACGATCCCGAGAATAATCTCACCCGTCATTGGCCTGCGCTGATGTAGTTGCTCTTCTTCGTGCTCACGAGCGTCGGGTGAACGAAAATTGTAGACGATCGTTGTATCCGATCGGGCGTGGTCCAAAAAGATGTAACACGCCAGCATCGCCGGCGTGCCGCCGAAGGCGCGAAAGCCGGCCAGACACCCTGCGCTCAGGAAGCTCGGGTTTCGGATTCGTCAACTCCGACAGCGGCAGGGCTTGTCGCAAGAAGCACTTGCGGACGTCGCCCGGATTGGAAGGAGTTACATGAGCGGCATTGAAAGAGGAGTGCGAAACTTCTCAGTCCTACATCTGTTGCGAATCGCGAGAGCCCTCAAGGTTTCGCCTGGCGATCTGTTCTGAGGTGGGTCACCTTACCGCGGACGTCAGTAGAAGGCGCGGTCTGAGGCGCTTGTGAGTCGAAGCAACGATGACAGCGAAGCGGAGAGCTGTCAGAGTGTTGGTCGATTCGGTGTTCTCCAAGAGTGCGCGACGGGTCGGTGACGACGGCCTCGTTATACTGATCTCGATCGTGAAGACCGCGCTCATCCTCATGCTGGCTGGCGCTCTGCTCGGCGCGGCGGCGGCCTCGTTTCTAGTGCCTCCGATGCTCTCGTGGTACACGTCGCCGGGCGGGCTGCCGCAAGGAGCGCAAATCCCGGCCGTCGTCCAAATCCCTGAGGTCATCCGGTACGCGACTTCAAGGTTGTTGTTGGGCCAGGCCATTGGCGGAGGCATCGGCGCCATGGTCGGTCTAATGGTCAGTTTCTCTCTAAGACGGAAGCCCTCAACGCCTAACACCGCCAGCCTGCCGACGTCACAGTAGCCACTATTGCGTCGCGTTCTGTGGATCGAACCATCCTTGCGCGATCAGATTTGATCGGATTTGATCTGCGATCAGCAACAGGGGTTCTTCACCGAATCGCGACAAACGCGATTCGATCAGCTCGCCTCCGTGCTCGACGCGCAACCCCACGCCGAAGTCGTTCCGCCAATTTGCCGCCGTGCAATTCGGAGGTCGGATCGTGTTCTTACAAGACTTGTATCCGTGCTGTCGTGCTGACGCCGACATAACCGCAGGTGATAGTCGCTATACCGGGCGAGATTGCGCGCATCCGTGATCCCTGCGAGTCATTTTCCACGGCGAGAACCGCCGGATTATCGGACGGGCAGGGCGTGCGCAAGATCAGCGCGCCACCATCATCGAACGTGACACGCACGTCAACGGTCGTGGTGTCACCCACGCGCATGGTCGTCGGAGCGCTGATTGCCACACCGAGCACTCGACGCACAGTGAAGTTAAAAATCGTGTCTTCGGGCGAGTTGCAGCATCGGACTCCGTGCGATGCCGATTCGGGGACGATGTCCGGGCCGGAAGCCACAACACTCACGGTCCCGAAGTGCGGTTCGACCACCCCTGACGGGCTGATTGGCGCGACATACCGATAGCGTCCGGCGCTGTCGGTGGTCACTGTTCCGCCAGCAAAGGCACCGATCC
>DASTZI010000028.1:0-7747 GCA_035764385.1 Vicinamibacterales bacterium
GAGCACGCCGAACTGCCGACGCGTGATAACGAGTCCGAGTGACTCGTGACCCTCTCGATCCTTATCAAAATGATCCTGATCGCACATGTTTGCTCCTTGTCGACTTTTGATCGCGCGGCAGACTCACACGCGCGGCATGACACTTATACCGAACAGAAGGGGGAAGGGGGAAGGGGGAAGGGGGAAGGGGGAAGGGGGAATTTCGCTGTACGTGCGACGCGCGCCGGAAGTCGGCTTGCCGCCTGCTGGCTCGAAGACGTTTGCACATCCTCGTCTTCAAGACCCTTCGCTTCTCGCTCAGAAATCTGCTTCACGCTATCGCCTGCGAAAACGCTTGCGCATCTTCACGGGCAACCACATTCCACCTTTTCCTGTTCGAGAACCGTTGGGCCTCTTCCCCCGTCCTGCAACGCTTCTTCGCTCCGCAACATTCAGTGCATCCTCTTGCGAAGATCCACCGCACGTCGCAAACCGATTCCGCCTCGCACTTCAGGACCAGCGGGCTGGCTCGTCTTCTTCCGGCGCGCGCAGCGTCGGAGAATCTATCCACGTCGCACTTGAAGATCAAGTACTTTTTGATGCGCGCGCGAAAAAATTTTAAAAAAAATTCTGCGCGGATCGAAGGTCGGATCACCTAATCGTTTTGATCGAACAACGCGATCGTTCGAGTCGTTCAACTTTGATCGTTCGGATCGTTCGGGTCGTTCGGAACGTTCGCCGAAGAACGATCCGAACGATCGCGATGCATAAGAACGATCCGAACCCCGAACGATTCGAACGAATCCCGCAGGGAGGACGAACGGCTGGGATTGGGTGTATGTTACGCGTGCATCCGGGGAGTGCGTATGAGCAGGACGACGGTGAAATCCCAGTTGCGTGTCGCTCTCGCATCGGCCGTGATTCTCTTGGGCGCCTCGGCTGCGCACGCGCAGTGGTTGAACCTGCCAACGCCGGGGACGCCTCGCCTGCCGGACGGCAACGCGAATCTGAAGGCGCCCGCACCGAGAACCGCCGACGGCAAGCCCGACTTCTCCGGCATCTGGCACTCGCCCAGTCAGAAATATCTGGCCAATCTCGCCGCTGATGGCATCGCGGTTCCGATGACACCGTGGGCCCAGCAGATCTTCAAACAGCGGGCCGACAACAACGGCATCGATCGTCCGAGCGCGAGCTGCCTCCCGCACAGCGTCACCGACTTCGACGCACACAACACGCCGAGAAAGGTGCTGCAGTCACCAGGTCTGATCGTGATGTTGTACGAGGGCTACCACACGTTTCGACAGATCTTCACCGACGGACGAGCGCTGCCGAACGATCCCGAGCCCGCGTGGTTCGGCTACTCTGTGGGCCGATGGGCGGGCGACACGCTCGTCGTCGATACGACCGGCATCCACGAGAAGACGTGGCTGGACGATGCCGGCCATCCGCATAGCGACGCGCTGCACGTGGTGGAGCGGTTCCGGCGCGTCAACTTCGGACAGATGGACGTGCAAATCACGATCAACGACCCGAAGGCGTACACACAGCCATGGACTGTCGCGTTCCAGTGGGAGCTGATGCCCGACACCGAACTGCTTGACTGGGTTTGCGAGAACAATAAGTATTTCGACGTCCTTCAGAGAGAAAGGTGACGGCCATGAGAACGTTGCTCGTCGTGGTACTCGTGCTCGCGTTGCAGGTGGCGGCGACGCCGGTATTTGCGCACCATTCCTTCGCTGCGGAGTTCGACGCCAAGCAGCCGGTCAAGCTCACGGGGACGGTGACGAAGGTCGAGTGGACCAATCCGCACGTCTGGTTCTACATCGACGTGAAGGACGAGACCGGCAAGATCACCAACTGGGGCATGGAAATGGGAGGGCCCAACGGACTGCTGCGTGCCGGCTGGACACGCAATTCAATGAAGGCAGGCGACGAGGTCACTGTCGACGGCTTCAAGGCAAGAAGCGGAAAGCCTCTCGGCAACGCCACCTCGGTTGTGCTGGCCAGCACCGGCCAGAAACTATTTGCCGCGTCGAGTCAGGGCCAGCAGTAGCCGGTCATTCGAACCTGATCACGGACCCTCGGTTCCGCTCTTGACTTTCAAAGAGCGCGGCGTAACCTTTACGCGAAATCTTCGTCGAGCCTTTCTCACTACCTCCGTTAGGGATCTGTAGGGCCATTCGGTCGTCGTCGTTCTGAGACACGTGGGCACGCCCTGTGCCCGCGCGCAGACCCTGGGTCGTCGTCACTCGGTATTGCCGCGACGTCGCGACAGGAGGATCCAATGATCCGTTTCGCCAGTTGGCGTGTTACCAGACGACTCCTTTCCTTCAGCGCGATCCTTGCGCTGCCCGTCGCCGTGTTCGCACAGGAGGCGACTATCAACGGCACGATTACCGACTCCACGGGCGCCGTCCTGCCCGGCGTGTCGGTCGTGGCCGTGCACGCGGCTTCGGGGAACACGTTCGAGACAGTCACCAACGATCGCGGTGCGTTCCGCATCCCGGTGCGCGCCGGCGTCTACCAGATTTCCGCGATGTTGCCCGGGTTCGGCGCGGTCATGAGGAAAGACCTCGAACTGCTGGTCGGTCAGCAGGCGATGGTGAATCTCCAGATGTCGCCAGCCACTTTGCAGGAGTCCGTGACGGTGAACGCAGAGGCGGCCTTGATCAGCACGACGACATCGAGCATCGGCGGCAATGTCGATCCGAGGCAGACACAGGAGCTGCCGGTGAACGGCCGCGACTGGATGGCGTTGTCCACACTGGCGCCTGGCATGCGCGCCAACGCGACTGACCTCGGCCCAACCACCGGCGAGCGCAACGGGAACCGCGAGTTCCAGCTGAACATGGACGGCCAGGAAGTGTCGGTCGCACAAGGCGGCAACCGCGGCCAGCCGCGCTTCAGCCGTGATGCGATCGCGGAGTTCCAGTTCCTGGCGAGCCGGTTCGATGCGACGCAGGGACGCTCGACCGGCCTGCAGGTGAACGCGATCACCCGGTCCGGCAGCAACGTCGGGTCAGGCTCGTTTTCAGGCTACTTCCGTGACGATGCGTTCAACGCGACGGACTTCATCGCGAAGAAGGTCCTGCCGTACTCGAATCAGCAGATGAGCGCGACCTACGGCGGGCCGATCCTCCGCGACCGGCTCCACTTCTTCGCCAATTACGAGTACGAGCGCGAGCCGGGGACGCTGACCTTCAACACGCCGTATCCAAAATTCAACGTGGCGCTCACCGGGACGAAGCGAACCAACATGTCCGGCCTCCGTCTCGACTACCAGCTGTCGTCGCGTATGCGGGTGATGGTGCGCGGGAACGACTTCACGTACCACAACCCCTACGAGCTGCAGAGCACGCAGGTCGGCAGCCATCCGGCGGCGGTGGAGAACTTCAAGCGTCGCAGCGACGAAATTTTCGCGAGCATGTCGCATGTCCTGTCGAACCGGATGGTGAACGAGGTCAAGGCTGGATTTAACAGTCACCTCTACCAGTCCAGCAACTACACGTACCGGCCCGACCACCCGCAGGCGGCCAATGGCATCACATACGGGCATCCCCGCATCACGTTCCGGGGGTTCTCGGTTGGCGGCAACGTCCGCACGCCGCAGAACAACAGTGCGAACGTCTACCAGCTTCGCGACGACTTGACGATCTCGTTCGACAGGGGCGGGCGGCATGACATGAAGCTGGGTGTGGAGGATCTCTACGCGATCAACGCGGCGTTCAGTTGCCGCTATTGCATGGGGAACATCGACGCCCAGGGTGGCCCCGCTCCGGCCAATCTCGAGGCGTTGTTGCCGGTCTGGAACGACGTGACAACGTGGAACCTCGCGGCGCTGTCTCCGATCACCAGGACGTACACGTTCGGCAACGGTCAGTTCCGGACGGCGCTGCCCGAGTACAACTATGCCGGCTGGGCGCAGGACGACTGGGCGATCACCTCGAAGCTGACGCTCAACCTGGGGCTGCGCTACGACGCGGCTCTGAATGTGTGGGCGAACCACTACGGCCTCGCGCCGATCGTCGAAGACAACCGTCCGAACGACCTCAACAACTTCCAGCCGCGGCTCGGTTTCGCGTATACGTTGACGCCACAAACGGTCATTCGTGGCGGCTACGGCCGGTACTACGGCGACCTCATTACCGGCCTCGCCGGTCAGATGGCGGGGATCACGCGGTCGGCCGTAGTGGGAGTCCTCAACGACGGCCGGCCGGACTTCGCGGCGAACCCGTTCAATGGGCCGTGGCCGACGCAGGCACAGCTCGATGCGCGCTTCTGCACGACGGCGCGGACGGCGACGTGCGTGCGGCGCGACACCGGCCAGGACTTCCTCGCGCCTCCCGCCGAGTTCACCAAGATGCCGTACAGCCATCAGGCATCGCTCGGCACCGCGCACCAGCTGAGTGCGACGATGGGCGTCGAAGTCGACTACGTCTTCGTCGGCGGACGGGACGAGCGGACGACGCAGGGCACGCAGTTGAATAACATCAATCTCAGCTTCGACCCCGTGACCGGCGTGAACTATCCGTTCACCGACATCAGCAAACGCCCCTACC
The DNA here is from genome assembly GCA_035764385.1 of Vicinamibacterales bacterium. Lineage (GTDB taxonomy): Bacteria > Acidobacteriota > Vicinamibacteria > Vicinamibacterales > UBA2999 > Gp6-AA40. The sequence continues at coordinate 4,539 of DASTZI010000028.1, forward strand.
CCGACTTCGGCACGCTCGCCATGAACGTGATGGGCGGCCGATCCAATTCACATTCGCTGCAGACCGCGTTCACGAAGCGGTTGAGTCACCGGTGGCAGGCGTCGGGCACCTACACGCTGTCGTGGCTCTACGACAGCTCGGCGCCAGCCGTCAGCGGAACGCATGTCGTCCCGTTCCCGGTCGCACCGGATCTTGGCGGCGAGTACTCGCTCGGCACCACCGACCAGCGGAACCGTGGAACGTTCAACGGCATCTGGGAAGTCGGACGCGGCCTGCAGTTGAGCGGGCTGTACTTCTACGGCTCCGGTCAGCGGTTCGGGAAGTCGTACGGCGGCGACCTGCGCCAGTGCGGACAGGGGTGCGATCGCCTGCGTCCCGACGGCACGATTGTCGCGCGGAACTCGTTCATCGGCGGGTCAATCCACCGCGTGGATCTCCGCCTCCAGCAGCGGATCAAACTCGGCGGAAAGGCCTCGCTGGCGGGGGTCCTCGAGGCGTACAACCTGTTCAACCACGAGAACTACGGAACCTACGAAGTGCGTGAGAGCAACGCGGCCTACGGGCTGCCGATTCCTACTCCGAGCCTCGTCTACCAGCCGCGGATGATGCAGCTCGGATTCCGGGCGACGTTCTGAACTACGAAGGAGCGGCGCTTCCGCGCCGCTCCTTCGGGGCCGTCGTGCATGCGGTTAGGCCTTCGTGGCCGTGAGCGGGCTAGCGTGCTTCCGGCGAGTCCTGAGATAACTGGATGCGAACGGATTGGACGCGGCGATCGGGTGCGAAGTCTAAGCCGCGCTGCGCGCTCGCGTAACCGGGTTTCGTCACGCGAATCAGTTTTCTCCCGAACGGCATGTAGCGAATCGTGACCGGCGTCGAGCCCCACCCGACACCGTTCACGGTCACCAGCGCGCCAGTCGGTTCAGAGGTAATCCGCAACTCACCCTCTGTCGCGTTGGCTTCGGCGACGTTGACGGTCTCAGGCTCCTTCTGCAACACAGCCGACGCGGGGCCGAGTTTGATGTCCCCTGCGGTCGCGCGCACAGCTTCCGTTCCTGCCACCAGCGCGATGGCCGGCACGTCGGCTTTCGCGGCAGGTGCACTCGCCACCGTCACCGGCGCCTCCACCGCGGGCGCCGTCGCTCCCAGCTGGTACCACCCCACTGCGAGTGCCGCGACTGCGCCGACGAGGACGAGCGGCGTCGCACTCGACCACAACGCGGTTGAAAACAGAGACGAACCAGCATCTCCGGGACGGCCCGCGCCGGCCTGGAGAGCCTGATCGTCGAAGTCAGTCTCCCCTTCGACGGTTGCCAGCGCACCTAATGTGTCCTTTACATTCAGGCCGACGGCGGCGGCGTACTGACGAACAATGGCCCGACGGTAGATTCCACCAGGCAAACGATGCAGATCGCCGCGTTCGAGCGAGCGCAACTGGTGAATGGCAATCTTCGTGGTGTCGGCGATTTCCCGGAGGCTGCGCTGCCGCTGCTCGCGTCCGCGCACAAGACGTTCGCCGAACTCCGCCGGGGTGATGCGCGGCCCGGTGCCGCCGATCTTCTGAGACCCGAGAGGAGTAGGCGGTGTGATCGGAACCACCGCTGCGGACTTGTCAGACACGGGAGGGCGACCTCTGTACCGTGGACGGAGGCAAGACACGCGCCGTGCCCGTTGCCATATCGCACTAAGAAAACTAATTGATTGCTGTCACCACGGCTGGCTTAGGTCTGACGAACCGTAGACAAATTTCTGCTCCGCTACGACCCTTTGGCGTAGGTCAGCGTCGCGTTCGTCGACGGTCCTGGCTGCTCGGTGCCTCGCTGGATCGTCAGTGCGCCGTTGCTGAGAGTCATCACGTCGCGCATCTGGTTCAGCGCCGTGTTCCAGGTAAAGAGAATCAGCTTGTTGCCATCCCATCGTGCCTTCGTTCGCCACTTCACCACAGCCGCCGTTCCCGATTGCGTGATCGACTGCGCATCCCAGATGTTGTCGCTGCCATCGAGCTTGTAGACGACGGTCATCGGGGCGGGACCGTACTGGCCGCTCTGGATCGTCAGCTCGGTCGACGTCTGCTTGACGACCAGCGAGGGCGACGGCACCCCCCATCCTGCCGATCCCGGGTAGTTCGGCGGAGTAGTACCTGATAGCTTCCAGGCGCCCGAGAAGTCCGGCTTGCTCTGAGCGTCCACGGGGGACACGACGACCGTCAACGCGATGAGCAAGAGCGTCATTCGTTTGATCATGATCGTGACTCCTCTTGGCCGATGTGAAGCGGATCAATTCGTTCGCGCGTTACCCACCGGCATTAACGACCGGCCCCACACGAGCTTGGTCGGGTCCGCATTCGGCTTGGGACGGTACTTCTGGGTACGTCCACCAAACACTTCGGAGAGATAGAGATTGCCGTCCGAATCGGCGGATATCTGATGCGGGGCCCACGTATACCCTGGCCGCGTGCCGAACTGTCCGAACGAGAACTCGACGTGACCCGAGAGATCGAACTTGACGATGCGATCGGTGAGGCTGTCCACCGCCCACACGTGCTCGTCCGCGCTCATCAACATGCTGTGCGGCGCGATGCCCGGCCACTCCTCGAGGAACTTGCCGTCGGTATCGAACACCTGGATGCGGCGGTTGCCGCGGTCGGAGACGAACACGCGCGGCGGCGATCCGCCGACCGCGATCCCATGCGGTGTGTTGAACTGTCCCGGGCCGGTGCCTCTGCTCCCCCACTTCAGCAGTGCCTTCCCGCTCTTGTCGAACTTCACCACGCGGGTGTTGCCGTAGCCATCGGCGACGAAGAACGTCCCGTCGGGCAGCCAGTCGATCATCGTGGGGCGACGGAAGTGCGTCAGGTCGTCGTTCTCGCCAAATTCATCGAGCACGCCGAGCGTCTGGACAAGTTGTTTGCCGTCATGCGTGAAGCGATAAATCACGTGGCGCATGTCATCGACAACCCAGACGTGCCGCTCGGGATCGTAGGGGCTGATATAGACCTGATGCGGTCCGCGGCCCCAGTCAAAGAGCTTGTCCCACTGGTTCCACGCCTCGATCAATTTTCCGGTGCCGTCGACAACGACGATGCAGTTGACCATGTTCGCAATCGGCTGCGTCGCGGCCATCTGGTTGAAGAAGCCCCAATTGCCCGGAAAGCCGTTCGGGACCTTATCGGGAAGTTTCAGCTCGCCGCGGTTGGCGAGATAGACCCGATC